>NZ_JBNCLE010000005.1:0-431724 GCF_049844495.1 Micromonospora sp. DT48
GCCCACACCCAACTCCGGCTGGCCCGACCACTCGCCGCAGACCTGCGCCACCCGTGGGAACGACCCGCCCCACCCGAACGGCTCACCCCCGCCCGCGTCCGCCGCGGATTTCGGCACCTACGCGCCAACAGCCCCTGTCCCGCCAGCGCACCAAAACCCACCCGACCAGGACCCGGCCGCCCACCAGGACGACCCAACCGCCACCCCACCCGCCGCCACGACGTCCACATCGTCACCAGCAGCGCGACCGGGAAGACAACCTCTTCCCAGAAGAAATCGACCAATCCCCGGCCACGCCGCACAGGTTAAAGATCAAGCTAGGTCCCTGCTCTTCGCTATGGCGTACGATGTGCGTACACTCGGGTCATGAGTGCGAAGGCGGAGCGGCTGCACCTGCGGGTGGATGCCGAGCAGAAGGCGCTGCTGGAGGCGGCCAGCGAGGCCGCCGGCGCGAGTGTGTCGACGTTCGTGCTGAAGGCGGCTACCGACGCGGCTGCTGATGTGCTGGCTGACCGGCGGGCGTTTCTGCTGGACGAGGACGCGTGGCGGGTGTTCGACGAGGCGCTTGAGCGGCCGGCCCAGGATGTTGCCGGCCTGCGTGACCTACTGGCCGGACCGACGGTTCTAGACAACCCTGGCGAGGCGCGCCGGTGAGCTTGCGTTTCTCGTCGGTCGAGCCGTTGTCGGCCATGCACGTGGTGACAGGCTTCGACTGCGGCTCGCCGGCCCAGTCCGTCTGGCTTGCCGAGCATGCCCTGCAGGCGCACCGAGCTGGCCTGTCTCGCGTGTACGTCGTTGCCGACACCGATCACCCGGATCGCCGGGTGATCGGCTACTACGCCCTCGCTGCCGGGAGTGTCGCCCCGGCTGACGCGTCCCCGCGGCTGCGGCAGGGTGCCGGTCGCTACCACCAGCCCGTGGTGATCCTGACCCGGCTCGGCGTCGACCGCAGCGTCCAGGGTGCGGGTCTCGGACGTGCCCTGGTTGTCGACGCGCTGCGGCGCATAGCGGCTGCCGCCGAGGTCATCGGCGTGCGCGCGGTGCTCATCCACTGCGAAACCGACGCCGCCCGAGACTTCTACCTACGCCTGGCCAAGTTCGAGTCGAGCCCCACCGACCCGATGCACCTGCTGCTGTTGATGAAGGACCTCCGCCGGGCTCTCGCTGAGTAACACGCGTGCCGTTCGGGCGTGGCGGTCTGTACACGTTGCCGTCAACACCGCCCGGCAGCCCGAACCGCTATCCAGCCGGCCGTATCGGCGATGACCTGAACGTTCACCCCGTGCCGTTGATGCTTTCCGGAGTAGTAGGGCTATTGGTCGGCGACGCGGTCGATCGGGATCAGTGTGCCGTCGCAGATCGCGTATGCCGGCAGCCGGATCCGCCGCATGGCCGTGGCCGGGTCGTCGGCCGCTGCCGCGAGCACCGCGACCGCTTCCTGCACGTAGCGCCAGGCAGCGGGGACACCGACAGCGAACCCGGCGGCCAGACGGGTGTCGGTATCGCCGTTGCGCAGGTCAGCGAGAACGAGCAGCTCCTGTCGCCCCGGATCGAGGCGCCGCCAGCGCGATCGATGCTGCTTGCGGCGGCTGCGGATGCGGTCGGTGAGGTGGTTCAGGGTCCGGCTGGGACAACGAGATCGTGAAAGGCAGCACAAGCGAGGCTCCCGGCCGGGGCGTCTGATCTTGGTCGACAGCTGTCTTACCTGGAGCCTCGTCCTCATCGATCCTCGGCCCATCAACACCGCGCCGCAGCTAATCAGGTTGGAAAAGGCTCATTTGTGGCTGCGTCTGGCGGGCTCGGGAGTTTCGGCCAGCACGCTCCGTCACCACCGAATGTGAGACAGGGTCGTTGGTGAGGCAGCCCGGACGAGCCCGGTTAGCGCGCCTTGTGACGGGGGTGCGGCGGTCGCCGCACCCCCGTCACATCCTGGTCAGGAGCGGGAGCAGGCGGTGCCGTTGAGGGTGAAGCTGGTGGGGTTGGAGTACGACCCGTTCAGCGTGCCCTGGTAGCCGAAGCTGGCGGTGCCGCCGGGGGAGATCGTGCCGTTGTGGTCGACGTTGCGGGCGGTCACCGACGATCCACTCTGGTTCACCGTGGCGTTCCAGGCGTTTGTCACCTGCTGCCCGGAGGGCAGCGAGTAGGCCAGCGTCCAGCCGTTGATCGTGCTGGAACCGGTGTTGGTGATCTGCACGTCGGCGGTGAAGCCGTTGTTCCACGAGTTGGCGGTGTACTTCACCGCGCAGGAGCTGTTGCCCGAGGGCGGGGGCGTGGTGGGCGGCGGGTTGTTGTTGCCGCCGCCGTTGACCGTGGCCGAGAAGTTCGTCACGGCCAGACCGACGCCACCCTGCCAGGGCTCGAAGCCGGCCTGGATGCTGGTCAGGTACCAGGAGTTGGTGATCGCGCCGCGGTTGCGGGTGTCGTTGATGAACGCCAGCAGGTTCAGGTTGGCGCTGCTGATGGTCGACGAGGCGACGTAGGAGATGACGTTGTTAGAGCCGTTGCTGCCCCGCCACACCTCCCAGTTGCGCCCGTCGATGTTAGCGTTGCCAACCGGCGAGCCGATCGGCTGGATCGGGCCCTGCCGGTTGAACCAGATCATGATCTCCATCTGGTTCACGCCGTCCCGCTTCGGTGACGGGTCGAGCCAGATGTCGTACGAGGCGTTGTAGATGCCGTTGCTCACGTACCGGTAGTTGATGCTGCTGGTCGCGCTGCTGATCTGGCTGACCTGGATCGGCAGGTTGGTGCCGGGGGAGCAGTTGGTGTAGTGGCAGCCGAAGAAGACCGACGGGTACGCAGTGGGGGCGCCGTTGGTCGGGCTGCTGCCGTTCTGGGTAATGATCTCGAAGCCGTTGTTGGTGACGTTGATGCACTGCTGGGCGGTGGTGCCCCAGCGGTTGTTCTGCACCACGTAACGGTTCTGGATGACGGTCGAGCCGTACTGCTCACAGATCTGGGTGTCGGCGGAGGCGGTGCCGCCGAGGGCCACGGCGACGATCGAGCTGGCGGCCACCAGCCCGATGGCCATGGTGGCCCGCAAGGTACGTCTCATGATGCTCCTAGCGCTGCGGCGTCGCCCGGACGCCTCGTTGGATGCGGATGAAGCGTTGGGAGCGTTCACAACCTCCGGGAGCGCTCCCACGCTCATCGTCACATTTACATCCTTGAAACAATCAGCGCAACCGGTGAGGGTGATAGGCGGTAAATGCGACGACTGTCACGGACGCCACCATCAGACATCCGGCCCGCTCCGGCCGGCTGGACACCGCCGCCGACGGGCGGATACGACAATGCCGAGGGATGTCGGGGGTGGGCCGGTTGCCTCTGGTGTGTGCCGATTGCGCCGAGTAGTCTCTTGCCTTCAACGCGTGCCGAACCCCTCCGGAGGCGTACAACCCCATGCGTGGCTCCCCCCTGCGCATTCTCGTCGTCGGCGCGGGCATCGCCGGGCTCGCCGTGGCCCGTGCGCTGCGCCTGGCGGGCTTTCGGCCGGACCTCACCGACAAGGCCCCGCCGCACGATCTCACCGATGTCGGCCTGTACCTACCCGGCAACGCGGCCCGCGCGCTGCGTCGGCTGGACCTCGACGGCCCGGTCCGCCCGTACGGCAAGGTCATCCACCGGCAGCGGTTCCTCGACTCGACCGGCGCGCCGCTGTGCGAGGTCGACCTCGACGCACTCTGGGACGGAGTCGGCGAGTGCCGCGCGCTGGCCCGCTCCGACCTGCACCGGGTGCTGCTCAGCGGTGCCGGTGGTGCGGTCCGGCACGGTGCGGAGGTACGCACCATCGAGCTGCTGCCCTCCACCGTCGGCGTCACCTTCGTCGACGGCACCCAGACCGAGTACGACCTGGTGATCGGGGCCGACGGGCCGCGTTCCTCGATCCGTACGCTGGCCGCCCTCGGTGGCCCACCGCGCCCTGCCGGGCAGGTGGTCTATCGCAGCGTGGTACGCGACGGCCCGGCGGTCGACGAGTGGACCGCGCTGCTCGGGCAACGCTGCGGCTTCCTCATGGTGCCGATCGGCGCCGGGCGTCTGCACTGCTACGCCGACGAAGCCGGCACCGACCTCCCGGCCGACCCGCTGGCCCGGCTACGCGAGCTGTTCGGTGAGTACGGCGGACCGGTGCCGGAGGTGCTCGACGCACTCGACGGGGTGTACGCCACCACCACCGACGAGGTCGAACTCGGGCGCTGGTACCGCGGCCGGGTGCTCCTGATCGGCGACGCCGCCCACGCCACCGCCCCGACCCTGTCCCAGGGGGCGGCGATGGCCCTGGAGGACGCCGTGGTGCTGGCCGAGTCGTTGCACGCGGCAGGCAGCGTCGACGCGGCGCTGACCGCGTACGAGAGTCGCCGTCGGCCGCGTACCCGATGGGTGCAGGACCGGACCCGGGACCGCAACCGCACCCGCGACGTGCCGCCCGCGCTGCGCGACCCGTTGCTGCGCGGACGCGGCGACCGCATCTTCGGCGAGCACTACCGGCTGCTCCTCGGCCCGCTGTGATCCACCTCCGGGCTACCCCACGCGGTGCTCTCACCTGCCGGGGACTATCCTCCTTGCGGATGACGGCCCGCCGATACAGCGCGTGCCGAGCGGGACAACCCAGAACCGGAGGCCACTCGTGACCACCGTCGCACCCAAGCCGGTCGTGACCCGGCCCTGGCCGGTCCGGGAGCCGGTCAAGGGGTCGGCCATCGCGCGGCTGCTGCGGACCACGGACGCGAAGCAAATCGGGATCATGTACATGGTCACCGCGTTCGTGTTCTTCATGATCGGTGGTCTGATGGCCCTGATCATGCGGGCCGAGCTGGCCCGGCCCGGGCTGCAGTTCCTGTCGCCCGAGCAGTACAACCAGCTGTTCACGATGCACGGCACGATCATGCTGCTGTTCTTCGCGACGCCCATCGTGTTCGCGTTCGGCAACTACGTCGTGCCCATCCAGATCGGCGCTCCGGATGTCTCCTTCCCGCGCCTGAACAGCTTCGCCTACTGGCTGTACCTGTTCGGTGGCACCATGGCCACCGCCGGCTTCCTCACCCCGGGTGGCGCGGCGGACTTCGGCTGGACCGCGTACACCCCGCTGAGCACCACTGAGCACGCCCCGGGCGTCGGCGGCAACCTGTGGGTGGTCGGCCTGGCCGTCTCCGGTCTGGGCACCATCCTCGGCGCGGTCAACCTGATCACCACGATCCTGACCCTGCGCGCGCCGGGCATGACCATGTTCCGGATGCCGATCTTCACCTGGAACATGCTGGTCACCAGCCTCCTGGTGATCCTGGTCTTCCCGCTGCTGGCCGCCGCGCTGTTCGCGCTGGCCGCCGACCGGCTACTCGGTGCACAGGTCTACAGCCCGGAGACCGGCGGGCCGATGCTCTGGCAGCACCTGTTCTGGTTCTTCGGCCACCCCGAGGTCTACATCATCGCGCTGCCGTTCTTCGGCATCGTCAGCGAGATCATCCCGGTCTTCTCCCGCAAGCCGATCTTCGGCTACAAGGGCCTGGTCGCCGCCACCATCGCCATCGCCGGTCTGTCGATGAGCGTCTGGGCGCACCACATGTTCGCCACCGGTCAGGTGCTGCTGCCGTTCTTCAGCTTCCTGAGCTACCTGATCGCCGTGCCGACCGGCATGAAGTTCTTCAACTGGATCGGCACCATGTGGCGGGGGCAGATCAGTTTCGAGACGCCGATGCTCTGGTCCGTCGGCTTCCTGGTCACCTTCCTCTTCGGTGGTCTGACCGGGGTGCTGCTGGCCGCGCCGCCGCTGGACTTCCACCTGCACGACTCGTACTTCGTGGTGGCGCACTTCCACTACGTGCTCTTCGGCACGATCGTGTTCGCGGTGTTCGCCGGCATCTACTTCTGGTTCCCGAAGATGTTCGGCCGGATGCTCGACGAGCGGCTCGGCAAGATTCACTTCTGGCTGACCATGATCGGCTTCCACACCACGTTCCTCATCCAGCACTGGCTGGGTAACGAGGGCATGCCCCGCCGGTACGCGGACTACCTGCCCGGCGACGGCTTCACCACGCTGAACATGATCTCCACGATCGGTGCCTTCATCACCGGTATCTCGACGCTGCCGTTCATCTACAACTGCTGGAAGTCCTACAAGGCCGGCCCGGTGGTCGAGGTGGACGACCCGTGGGGTCACGGCAACTCGCTGGAGTGGGCGACCAGTTCGCCGCCGCCGCTTCGCAACTTCGACCGGATGCCCCGGATCCGCTCGGAGCGGCCCGCCTTCGACCACAAGTTCCCGGAGCTGGCCGCCGGGCAGACGCTGGCCGGTCCGCCCGAGGGTGGTGCCAAGCCGCTGACCAAGGAGTCCGACGGCGGTGCCAGCTACACCGAGGACGTAGCCAGCGACATCGACCGCAACTGACCAACAGCGCCGTACGACGGGCGCCGATCCCCCACCAGGGGTCGGCGCCCGTCCGCATTTCCGTCCCCGCCTGTGTTGCCGCCCCGCTGCCCGCCAAGCGGCGGCGCTCCTCGCCCTCACCCTCGGTAGCGGTCTCCTGGTCGCGGTGAACATAACTCTGGGTGACAATCCCCGGCTGCCTGCCTGTTGTCCCTTGCCATCCTTTGCTCTGCTTCAACCCACGCACAAGCGATCTACCTGCTCAGACGCGTCAGCGCGAGGGTGGGCCGTCGACCATGTGAACACGGTGCGTAATTTCTGTGCGTCCGTGTAAGCAGAGCAAAGCGAGCGCTTGGGAGATGGTGAGGTGGAGTAGATGTCACGCTTCGTGGTGGCCCGGCCTGACCTGGCCCGGCCTGACCTGGCCCGGCCTGACCTGGCCTGGGCTGGCCTGGCCTGGGCTGGGCTCACGAGGCGGTGGATCGGATGGCGGGTAGGCGAGGTGGAAGATCCCTGTCCGCTGTCCGCTGTCCGCTGTCCGCGCGGCGCGCGGGGGCGGGGGCGGGGGTCGGTCGGATCCGCGACGAGGAAGACCCGCCGGGCCCATGGGTGAGGTCAGGAGGGGGTTGGGGCGAGCGGTGGCGTGTCGCGGTCGGCGTCGCTCGGGGCGGTGGCAGAGGCGTCCGAGCGCCGGTGGCGAAGTTCGCTCGGCAGCACCGCCAGGGCCACCAGGGCACCGATCGCGCCGGTGACCGCGAACCCCCACAGCGGTGCGGTGGCGTCGATGACCGCACCGGCCAGCGGAGCGCCGACCGCGATGCCGACGGTGACCGCCGAGCCGTGCATACCCATCGCCTCGCCGCGTACGTTGGCCGGGGCCAGGCGGCTGACCGCGTCGGAGGTGGCCGCGATGGTGGGCGCGCAGAGTAGACCGGCCGGAATCAGCGCGAGGCAGAGTAGCCACCAGTGTGCCCCGCCGAGCCCCACCGGGATGGTGCACAGGCTCAGCGCGGCCATCAGCGTCACCGGGGAGAACGAGCGGTGCACCGCGCCGTACGTGAAGCCGCCGACCAGTGACGCCACCGCCCAGATGGAGAGCACCGCGCCGGTGAAACCGACGTCGCCGTTCTCCCGCAGCACCGCGATGACCGCCACGTCGGTGCCGCCGAGCACGAGGGTCGCCGCAGCGCTGACGGCGAACACCGCCACCAGTCGCGAGGTGAGCCACTGTCGCCGGGCGATCCGTGGCTGTGGTCCCGTCGACTCCTCGGCGGCGCTGCGTACCGGTGGGTTGAGCAGCCACAACACCACCCCGGCGGCGACGATGCCGGCACCGACGAGGTAGAGCGTGAGGCGGGCGGAGATGGTGGTGACACCCACCGTGGCCAGGGCGGGACCGATCATGAACGACAGCTCGACCGACATGGAGTCCAGGGCGTACGCGGGTCGGCGCTTCTCCGCCGGGACCAGCGCGGCGATGGACTGCCGGATCACCGAGAAGATCGGCAGCGCCAGCAGGCCGGCCAGGAACGCGGCCGGCAACAGCAGGTAGTACGACAACATCGGCGCGCTGGACCAGAAGACGGCCTCCGCCACGGCGGTCAGCACCAGCACCGGCCGCAAGCCGCGACGGTCCACCAGGCGGCCGAGCAACGGGCCGCCGACCGCCGCGCCGACGGTGATCGCCGCGCCGACCAGGCCCGCCGCACCGTAGCCGCGCCCGAGGTCCTGTACGACGTAGAACGTCAGCGTGACGCCGGTGGCGGTCAACGGCACCCGGGCCAACACCGCCACCAGCAGCAGCGACCGCAAACCGGGCAGGGCGAGCGCCTCCCGGTAAGGCTTCATGTTCACGTCGGTCCGTACCTCCGCCGGACATCCTTGACCGGCGGCATGACGGCTGCCAACGGATTAACGCCTCATGCGGCTTTGATCACAGGGGCGCCGATTGTGGCGATCCCGGCACCGTCGAAGGCGCGCAGCGCGATGTCGGTGGTGTCCGGGGCGACAGCCGCCGTCAGGTCGAGCAGGACGGTGGTGTCGAAGCCCTCCCGGGCGGCGTCCAGGGCAGTGGCCCGTACGCAGTGGTCGGTGGCGATACCGACCACGTCCACCCGATCCACGCCGTGCCGCCGCAGCCAGTCGGCAAGACCTTCGCCGTTCCCGGTGTGCCCCTCGAACCCGGAGTACGCGGCGGAGTACTCGCCCTTGAGGAAGATCGCCTCGATCCGGTCGGTGGCCAACTCCGGGTGGAACTCGGAACCCGGGGTGTCGACCACGCAGTGCCGGGGCCAGGTGCTCACGAAATCCGGCGAGTCGGAGAAATGCGTGCCCGGGTCGACGTGGTAGTCCTTCGTCGCGACGACGTGCTCCCAACGGTCCGGCTCGGCGGCCAGCAGTCGGGAGATGCCGGCGGCGACGCCCGCCCCGCCGGCCACGGCCAACGAGCCGCCCTCACAGAAGTCGTTCTGCACGTCCACGATGATCAGCGCGTTGCTCACCGACCCCACTCCTCTCACTCGGCGGGTACCACGGTGACCGGGATGGCCGGGTCGCCCGCGGAAAGCTTCAGCCCCTCCCACGGGATCGAGATGAGGCACTGTCGCAGATGTTCCCGCGACTCGTCGAGCGTCGGCAGGCTCACCGGCTCGCCGGCCACGACGTACGACCGTTGCAGCAGGCGGTCGTTGGGCCGGTGGTCCGGGACCCCCTGCGGGACGATGATCTCCTCGGTGGCGGTACCGGTCGGCTTGTGCCGACGAACGGCGACCTTGCGGCCGCCGATGGTGGCCTTGTGCTCGGACCGCTTGACCACCGGGCGGCCCTCCACCTCGACCAGCTTGTAGACCAGGCCGGCGGTGGGTGCGCCGGAGCCGGTCACCACGGCGGTGCCGGCGCCGTACATGTCCACCGGCTCGGCGGCCAACGACGCGATGGCGTACTCGTCGAGGTCACCGGAGACGATGATCTTCGTTTCGGTGGCACCGAGCGAGTCCAGCAACTGTCGGGACTGCTGGGCGATCACGGCCAGGTCGCCGGAGTCGATCCGGACCGCCCGCAGTTCCGGCCCGGCCACCGCGATCGCGTTACGGATGCCCTGGCTGATGTCGTACGTGTCGACCAGCAACGTGGTGTCCTTGCCCAGCGTGGCGACCTGAGAGGCGAACGCGGCCCGCTCGTCGTCGTGCAGCAGGGTGAAGGCGTGTGCGGCGGTGCCTGCGGTGGGGATGCCGTACCGGCGGCCCGCCGCCAGGTTGGAGGTGAACCGGAAACCGGCCAGGTAGGCCGCCCGCGCCGCCGCCACCGCCGCCTCTTCGTGCGCCCGCCGCGACCCCATCTCGATCAACGCCCGCCCGCGTGCGGCGGTGACCATCCGCGCCGCCGCGGCGGCCACCGCACAGTCGTGGTTGAGCACCGACAGTACCAGCGTCTCCAGCACCACGCACTCGGCGAAGCCGCCGGACACGGTCAGGATCGGCGAACCGGGGAAGAAGAGTTCACCCTCGGCGTACCCGTCGATCTCGCCGGTGAACCGGTAGCGGGCCAGCCAGTCGGCGGCCGGATCGTCCACCACGCCGGTGCGGCGCAGGAACTCGATGTCGGCCGGGTCGAAGCGGAACTCACGGATCAGCTCGATCAGACGGGCGGTGCCGGCGACCACGCCGTACCGGCGGCCCGGGGGCAGCCGCCGGCTGAACACCTCGAAGACGCAGCGGCGGTCGGCCGTGCCGTCCCGCAGGGCGGCGTTGACCATGGTCAGCTCGTAGTGGTCGGTCAGCAGCGCGGGACCAAGGGTGTGCACCCCCTCAGACTAGGGTTCACGTCGTCGTCGTGCCGTCGTGCCCCGGGATCGTGCCGAGCGCCACCCGCAGCTCCGCCCGGCTGGTCACCCCGAGCTTGCTGTACACCCGCTGTAGGTGGTTCTCCACCGTGCGAGCGGAGAGAAAGAGCTGCTCAGCGATGGCGCGACTGGTACTGCCGTCCGCCGCGAGCCGAGCCACCTCCCACTCCCGGTCGGTCAACGTGGGAGTGGCCGCCTGGAGCGCCGGAGTGTGCACCATGTCACAGCAGGCGAGGAAGGCGCCGAGTCGTTGCCGGGCGTGGGCGACCTCGGGCGAGCGGCGCTGCCGCAACAGGTGCACCGCTTCGGCGGCGGCCTCGGCGGCCAGCAGATCGAGCCCGCGCTCGGCGAAACCGTCGGCGGCGGTGAGTAGCCCTTCCGGCGCGGCATCGGCCGACGCCCGCGCATGCCGGGCCAGCAGGGGCGGCAACTCCCCGTCGACCTGCTCGGACAGC
This sequence comes from Micromonospora sp. DT48, assembly GCF_049844495.1. Taxonomy (NCBI): domain Bacteria; kingdom Bacillati; phylum Actinomycetota; class Actinomycetes; order Micromonosporales; family Micromonosporaceae; genus Micromonospora; species Micromonospora sp. DT48. The sequence goes on from NZ_JBNCLE010000005.1 coordinate 10,661, forward strand.
TCCGTCAACCGCTGCGCGATGGTACGGCGGGTGCCATCGGAACACCTCGGCCCGGTCTGCGCCGCAGCCTGACCGAGCCGGACCAGGTCGTGCAGCACCAGGGTCTCGTGCCCGGCGAAGCCGTCAGCGCGTAGCCGATCCGCCAAGCTGTGCAGTCGGCTCACCGCCGTCGATAGGTCACCGCCGGCCGCCAGCGCCGCCACCCGGGCCTGCTCCAGCCACGGGTACAGCACGGCCATGCTCGGGGAGTGGAGGCGGTCGGCCTCGGCGATCGCCTCGGCGGCCTGCCGGGCGTCTCCGCGCAGCGCGGCGGCCTGCGCCCGCTCCGCCTGGGCCAGCCCCGCGTAGACCCGACTGGTCGCGAGGACCGCGCAGGCACTGAGCGCGGCCTGCAACGCGGTGTCGCTGCGTCCGCGCAGCCGGGCCGCGTACGCGCGCAGGATCGCCAGGTAGCCGGTGCCGAGCCGGAAGTCTCCCGCGTCGGCGAGGTCGGCGAACTCGTCGGCGACCAACGCGTCGATGCCGACGAGGTCGCCGGAGAGGGCCAGCCGGGTGCCCCGGGCCAACTCCACCGCCAGTTGGAGGTACGGCATGTCCGCCCGCCAATTGGCCGCCTTCGCCTGCACCAGGTCCACCGCGGCGGCGCTGCGGCTCAGTTGCCCCTGGACGGCCTGTAGGTGCGCGATGGTGCAGCGGGCCAGCTCGCGAGCGGCGACACTGGCCGCCGGCCGGTCCAGCACGCCCTGTGCGAGCCGGAGCGCGGCCGGGGCCTCCAGCCGATGCAGCCGCATGATCGCCTCGAAGGCACGGACCCGGGCCTGCGCGGCGGCGTCGGTCAGTTTCGTGCCCTCGTCGGCAATCTCCTCCACAGTGGACGCCTGGCTCAGCCCCCAGTAGCTGACCATGCCCCGCACCGTCAGCCACCGACTGAGCCGTTCCTCCTGGCCGGCGTCGGTGGCGACGGCGTCGAGCACGCCGAGCGCCTCGGCGGGCCGGTCGGCGAACATCAGGATGGTCGCCAGCAACTCGGCGGCGTCGAACCCGCCACCGGCGTCGAGCGCCGCGCGGGCCAGCCGGGTCGCCAGGGGTACGTCGTACCGTGCGAACGCCTCACCGGCCGCCGCGATCAGCATCGTCGGGTCCTGTGCGGTGCCAGAGGCCAGCCGCCACCTCGCCACCCGCAGCAGATCCTCCCGCCGCCGCTTGCCGACCTTGTCCAGCAGGTCCGCCAGGTTCGCCTGCAACCGGCGGGTCCGGCTCACCGGGCACTGTCGGCGTACCACCTCGCCGTAGAGCGGATGGGCCAGCCGGACGTCGAGCCGCCGGTCGGACTCCACCATGGTGATCAGTCCACGCTCCTCGGCGTACTCCACGTCGTGCTGTTCGACGGCCTGGTGCAGCAGCCGCAGACCGAGCGGCTCGCCGAACGCGACCAGCTCGACCACGGCCCGCACCCCGGGGGTGAGCTGACCGATCCGGATGTCGATCAGCTCGGTCAGGCTGGGCGCCAGTTCCAGCCGTCCCGTCCAGGTCCAGACGCCGTACTTCTCGACGAGTTCGCCACTGTTGGTGGCGGCGTGCACCAACTCGCGCAGCAGCAGGGGGTTGCCGGCGCTGAGTCGGCCCAGTCGGTCGGTGGAGCCGCTGTCCACCTGGCCGCCGACGATGGCGTTGAGCATGGCCGCCGTCTCGTCCGGTGTCATCGGACCCAGCTCGGCCCGTTCGACCAGCCCGTCTGTCCACAGTGCCCGGATCGGCAGCGGGATCTGCTCCCCGTCGCGCAGGGTGCCGACCACTGAGGCGTTCTCCGTCCGGGCCACCAGATGCACCAGTGCGGCCGACGGTGGATCGAGCAGGTGCGCGTCGTCGACCGCGAGGACGATCCGCCGGCCGGCGGCCTGGTGTTGCAACACGTCGAGGGCCCACCGCAGGATGCCGGCCGGGGACAGGCCCTGGGGTTGCTCCGGCAGCACCTGGATCAGCCCGCCGAAGGCCATCGCGGACGTGGTGGCGCTGGCCGCGATGCGCCAGACCGCGTAGTCATCACCGGGCAGCGCGTCGACACCCTCGTGGAGTAGGCGGCTCTTGCCGATGCCAGCGCTGCCGGTGAAGAGGATTCCCCGGCCGTGAACACCGGCCACCGCCACCCGGAGACGGTCGAGTTGCTCAGCCCGGCCCACGAAGCTCCACCGACTCATTCGCGCAGCATATCGATGCGACTACCGTCCGCACGGTGGCGCGCGCCGGTGAAGTTGAGTAGTCGCTGAGTTACCCGTGAGTATCGCAATTGTCCCGTTCCTGACGCTCGCACCCTTACTCTTCCGGAATCCGAGTGTCGTCACCGGATGTTCACTGCGGCCGGTCCGCCGGTCGCCCTGCCTCGGAGGCCGCCGACTGATGAAGCCGGGCCCACTCCACCGCCTCGGTACGCCCGATGATCCGGCAGGGCGACCTGCTCGACGGCCCTTTCCGGAGCGGCTCGGCGTGTCGGCCACCGACGCTCAGGAGCCGATCGCGGTGGTCGCGGCCGGTCCGGCCAACGCCGGGCGGAGCGCCGTGCTCGCCACGCTCCTGGAAATCGACTCCGGAATGCTCGCCGTGCCCGACGGTAGCTGGCTGGTGGTGCGACACAGCGCCACCCCCACCCGGGCCGCCTACGTGCCCGGCTACCGCACGCCGCACGCGTACCGACCCGATCTCCCGACGGCGGGGCCGGCGCTGGCCCGGCCGCCGCGCCGGGTCGAGCTGAGCCTGCCGCAGCCCTTGGCGAGACGGCTGGTGCTCGTCAACACGCCGGACATCGACACGCTCGGATCAGCCGGGTGCGGGGTCCTGCTCGACGCGGTGGGCCGGGCCGGCGCTCTGCTGTTCGTGATCGCGGCGGACCAGTCGTTCGGCGCCGCGGAGTTGGATCTGCTGTCCGACATCGCCGGGACACCGGTGGAGGTGTTCTTCGCGGTCACGCCGGGCGTCGACGGCTGGGCGGCCGGTGAGGGCACGGTGGCGGTGCGGGGATCGGGGGAGTCCGGTGGCCCGGCGGTTGATCCGGTCACGGTCACCGTCGAGGCGCACCGGGCCGCGCTGCTCGTCGCCGTGCCCGGGCTGGCCGACGCCCGCTGGTTCCCATTGGCCACCGGCGGTGCGGCCGAGGTGCGGCGGACCCTGGCGAACTGGGCCTCCGACGAGGCACTGCGCCGGGGCAGTCTTGAGCCACCCGAGCTGCCGGGCGAGCGTGGCCGGGTGCCGGTGCTGGCCGCGCCGGAGGAATGGTCGGAACAGCTCGACCGGCAGGTCCGTACGGCCGCGCGGCGGATCCGGCAACACCTCGCCCTGGAACTGGCGAACATGCACATGCGTGTGGTGCAGGAGATCGTCTTCGGGGTCGGCTGCGCCGGCCTGCCGCAACTGCTCGACCGGGAGATGGCGGCGCTGTCCCTGCTGGCCACCGCGCAGTGCGATCACCATGCCGGCGAACTCGTCGACGAGGCCGCCGGGCGGCTCTTCGGCACGCCGTTGCCCGAGGGGGTCCGCCGACGGATCGACAAGGCGGTCCGCTGGGGCCTGGTGGACGAGGCGAACGCGCAGGAGTTGGCGCGGGCGTTCCTCGTCACCAACTCGGCGGGTGTGGCGTCACTGAACGGCGCGGAGGCGATCGACATGCTGTCCGCCTATCCCGGGGCGCCCCGTTCGGCGGTGCTCCCGCCGGTGGCTGTGGCGTTGTCGGGCGGCTGTTGGCAGCACTGGCGTGCGCCGGGCAACAACGACCCAAGCGCGGCGCGGGCCTGGGCGCAGCGGGCGTTGCGGGAGATCGAGTTGGAGCTGTCGCGGGAGGTCGCCCGCCGGTTCGAGGCGCTGCGCGTCTCGCTGAGCGCGGTGCTGTCTGATGCTGCCGAACACGGCATCCTGCTCGCCTGACCGGGCCGCCGCCGACCCCGCCGGTAACGCCGGTGGGGCATCGATCCGTGCCCGGGACGCGACCAGTCGTGCCGGTGACGCGGCCGTGGGCGGCGTTCCGGGCCGGTCCGGCGTTCCGGTTCCTCGATTCCCCGGATCCGGTGGCACGATGGGGGACATGGCGGCTCCGCAGGTTGCACCGGTCGAGACCCCGGACACCGATGAGGTGCCGGCGGCTGACCGACCGTGGGTGACGATTGTGTGGGATGACCCGGTCAACCTGATGACCTACGTGACCTGGGTCTTCCAGAAGCTTTTCGGCTACAGCCGGGAAAGGGCCGAGCAGCTCATGCTGGACGTGCACCACAAGGGCAAGGCCGTGGTCTCCAGCGGGGCCCGCGAGCGCATGGAGCACGACGCCTCCCAGCTGCACGCGTACGGACTCTGGGCGACGGTGGACCGGTCGTGAGCATGTTCCGCCGCCGGGGTGACCGGTACGTGGCCACCTTCGCGGTGGACGAGGTGCGGGTGCTGCGTAAGGTCGCCTCCGAGGTGGTTGGCCTGCTCACCGACGGATTCGACCACTCTGACCCGGTTGTCTGCCGACTCTTCCCGGAGGCGTACCCGGACGACGCCGTGGGCACTGCGGAGTTCCGCAGGTACACCGAAGGCGACCTGAAGACCGCGAAGATCGATCAGGCCGGTGCGATCCTGGCCGCGTTGCCCGACGGCGGCGGCGGGGAGGTACGCCTGGACGCCGAGGCGGCCGAGGCGTGGTTGCGGGCGCTCAACGACGCCCGGTTGGCGATGGGGGTACGGCTGGAGATCAAGGACGGCACGGACCTGGGCGCGGAGCTCGACGACGCGGTCGCGGACGATCCCACGTCCAGCCGGGTGTTCCAGCTTTCGGTCTACGCGTATCTCGGTTATCTCCAGGAATCCCTGCTCAACGCCCTGATCGACTGACTGTGACCGGCACCGCCTCGCGGTTGGCCGCAGTCTGGCGCTACCCTTGGCGGCGTGCTGAGCATCGACCGGTCGATCGTTGACGCGATCGTCGCCCACGCCCGTCGGGACCACCCCGACGAGGCCTGCGGCGTGGTCGCCGGTCCCGTCGGCAGTGACACGCCGACCCGGCACATCCCCATGGAGAACGCCGCCCGCTCGATGACCTTCTACGAGTTCGACTCGATGGAGCATCTGCGGGTGTGGCGCGAGATGGACGACCGGGACGAGGAACCGATCGTCATCTACCACTCGCACACCGCCACCGAGGCGTACCCGTCACGAACGGACATCTCCTTCGCCGGTGAGCCCGGCGCGCACTATCTGCTCGTCTCCACCCGGGAGCCCGACACGGAGGAGATCCGCTCCTTCCGCATCGTGGACGGCGTGGTGACCGAGGAGCCGGTGCGGATCCTCGACGCCGGGGTGGATCCGCACGCCGTGCAGTCATACATGTTCGGGCAGAGCCCGGCGACGGTCGACTACGAGTGTTCGGGGCGCTGATCTTCCTCAGCCCCCGGTTCGCCCTTTCCCGTCACCGAGCATTCACCCGATCGAGGAGTACGACACCATGGCCATCGAGGTTCGCATCCCCACCATCCTGCGCAGCTACACCGGCGGCGCGAAGGTCGTCGAGGGCAGCGGCGACACGCTGAACGACCTGCTCACCGACCTGGACTCCCGGCACGGCGGGCTGCGTGACCGGCTGGTGACCGAGGCCGGTGCGCTGCACCGCTTCGTCAACGTCTACGTCAACGACGAGGACGTCCGGTTCCTCGGTGCGCTGGACGCCAAGCTCAACGACGGCGACAGCGTGACCATCCTGCCCGCGGTGGCCGGCGGCGCGTTCGGTTTCGCCGCGGCGGCGGCGATGGCGCAGCACGTCGCGGTAGCGGGCCCCGCGCGCGTCGCCGCGAGCTGAGGCGACCGCGATGGCGCGGTACGAAAGCCTGCTGGACGCCTGCGGCGGGACTCCGCTGGTAGGGCTGCCTCGACTGTCGCCGACGGTGCCCGAGGGCGCGCCGCCGGTGCGGCTCTGGGCGAAGCTCGAGGATCGCAACCCGACCGGCAGTGTCAAGGACCGGGCCGCCCTGTTCATGGTCCGGGCCGCGGAGGCCGCCGGGCGACTCCGCCCCGGCGACACCATCCTGGAGCCGACCAGCGGCAACACCGGCATCTCCCTGGCCATGGTGGCCAAGTTGCGCGGGTACCGCCTGGTCTGCGTGATGCCCGAGAACGTCTCCACCGAGCGGGTGCAGCTGCTCCGGATGTACGGCGCGGAGATCATCTTCTCGCCGGCGGCGGGTGGTTCCAACCAGGCGGTGGCCACGGCCAAGCAGATCGCCGCCGAGCATCCCGACTGGGTGATGCTCTTCCAGTACGGCAACGAGGCGAACGCCCGGGCGCACTACGAGACGACCGGGCCCGAGCTGCTGCACGACCTGCCGACCATCACCCACTTCGTGGCCGGGCTCGGCACCACCGGCACGCTGATGGGCACCGGTCGCTACCTGCGGGAGAAGGTCGAGGGCATCCAGATCGTCGCCGCCGAGCCGCGCTACGGCGAGCTGGTCTACGGGCTGCGCAACATCGACGAGGGGTACGTCCCCGAGCTCTACGACGCGACCGTGCTGACCCGCCGTTTCTCCGTGGGCACCCGCGACGCGGTGCTGCGGACCCGGCAGCTGGTGGAGGTGGAGGGGCTGTTCGTCGGTTTCTCCACCGGTGCGATCCTGCACGCGGCGCTGGCGGTGGCGCACGAGGCGGCGCGTGCCGGTCGTCGGGCCGACGTGGCGTTCGTGGTCAGCGACGGCGGCTGGAAGTACCTGAGCACCGGCGCGTACGGCGGAACCCTCGCCGACGCGGAGGAGGCGCTGGAAGGTCAGCTCTGGGCCTGACCTGCGACGCGTACGACATGTGACGAGGGCCACCGGTGTGCTGCCGGTGGTCCTCGTCGCGTCGGCTCGTCCGGGCCGTCCGGTTCGGTGACGGGTGGTCAATCGGACGGGCGAAACCGGTGTCACGTTGATGACAACTTCCAGCAGATCATTCTTGCGCTTGCACAGGCGGGCGTAGGCTGCCCAGCGTGGCGTACGCGTCGGTAGTGATCACCGCCGGAGCGGCGGCCGGCACGTTCACTACCTACCGTGACAGCGAGACAACTCGATGCGACTGACCGTCCTGGGCTGTGCGGGCAGCTTCCCCGGACCCGAGTCCCCTTGCTCGGCCTATCTGATCGAGGCCGAGAACTTCCGGCTCCTGGTCGACTTCGGCTCGGGTTCCCTGTCCACCCTCCAACGCTATGCCGGGCTGCACGCACCGGATGCCATCCTCCTGACCCATCTGCACTGCGACCACATCCTCGACGCCGCGACCTACGTGGTGGTGCGGCGGTACGCCCCGGACGGGCCCTACCCGCCGCTGCCGGTGTACGCGCCGGCCGGTGCCCCGGACCGGCTGTCCGCCGCGTACGGGCAGGAGGACAGCACCGTCGAGGACGTCTACCAGTTCTACGCACTGCAACCCGGCACCTTCCCGATCGGCCCGTTCACCGTCACCGTCGACCGGGTACTGCACCCGGTGGAGACCTACGGCGTACGCCTGGAGCACGACGGTCGGGTGCTCTGCTACTCCTCCGACACCGCCCCCTGCGAGGCGTTGCTGCGGCTGGCCCACAACGCCGACGTCTTCCTCTGCGAGGCCAGCTACCTCGACGGCGTGGACAACCCGCCGGATCTGCACCTCACCGGCAGTGAGGCAGGCGAGGCGGCGGCCAAGGCCAACGTCGGACGGCTGCTGTTGACCCATCTGGTCCCGGCCTGGGGCAGCGAGGCGCTCACGGTCGCGGCTGCCTCCGCCGCGTACACCGGCCCGCTGGAAGTGGTCCGCCCCGGCGCCACCTACGACGTCTGACCCGCCTGGACGCGGGTCCGTCCGGCGCGGCGGACACCCGGGAGGGACCGAGCCCCGGCGCGGCGGACACCCGGGGAGGGACCGATCAGCGCACCACATAGGGTGCAGGCATGGCGCGACCTGACGGGCGGCGACCCGACCAACTTCGACCGGTGGCTCTGACTCGTGGCTGGAGCACCCACCCCGAGGGGTCGGTGCTGGTGGAATTCGGCGGCACCCGGGTGCTCTGCACCGCCAGCGTCACCGAGGGGGTGCCGCGCTGGCGTCGTGGTTCCGGCCTGGGTTGGGTGACCGCGGAGTACGCGATGCTGCCCCGGGCCACCAACACCCGTTCGGACCGGGAGAGCGTCAAGGGACGCGTCGGTGGGCGTACCCACGAGATCTCCCGGCTGGTGGGCCGGAGCCTGCGCGCCGCGATCGACCTCAAGGCGCTCGGCGAGAACTCGATCGTGCTCGACTGCGACGTCCTCCAGGCCGACGGCGGCACCCGGACCGCCGCGATCACCGGCGCCTACGTGGCGTTGTACGACGCGGTGAACTGGCTCGCCGCCCGCAAGGCGCTGAACGGGAAACCGGAGGCGGTGATGCACCGTTCGGTGGCGGCGGTCAGCGTCGGCGTGGTCGACGGTGAGCCGCGCCTCGACCTGTGCTACGACGAGGACGTGGCCGCCGAGGTCGACATGAACGTGGTCTGTACCGGCACCGGCGACTTCGTCGAGGTGCAGGGCACCGGCGAGGCGGGGGTGTTCGCCCGCGACCAGCTCGACGCCCTGCTCGATCTGGCCGTGGTCGGCTGTGTGGATCTGGCCGAAGCCCAGCGCAAGGCTCTTTCCCTGTGAGCGCGAGGAGTGCGCTTGCGCGCCCCGCAGTCGCGAACGAAAGGTAACTCAGTGTGAACAAGGTGCTGCTCGCCACCCGTAACCGTAAGAAGCTGATCGAGTTGCAGCGCATCCTCGACGGGGCGCTGGGCGTGCACCGGGTCGCGCTGGTCGGGCTGGACGACGTCGAGGCGTACCCGGAGCTGCCGGAGACCGGGCTGACCTTCGGTGAGAACGCTTTGATCAAGGCGCGGGAAGGCTGTCGGCGTACCGGGCTGCCGACGGTCGCCGACGACTCCGGGTTGGCCGTCGACGCGCTCAACGGGATGCCGGGGGTGTTCAGCGCCCGCTGGGCCGGGCGGCACGGCGACGACCAGGCCAACCTCCAACTGGTGCTCGACCAGATCGGTGACCTGCCGGACGAGCACCGGGGTGCCTCCTTCGTCTGCACCATCGCGTTGGTGCTGCCTGGCGGCAAGGAACACCTGGTCGACGGCCGGCAGTCGGGTCGGCTGCTGCGCGCCCCGCGCGGCGACGGCGGATTCGGCTACGACCCGATCTTCCTCGGCGACGGCCAGGACCGCACGAACGCCGAGCTGACCCCGCAGGAGAAGGACGCGATCAGCCACCGGGGCAAGGCGCTGCGCGAACTGGCCGCCCTGCTCGCCAAGGTCATCTGAGCCACCGGGATCCTGGTACGCACCACCCCGGCCCGTACCAGGATCTCGCGGTGGGGTCAGCCGAGCGGGCCGATCTCCCGCTCGATGGCGGTGCGCAGGTCGGGGGCGGCCAGCACGGCGCGGGCGGCCTCCATCAGCGGGGCGAGGAACACGTCGGGGCCGGGCTCGCCGACGGCTTCGCCGAGCGCGGCGATCGCCGCCCGCCCGGCCGGCGACGGGGTCAGCGGCGCTCGCAACTGCAACCCGCGTACGGCGGCGAGCAACTCCACCGCGAGCAGGCTGGTCAGATTGTCCAGCACGGTACGCAGCTTCTTGGTCGCCGCCCAGCCCATCGAGACGTGGTCCTCCTGCATGCCGCTGGTGGGCAGCGAGTCGACCGAGGCGGGCGCGGCCAGCCGACGGTTCTCGGCGACGATCCCGGCGGCCGTGTACTGCGCGATCATCAGCCCGGAGTTGACCCCGGCGTCGGGGGAGAGGAACGCGGGCAGGTCCCGGGACCGGGTGACGTCGAGCAGCCGGTCCACCCGACGTTCGGCGATCGCGCCCACCTCGGTGGCGGCGATGGCCAGGAAGTCCGCCGCGAAGCCCAGCGGTGCGCCGTGGAAGTTCCCGGTCGACTCGACCCGGCCGTCCGGCAGCACCACCGGGTTGTCCACCACCGAGACCAGCTCCCGGGCGGCGGTCGCCCGGACGAACTCCAGGGTGTCGCGTGCCGCGCCGGCCACCTGGGGCGCGCAGCGCATCGAGTAGGCGTCCTGCACCGCGTGCGCCAGGTCGTCCCGGTGCGAGTCCATCACCGCCGAGTTCTGCAACAGGCGGTGGATGTTGGCCGCCGAGACGCCCTGCCCGGGATGCGGTCGGATGGCGTGCAGCTCCGGCAGGAACGGCCGCTCCGAGCCGAGCATCGCCTCGATCGCCAACGCGGCGGTCACGTCGGCCATGGTGAACAGGTGGGCGGCGTCGTCGATGGCGAGCAGCAGCATGCCGAGCATGCCGTCGGTGCCGTTGATCAGCGCCAGCCCCTCCTTGGCGGCCAACTCCACCGGGGCGAGGCCGACCCGGCGCAGCGTGTCGGCGGCAGGTAGCCGTTCGCCGTCCGGGCCGAGCACCCAACCCTCGCCGAGCAGCACCAGCGCGCAGTGCGCCAGCGGCGCCAGGTCACCGGAGGCGCCCAGCGAACCGTGCTCCGGCACCCACGGGGTGATCTCGTGGTTGAGCAGGTCCACCAGGGCCTCGGCAACCAGCGGGCGTACCCCGGAGCGGCCGAGCGCCAGCGAGCGGATCCGCAGCAGCATCATCGCCCGCACCACCTCGCGGGGCATCGGCGCCCCGACCCCGGCGGCGTGTGACCGGATCAGCGCGTGCTGCAACTCGGCGCGACGCTCCGGGGCGACGAAGGTGTTCGCCAACGCCCCGAAACCGGTCGACACGCCGTACACGGGACGACCGGCGGCCTCGATGCCGTCCACGATGGACCGACTGGTGGCCATCGCGGCGACGGTGGCCGGGTCGAGGACCACCTTGGCGTCGCCGCGCGCCACGGCGAGCACGTCGGCGGGGGTGACTCCGGTGGGCTGGATGGTGACGGTCATCGGGGTACTCCGTTGTGCAGGACCTGGCGGACGAGGGGGACTCCGGGCCGGTAGGCCAGGTGCAGGTGAGACGGCGCGTCGAGGATGACCAGGTCGGCTCGGGCACCGGGTCGCAGCACACCGATGTCGTCGCGGCGCAGCGCCCGCGCGCCGCCGGCCGTCGCGGCCCAGACCGCCTCCGCCGGGGTCATCCCCATCTCGCGTACGGCCAGCGCGATGCAGAACGGCATCGACGAGGTGTACGACGAGCCGGGGTTGCAGTCGGTGGCCAGCGCCACGGTCACGCCCGCGTCGAGCAGTCGGCGGGCGTCAGGGTAGGGCGATCGGGTGGAGAACTCGGCACCGGGCAGCAGCGTCGCCACCGTCGTCGTGCCGCCGTCCTCGTCACCGGCCCGGGTCGAGACCAACGCGTCGACGTCGGCGTCGGTCAGATGGGTGCAGTGGTCCACACTGGCCGCCCCCAGCTCCACCCCGAGCTGCACGCCCGGACCGGGTCCCAACTGGTTGGCGTGCACCCGTACCCCCAGGCCGACGGCCTGGCCGCAGGTCAGGATCGCCCGCGCGTGGTCGGCGTCGAAGGCACCCCGCTCACAGAACACGTCGATCCAGCGGGCGTGCGGCGCGGCGGCGGCCAGCATCGGCCCGCAGACCAGCGACACGTAGTCGTCGGGACGGGCGGCGTACTCGGCCGGGACCACGTGCGCACCGAGGAAGGTGGTCTCGGTGCTGACCTCGGCGGCGATCCGCAGCGAGCGGGCCTCGTCGACGACGGTGAGGCCGTACCCACTCTTGATCTCGATCGTGGTGGTGCCCTGCCGCAACGCCTCCGCGCGCAGCCGCCGCACGGTGGCCCGCAGTTCGCTGTCGGAGGCGGCGCGGGTGGCACCGACCGTGGTGCGGATACCGCCGCCGGTGTACCGCTCGCCGGCCATCCGGGCGGCGAACTCGGCGGCCCGGTCCCCGGCGAAGACGAGGTGGGCGTGACTGTCCACGAAACCGGGCAGCACCGCCGATCCGGCGGCGTCGATCCGGTGGTCTGCGGACGGCGTGTCGGTGGTCGGGCCGATCCAGACCACCTCGCCGTCCTCGATGAGGAGCGCGACACGTCGCCGGATCCCCAACGGCCCGCCCACGCCCCGACCGGCGTCGTTGGTGACCAGCTCACCGATGTTGTCCACCAGCAGACTAGGCATCGGTCACTCCCCTGATCGCGGTCGTCAGCTCGCCGGGCACATCCACGCGTACGTGCCGGCCGTCGCGGACCAGCACCTGACCGTCCACCACCACCTGCGCGACGTCGGCGGCCCCGGCGGCGAACCAGACACCCGCCGGGGTCACCCCGGCCGTGCGTACGCTGTCCAGCCGCACCGTTACCAGGTCGGCCCGGTCACCGACCGCGATCCGCCCGGCATCGGTCCAGCCCAGCGCGGCATGCCCGGCCGTGCTCGCGGCGGCCAACAACTCGGCCGGGGTGAAGTGACCGCGCCGCCGGGTACGCAGCCGCTCGTCCAGCTCGACCGCGCGGGCCTCCTCGAACAGGTCGACCATGGCGTGACTGTCGCTGCCCAGACTGAGCGGGATGCCGACGTCGGCCATCCGGCGGACCGGACCGATCCCGTCGGCGAGATCCCGTTCCGTGGTGGGACAGAGGCAGACCCCGGTCCGGCTGTCCCCGAGCAGACCCACGTCGGCGCTGGTCGGATGGGTGGCGTGCACCGCCGTGGTGGCCGGGCCGAGCACCCCGTGGTCGGCGAGCAACCGCGTCGGGGTGCACCCGTGCACAGCCCGGCAGGCGTCGTTCTCGGCGGGCTGCTCCGACAGGTGCACGTGCAACGGCGCGTCGCGCCGGTGCGCCCAACCGGCGACGGTGGCGAGCTGCTCGGCCGGCACCGCGCGTACCGAGTGGATCGCGGCACCGAGCCGCGCATGCCCACCGTCCGGGGCGAACCCGTCGAGCCGCTGCGCCCAGCGCAACGCGTCACCGTCGCCGAACCGCTGCTGCGGCCCGACCAGCGGCCGCCCGTCCACCGAGGCGGTCAGATAGCAGGTGTCCAGCAGGGTCAGTCGGATCCCCGCCTGGGCCGCCGCCTCGACCAGGGCCGCGCCCATCGCGTTCGGGTCCGCGTACGGGCGGCCACCCGGCCCGTGATGCAGGTAGTGGAACTCACCGACACAGGTGATGCCGGACAGCGCCATCTCGGCGTACACCGCGCGGGCCAACGCCAGGTACGAGTCCGGGTCCAGGCGGGCGGCGACCGCGTACATCTGGTCCCGCCAGCTCCAGAAGTCACCCCGACCGAAATGGGTGCGCCCCCGCAACGCCCGGTGGAACGCGTGCGAGTGGGCGTTGGCCAACCCCGGCAGGGTCAGCCCCGGCAGCCGCACCGCGTCGGCCAGCACGTCGACACCCGCGTCAGGCCCACCACGCGGCGTGAGCGGGGTGACGCCGGTGATCCGGTCCCGCACCGTCTCGATCAGCACGTCCCGGGTGGGTTCGGCCTCCCCGGGAAGCCAGGCGTACTCCGCGAGCCAACGGGTCGAGGTCATCGGGCCTGCCCCCTGTCGAGCTGAACCGTTCGTGCTCTCCGGCGCTCGTCGCCCGCGCTCAACGGCATGCCAACTCCTTCAGCACCCTGGCCAACGCCGCCACCCCGGTCGCGCAGTCGGCGTCGGTGGCCGACTCGGCGGGGGAGTGGGACACCCCGGTCGGGTTGCGGACGAAGAGCATCGCGGTGGGCAGGTGACCGGCCAGAACTCCGGCGTCGTGGCCCGCCCCGGTCGGCAACACCGGCGCGTCGAGCAGCGTGGCCAGCCGGTCGGCCAGCGAGGAGTCGAAGGCCACCAGCGGGGTCGCCGACTCCTCGGTCAGCGTCACCCGCGTACCGTCGCGGCGGGCCCGCTCGGCGGCCTTGCCGTGAACCGCCGCGACCAGCTCGGCGAGGGTGTCCGGCTCGGCCGCGCGGGCGTCCAGCCAGCCGGTCACCCGCGACGGGATCGCGTTGGTGGCGTTCGGCTCCACCGCCACCCGCCCGACGGTGGCGTGGGCGGCGCGCAGCCGGGCCTCCTTGTTCGCGGCGAGCACCGTGAACGCGTACGTGAGCATCGGGTCGTGACGGTCGGCCATCCGCGTCGTACCGGCGTGGTTGCCCGCACCGTCGAAGTCGAACCGCCAGCGGCCGTGCGGCCAGATGGCGCTCGCGACGGCGACCGGCGCGTCCTGATCGACCAGCGCGCGGCCCTGCTCGACGTGCAACTCCACGAAGGCCGCGAAGCGACCGACCAACTCCGGGCGGGCACCCGCCGGACGCTCGCCCAACGCCTCGGCGAAACTCACCCCGTGGGCATCGCGCAGCCCGGCTGCGCGTTCGGCCGTCAGCGAGCCGGTGAGCAGCCGAGAGCCCAGGCACGGTACGCCGAACCGGGCCCCCTCCTCCTCCACGAACGCCGCCACCGCCACCGGCCGGGAGGGCGTGACGCCCACCGCACTTAGCTCGTCGACCGCGAGGAAGGCGCTCACGATGCCTAGCGGCCCGTCGTACGCGCCGCCGTGCGGCACCGAGTCGAAATGGCTGCCGGTCAGCACGGCGTCACCGCCGCCCGGGTCACCCCACCAGGCGAACAGGTTGCCGTTGCCGTCCTCGGTGACCGGCATGGCCCGCTCGTCGGCCTGTGCCCGGAACCACTCCCGCAGCCGCAGCTCCGGCTCGGTCAACGCGTACCGCAGGTAGCCGCCGCTGCGCTCGTCCCGCCCGATCGGGGCGATCTGGTCCCACAGCTCGCGAAACCTGTTAGGAAGGGCCCCTTCCTCTACCGTATGCGTTAACAAGGTGCCCTTCCTTACTCCGCCATCGGGATGCGGACGTCGGTGTGGGGGGTGGGGTAGCCGGCGTCGACGTGCCGGATGACCCCCATCGCCGGGTCGTTGGTCAACACCCGCTCGATCTTCTGCCCGGCCAACGCGGTGCCGTCGGCCACACAGACCTGGCCCGCGTGGATGGACCGGCCGATGCCGACCCCACCGCCGTGGTGGATGGACACCCAGGACGCCCCGCTGGCGGTGTTGACCAGCGCGTTGAGTAGCGGCCAGTCGGCGATCGCGTCGGAGCCGTCGGCCATCGCCTCGGTCTCCCGGTACGGGCTGGCCACACTGCCGCAGTCGAGGTGGTCACGGCCGATCACCACCGGCGCGCTCAGCTCACCCGAGGCGACCATCTCGTTGAACCGTACGCCGGCGACGTCCCGCTCGCCGTAACCGAGCCAGCAGATGCGCGCGGGCAGCCCCTGGAAGGCGACCCGCTCACCGGCCATCCGGATCCACCGTGCCAGCGACTCGTTCTCCGGGAACAGCTCCAGGATCGCCCGGTCGGTGGCGGCGATGTCGGCGGGATCGCCGGAGAGCGCCGCCCACCGGAACGGGCCCTTGCCCGCACAGAACAACGGCCGGATGTACGCGGGCACGAAGCCGGGGAAGTCGAACGCCCGCCCGTACCCGCCGAGGCGGGCCTCGCCCCGGATCGAGTTGCCGTAGTCGAAGACCTCCGCGCCCGCGTCGAGGAACCCCACCATCGCCTCGACGTGCTTGGCCATCGACGCCCGCGCCCGGTCAGTGAACTCGGCCGGCTGGGCCGCCGCGTACTCCCGGGCGTCGGCCAGCCCGACCCCCTCCGGCAGGTACGACAGCGGATCGTGGGCGCTGGTCTGGTCGGTGACGATGTCGACCGGCACCCCTCGGCGCAGTAGTTCCGGGAAGACGGTGGCGGCGTTGCCGACGACCCCGACGCTCAACGCCCGGCGCTCTCGTTTGGCGTCGAGCACCCGCCGTACCGCGTCGTCCAGGTCGTCGGCGATCTCGTCCAGGTAGCGGTCGTGCACCCGGCGGGCCAGCCGACTGCGGTCCGCGTCCACGATCAGGCAGGCACCGCCGTTCATGGTGACCGCGAGCGGCTGCGCCCCACCCATGCCGCCACAACCGGCGGTGAGCGTCAAGGTGCCGGCCAGGGTGGCGTCGGCCTGCTGCCCGTCGACACGGCCGGCGGCGAGCTTGGCCGCCACGGCGGCGAACGTCTCGTAGGTGCCCTGGAGGATGCCCTGGGTGCCGATGTAGATCCACGAGCCGGCGGTCATCTGCCCGTACATGGTGAGGCCGAGCTGCTCCAGGCGGCGGAACTCCGGCCAGGTGGCC
This sequence comes from Micromonospora sp. DT48, assembly GCF_049844495.1. NCBI lineage: Bacteria > Bacillati > Actinomycetota > Actinomycetes > Micromonosporales > Micromonosporaceae > Micromonospora > Micromonospora sp. DT48. Next base: position 26,745 of record NZ_JBNCLE010000005.1, read on the forward strand.
CAGTCGCCCACCAGGTTCGAGTTGGCCAGCAGCACCCGTGGCGCCCACTCGTGGGTACGCATCACCCCGACCGGACGGCCCGACTGCACCAGCATCGTCTCGTCGTCGCGCAGCTCGGTCAGTGTCCGCACCAGGGCGTGGTACGAGGGCCAGTCCCGGGCGGCCCGGCCGGTGCCGCCGTACACGACGAGGTCGTCGGGGCGCTCGGCGACCTCCGGGTCGAGGTTGTTCATCAACATCCGCAGGGCGGCCTCCTGCGGCCAGCCCCGGGCGGTACGTTCGGTGCCGCGCGCGGCCCGGACGGGGTTCGCGCCCGGTGTGACCTGGTCGGATCGCGTCATGGCGGATCTCCTCCTAACCGAGGAACAACTGTCGACGGGCCGCCGAGGCTTCGAACGCCTCCAGCCGCCGTTGGGTCTCGGCCGGGGCGGCGTCACAGATCGCCTGGAGCAGCACCATGGCCAGGGTCATCGGAGCGGTGTGCAGGTCGAACACGAGTTGCGCGCCGACCGCGGCGGACAGCACCACGTCGGCGTACTCGGTCGCCGGGCTCACCGGTGAGTCGGTGATCGCCACGACCGTGAGGTTCGCCTCGCGGGCCTCGCGCAGCGCCTCCAGGGTCTCCCGGGGGTAGCGCGGCAGCACGAACGCCAGCAGCGCCCCCGCCCCGGCCTCGGCAGCCTGCTCGATACGGTCGGTGAGCAGGCTGCCGCCGTCGTCGAGCACCCGCACGTCGGGGTGCACCTTGGCGGCGAAGTACGCGAAGTAGGCGGCCAGCGGCGCGGCGGACCGCAGGCCGAGCACCGGCAGCGGCCGACTGGCCGCCAGCACCCGCCCGGTCTCGGCGATCCGCTCCCGGTCGGCCAACTGCCCGGCCAGCCGCTCCAGGTTGCCGATCTCCGCGCGTACCGCCTGCTGAAGCTCGTTGCCGACGGGCGCCGGACCGGGCGCGGCGGCGGTCAGCTCGCGCAACCGGCGACGCAAGGCCGGGTAGCCGTCGTGGCCCAGCGCCACCGCGAACCGGGTGACCGACGGTTGGCTGACCCCGGCCAGCTCGGCCACCTCGGCGGCGGAGAGGTAGCCGATGGCGGCGGCGTGCTGCACCAGACAGTGCGCGATGCGTCGCTGCGTCGGGGTGAGCCGGACCCCGTCGAACAGGCCGACGACCCGCTCCGTCGACGCCGCCGTAGCTCCCTCATTCACGCAGCGACTCTATGCATGAAAACTTTCACCTGGCAAGCTGATCTGCGCTTTCCACTGTGGACGGCAATTGGTCTGCGATTTCAGCGCGGTCCTCGGGGCCGAGGTGACCGCCGGGCAGCTAGGGGTGCGGCAGGTGGATAGGATCCCGCTCGACGGTCGAGCAGAGGAGTTGCCATGCAGCCGGACGGCCCCTACCGGTACACCCACATGCTGGGTGGGTCACCGGTCGGGAAGGCATGGGCCGCCGTGGACGGGCAGGGCCGCTTCGTCACGGTGGCCGTGCTGGACGCCACCGTGGCTGCTACTCAGGGCTGGCGCGAGGCATTCGCAGCGATCACCAACAATCTGGCCCAGACGGGCGGTATGCCCTTCGTCTACGCGGACTTCTCCGCCCCGGCGCCCTGGGTGGCCTACCCCGCCGAGGCGGGGCCGGGCGCGGAGCGACTTTTCCGGGCCCTCGGCGTGGAATACCAACCCGTGCCGACCAACGCGTCGACCCTCCCCACCCCACCTCAGCCGGTGTCCGGTGCGCCTCTGCCCACCTCGGGTCCGCCCGAGCCGGTCTCCGGTGCAGCCCAGCCCATCTCCGGTCTGCCCCAGCCCATCTCCGGTCCGCCCGAGCCGGTGTCCGGCGGACCGCAGCCTGTCTCCGGTGCTCCCGGTCCCGTCTCGGGCGCTCCGCTTCCGGTTTCAGGTGGACCTGGCCCGGTTTCGGGCGCCCCCGCTTCACCCGGCTTCGGGACGCCCTTCGACGACGCGCCGCAGCACGACCCGTTCACCGCGCCGGTACGCCGGATCCAGCCCTCTGCGCCACCACGGCGCCAGACCGGTCTCTGGGCGGCGATCGCCGTGCTGCTCCTGGTGGCCGCCATCGGTGGTGGAGCCGGTGTCTGGGCCATCTCGGCCAGCGGGCCGGACACCCCGCCGCCGACACCCGCACCGACCGTCACCCCACCCACCCCCGGCCTCAAGCCGTGGGCGGCAGCCGCGCCCCGCAGTGACGAAGAGCGGGCCCTCGCCATCGCCGCGCCGTCGATGGTGTTCCTGGAGGCGATCGTCACCGGTTACGTGCGCGGCAAGCAGAAGGACGACCTGCTGCACCCGGATCCGTTCACCTTCAGCCGCCGGTGCACGGGAGTTGTGGTCAACCACGACGGGCACGTGATCACCAACGCGCAGTGCGTGCAGCCGACCCCGGACATCCTGCTCGAACACGCACTCGGTGAGCTGGCCAAGGTCCGCGTCGCCAAGGGCGAGCTCAAGACAGGTGACGTCGCGAACTACGTCCGGGCCCGGATGACGACCACCAGCTTCACCGGCGCCGAGGCGGGCACCGAACCCGAGGCCAGCCTGCACGGGCAGCTGAATGTGGCCACGGGTGACCTGACCAGCGCACCCGCGATCTCCGGCAGCGTGGTACGAGCACTCACCCTCGCCGAGGGCAACCTGGCGTTGGTCAAGCTCGAACAGGGCAACCTGCCGGCTGTCGAGGTGAACACCGCCGCGACGATCGCCACCGGAACGGCGTTGCACGCGCTCGGATACGCGACCACCGACACCGAGTACCGGTCCGCCACCTACACCGTGCAGTCCAAGCCGGCACAGGTGACCGAAGTCGATCTGGAATCCTCGACCTACCGCATCAACGACGATGTCGGCGCCTCCTCCCGAGGCGGAGTCGTCGTCGACTCCGACGGCAGGGTGGTCGGCATACTTGACAACGACGTGTTGCAACCCGAGCGACCGAACCGCCTGGTGGTGCCGGTGTCGCGGGTCAACGGACTGCTCAGTGCCGCCGAGGTCGAGAACGCCATCGGTGAGCCGGGTCAGGCTTACCGGGATGCGCTGGACGCCTACTTCGATGGTGACGAGGCGAAGGCCGCCGCGCGATTCGCCGAGGTTGCCGACCAGTCGCCCACGAACGCGCTGGCCGAGGCGTACCGGGAGGCTGCCGTCGCCGCCGGAGGTGCGGAACCGTCCCGTCGTGGCTGGGCGGTGCCGGTGCTCATCGCCGCAGGCGTCGCTCTGCTCGGCGGGATCGCGGCGTTGGTACTGGTGCGGATACGCCAGCGGCGCCCCTAGCTAATCGGTCGCACCGCTGAGGATCGGTGTCAGGACCTCGCCGAACAGTGGTGTGAGCTTGCGGGCGTACTCAGCCGTGATGTGGTTACCGTCGCGGCGGACGATGACTCCGCCTACGAAGATCGGGCATTGCCCGTCTTCGCAGAACCAGTCGGTCGTCGCGATGTGCCAGGAGTTCCGGCCGCCCCAGGCCCTCCGCTCAACCTCGGTGTACGCGCGGTACTCCGCGTTGAGCGTCGAGACGCAGTCGCGTGGGGTGGAGAGCCGGGTGATGCAGGACTTCGGATCCGGGCCCAGGGGTGGGGGTTGCAGGGCGACGACCTTTCCTGCGGCGGCGAGCCACTGTTCCCTGGCGGTACGAGCGGCCTCCTCCCAACGGACCTGGAACGGGGTGTCGCCGGTTCCGACGAACCGTTGTTGGTAGGCGTTGCTGACGATAGCCAGGTCAGGCTTGCGGTCATCGATCACCGCACGTACCGCCTGTCGGTGCCCGGGACAGGAACGGGTGATCTTTTCGATCGGGGAGACGGTGTCCGAGGCGAGGAACGGGCAACCGGCATAGGTCAGATCCTGAACCACCCAGCCGGCCGGCTCCAGGACGGAGCGAACCAGCGGCAGCCAGGCGGTTCCGATGGAATCGCCGACGACGACGGCCAGTCTCCGGGGACGTGGCGTCGTCACGGCACACTCGTTGCCGTCCGGGACCGCCGGTCGGCAGCCCCGCCCCTCCCCGGAGGAGAAGCTGACCGTGCTCAGTTCACCGAGCGACGGTGTCAGCACCGGCCAGTCGGTCGCGTCGAGCGCTGCCCGGACCTGCTGCGCCAGTTCGGATTGTGAGCTGACCGTCCAGGTGCCGGCCGGTGTCTGGGACGGCGGCGTACGGACGACGACGGCGGTGGTGGTGACCACGGCAACGGTGGCGACCACCGCCACCAGCACGGCACCTCGGCGGGTCAGCCTCGCCCCGCTCAGCTGCGGCGCCCCTCCGGGCGGCTGGCGCTCCAACCATGACGAGCGGCGGATCGGGTCCTCGACCAGGTGATAGGAGAGCACCGAGAGCAGCGCGGTACCGCTGAGCGTGAGCACCACCGTGCCGTGCCCGGCGGCGGGAAACGCCGCGCCGATCAGGATGAGTAGTGGAAAGTGCCACAGGTAGAGGGAGTAGGAGATGTCTCCAACGTAGCCCACAGCCCGGTTCGTCAGCGGAACCATCAGCCGCTGTCCACCGACGCCGCCGGCGATGACCAGGGCAGTCGAGATCACCGCCAGGAACGCACCCGGGACCGGGAACGGGGTCTGCTCGTTGACGACGAAGACCGAGACGACCAACCCGACCAGCCCCGACCACTGGTACGCGGGACGGACCGTGGCCGGGATACGGGCCAACAGGGGGGTGGCCACCGCCAGCAGCGCGCCAATCCCCAACTCCCAGGCTCGGGAGACGGTCGAGAAGTACGCCACGGTCGGCCGATGCCCGACCTCCCACAGCGCGAATGCGATCGATGCGAGGACGATCACGCTCAGGACCACGCCTACCGCCCACCGGGCTGCGTACCGTCGTCGGCCCCGGTGGGTCAGGTAGCCCAGAACCAACCCGAGCAGGATCGGCCATACCAGGTAGAACTGCTCCTCCACGGCCAGCGACCAGTAATGCCGCAACGGCGAAACCGGTCCGTCGGTCTGCCAGTAGTCGGTGCCGACCGCCGCGAACCGCCAGTTGGCCGTGAAGAGCGCCGCGTACAGGGTGTCCCAGGCCGTCGAGCGAGCCCGCTCACCCAGAAACAACAACGACGACGCGAGGTACGTGGTCACCAGGACCAGTACCGCCAGGGGCAGGATCCGGCGGACGCGTCGCCGGTAGAAGTCCGCGAAGGAGATGCGCCCCGTCCGGCCGTGCTCGGTGAGCAGCAGATTGGTGATCAGGAAGCCGGAGATGACGAAGAAGACGTCAACGCCGACAAACCCGCCGGCGGGCCAGTGCAGGACGTGGTCGAGGATCACCACCACGACCGCAAAGGCACGCAGTCCCTGAATGTCCGGGCGGAACCCCGACCGGCGACTCCCCGGCCTGCCGGGGGCGGCATCGTGAACCGGCGTCGCGAGGGGGCCTGACGGCATCGGGTCCTTCCTCATGCTAGGGAATCCGCGTCCACGCGAACCGCGCTCGGCGTCTCCGCGATCCTTGCGCCTAGTGTCGCGCGTCCACTGTGGCCTCGCGGGTAACCAGGCGACGCAGCCCGACCGGCAGGCGTGGTCGGCCGGCACCCGCCGCTGCTCGGCCGACCGACTCCGCGTCGGTGGGAGTCGACGCCGACGTGGTCAGCACCAGCAGAGCGAAGATCCAGGTGAGGCCGTCGACGGAGAGCGGATTCCAGACGACCTCGGTGAACGAATAGATCATGAACAGCACTACCGGAGCCTTGGCGGAGAGAACCCGGCCGTCGACGACGGGTGCCCGCAGCAAGGCGACGAGGACGAGCCCCCACAGTGCCAACGCCACGAAGCCACCGGAGAAGATGGCCAGCACGTAGCCCGAGTGGAAGAAGTGGTGCGGTGCCTCACCGATGTCCCGCACCAGGTACCACTTCGAGACACCGACACCGGTGATCTCCGATCCGGCGATGTACTCCCGGGCGTGGATCCAGATGTTGCCCCGATTGCTCAACGTCGTCCGGGACGCACTCCAGGTCAGGAAGGCGGCGGTGGTCGCGGCTCCGGCGACGAGCGCCGCGCAGAGTGCCAGGTGGATCCGCGAGTACTGCCGCCGCCGCTCGATCAGTAGGGCGCCGGCCACCCACACGCCTACCGCGGCGATGGCCAGATAGCTGGTCCGGGATCCGGTGGCGACGATGACCAGCAGGCAGAACGCGGCGGTGGCCCACCGCTGCGTGCCGCGCAACGCGCAGGCGACCGCGACCAGCGTGAACGAGGTGACCAGCGCGATGTAGTTCTCCGACTCGTAGAAGCTCTTGAACAGCGCCCCCGCCACCGAGCACTTCTCCAACTGCCCTGAGGTGCACGACCGCCATGCCTGCCCGTAGAGAACGGTCGGGATGGTCAGCAGGGACAGCACGGCCAATCCCGCGTACGCCATGGCACCGAGACTCACCGTGGTGCCGCCGCCGGCAAACCAGACCGCGAGCAGCAGCAGTGCGGCGGTGCCGTACGCGGGCAACCTTGACCCGTACACGCCCTCGCCGGTGAACACGTCGACGCTGACACACCAGACGAGCAGGGCACCGGCCAACGCCAGACATACCTGACGCCAGACGCCGGGTGGACCGGTGAACCGCTCCCGGCCGGCGACGAGCAGCCAGACGACCAAGGCGAGGACCAGCACCCCGATGAGCGCCGACGAGCGGTCACCGGCGATGACGGGCGCTGCGTTCGCCAGTACCGCGAATCCGATCAGTGCGAGGGCGTTCCCACCGCCGCCGAAGGCGGCCACGACGGACTGCCGAGCGGCGACCAGCCAGGCGGCCACCGCGAGGCCGCCCAGGCTCAGCAGGACACCGAAGAGTGTGGTCACCTCAGACCCTTTCCATGGGACGTGCCGAGGCGGATGAGTCGGCCGGGCCGCGGTGGACCGAGACGGCGAGGCATCCCCAGAGCAGTATCGCGAGCAGCGCGTCGCACACCAGGCTTGAGACGATAGCGCCCTGCCAGCCGTAGGCCGGGATGAGCCACAGGTTCAGCAACGCGTTGGCCACGCCGATGCCGATCTGGCACACCGTTCGCCGGCCCTGCATCCGGGCACCCGAGAGCGCGTCGGCCGCGAGGTAGTGCAGCGCCTTGAGCACGAGGAGCGCGCTGAGCCACTGCAACGCCGGAACGGCAGCCGCGAAGTCGGCACCGAACACCAGCGGCATCAGCCAGGCGAAGGCGACCAGCAGCAGGCTCGTCGGTACGCTGAACGCCAGGAAACGCGGCAGTAGACGGCGTGCCAGGCGCAGCGTCTCCCGCGGACCGCTCCGCCCGGCCTGGAAGAACCGGGGATAGGCGATGGCGCTCATGGATCGGGCCGGGGTATACGCCAGATCCACCACCCGGTAGGCCGCCGCGTAGATGGCGGCGTTCTCCGGGGTGCTCAGGCGGGACAGCATGACCTTGTCGCTGTCGTTGTAGATGGACTGGGCCGAGAGGCCGACGGCGAACATCATCCCGGTCCGCGCCTGGGCGAGCGACCCAGCGACCTTCAGTGCCCCCGGTTGGGCGCCGCGTAGCCCACCCACGATCACGGGCACGCATACGACGGTCGAGACCACCATCGAAGCCACCGCCCAGTCGTGTAGCGCGACCGTCCCTGGTGACATGGCGAGCATCACTGCGGCGGCCAGCCGGCACAGGTGTAGCAGGGCTGGCACGAGCGCGGCGAGCAGGATCCGACCACGGACCTGGATCGAGGCGGCCACCGCCTCGATGAGACGCCAGGCGACCAGGTCGGCGAAGGCGAGACAGAGCAGATCCACGAGCCCGACGTCGACACCCCAGATGGCGAGACCCGCGACTGTCACCAGCACGGTGGCGGCGCAGCCGAACACCGTGGATATGAAGAGGCCACGGACCAGGTGACGGGCCCACTCGGACGGCGAATCCGCGTGGTTCTGCATGATGAGGCTGGGCGCGCCGGCCGAGGCGAAGGGAGACACCACGGCGACCAGCGCCGTCACGCCGACGAACAAACCGTACGTGTCGAGCGTCATCTCGCGCGCCAACAGCACGAAGAGGGCCCCCTGGGCGAGGGTACGCAGCAGCGTTCCGGTGAAGAACGTGCCGGACTTGCGCAGGAACCCCCCGTCACCCCGGCCGGCATCGGGTGGGCGCCGCGGTTCGCGCTGGTCGGGCGTGGGGTCGCCCGTTTCGTCGGGGCCGTGCTTCACGACAACGCCACCATCCACCGCCTGCTCACCTCGGCGGGGTCCAGCATCGCGTGCCGGGCGTGCCATGCCTTCTCGAAGTCCTCGACGCCGGGGCGTTCGTCCCCGGTCAGGCGCAGGATCGCGTCGGCGAGTGCCGACGCTGAGGTGTCCGCCGCCAGGATGCCCGGTACGAACGTCGGGATCATCTCGTCCAGCGTCGGTACCGGCAGAGCGGCCACGGGCAGGCCGGCCTCGGCGGCCTCCACCAGGCTGAACCCGAACGTCTCGGCGCGGGACGGATGCACGAGCAGGTCGGCGTCGGCGAGGAGTTCCGCCACCCCGGACACCCAGCCCAGGAACGTCACCCGATGCGACAACCCGAGGCTTCGTGCCTTGTCGTGGAGCAGTTGGCGTTCCTCGCCGTCACCGGCGAGCGTCAGGTGGTAGGCCGAGGGCAACAGGGCCAGCGCTTCGAGCGCGCAGGAGTGGTTCTTGCCGGGACGGAGCGCGGACGTGGTCAACAGCCGTACCCGGTCGGGGTGCGCGATACCGCGTGGGGCGACGAGCGGACGGGGCGGCACCGGGTTGGCGATGGTTGTGACCTCCTGCCCGGGGGCGAGTTGCCGCACGGTCCGGGCGACGCCGTCGGAAACGGCGACGACGAGTCGGGGCCGCAGGCCCCGGACCCGGATCAGGCGGGCGAGGGTACGAACACGGGCGTCGGTGCGGAGCCGTTCCGGGAGCAGCGAGTGCTCCCAGGCGATGTAACTGCGGCCCGTCCCGGCAAGTGCGGCACCGACCGGCACACTGCCCCACAGTCCGCTCGCCACGATCCGTACCTCCGGAGGAAGGTCCGTCAGCCGTCGCCGCAGCGGCGGGACCGCCTCCACCAGCCGGGTGATCCGGGTGCCGAGGCCGAGCGTGTCGATCGGCAGATCCTGCAACGACGCGGGAACAGGACCGGACACCACAGTCGCTGTGACCTCGACACCCTGGGCCATCAGGGATCGCATCAGCAGCGCGGCGGCGACCTCCATGCCGTACAGCGGTTCCAGTTGGGGGAGGACGAAGTGCAGGCGCATCAGCGGGTACCGTCCGTCTCCACAGCCCCAGCGGTGCCTGATCGACGCATCGCGACGCGTTCGAGTGCGGCGCGCGGTACGAGCCCGAGCGCCGCGAGCACTGAGTTACGGGCCGACGGCGCGGCGTTGCGTCGAATGGCACGCACCATCTCCTTGACCCCGGTCATGTCCCGCGCCTGCAATGCGTACCGGAGCGTCTGTGCGGCGATGAAGTCGGAGAAGGTCTCCGCCGCCCACACCCCTTCCCAACGTCGCGCCCACTCCCAGGAGGTCCGCCAGTCCGCGCGGGCTGAGATCGACCCCGGGCTGCCCACGGTGTAGATGGCGGTCGCCGCCTCGATCTGTGTGATCTTCACTCGAGGAATCCGGGCAGCCCGGATCAACCAGTCCCAGTCCTGATGGCGAGGCAGTGACTCGTCCCAGGGACAGCGCTCCGCGAGTTCCCTGGTGGTCAGCAGCGTCGACGTGGGCAGCGACTGTCGCCCGACCCCCAACTGCCGCCGGCGGAAGAGGTAGTCCTCGGGGAGCTGCCCGTCGCCGATCAGCGTGGCCGGTACGGCGGACGGCAGTGGCTCACTCCCGGCCATGCGTTGCAACGTGCGCGATGACACCACCGGCAGCCAGTTCTCGCCGGCCAGTTTCTCCAGCACCGGCAGCTGAGCAGCCAGCTTGCCCGGCAACCAGGCGTCATCGTCGTCGAGAAAAGCCACATGGCTGTCGGCGGCGGCGTGCTGGACGCCGAGATTGCGGGCATGGGATCCGCGCTGCCCACCGCCGGTACAGACGATCTCGTCGATCTGGTCGCTGAGTGCAGCCACGTTGTCCGGCACACGAGCGAGGTCGCACACGACGACCACGTGTACGGAGACACCGTCCTGGGCGCGGACGGACGCGACCGCCTCGGCGAGGCTGGGCCTACCCGTCGTCGGGATGACCACCGAAACGTCCGGCATCGGGTTACTCCATACAGTTCGACTGGTGCCCCTGGTCTCGGGTCGGTACGACTGCCGGGGCGGGATGGACACGCTGCCCCCGATCAGGGCGGCGCGGTACTGACAGGCCGCTCAGCGACCACCGCCACGGAACACCTCGGCCACCGTTCGCAGCAGCACCTTGGCGTCCAACCAGAGCGACCAGTTCTCGATGTAGTAGTTGTCGAACCGGGCCCGGTCGGAGATCGGGGTGTCCCCGCGTAGACCACTGACCTGGGCGAGACCGGTCAGACCCACGGGAACCCGGTGACGCATGGCATAGCTCGGGTACTCCGCGGAGAATTTCTGGACGAAGTAGGGCCGTTCCGGTCGGGGCCCGACGACACTCATGTCGCCCCTGAGGATGTTCCACAGTTGAGGCAACTCGTCCAGGGACGTACGGCGCAGAAAACGCCCGATGGGCGACACCCGTCGGTCGTGCGCGATGGACCAGTTCGTCTGGGACTCGTGCTCGTCGAGCGGACGCATGGTCCGGAACTTGATGATGTCGAACGGTCGTCCATGCCGGCCGATGCGCTCCTGGCGGAAGAAGACGCCGCGCCCACCGTCCAGGAAGGCGAGAATCGCGCAGAGCAGCAGAATCGGGCTCAGGACGAGTAGGGCCACTACGGAGAAGACCACATCCGACGCACGCTTGAGGGCCCAGCGCGGACCCGACAGCGTTGTGTCGCCTACCCGAACGATGGGAATGGCCCCGATGTGGTCACCGTGCGAACGTGATCCCCAGAGTCGAGGCACCGCCCACAGATCGCATCCGGCCACCACCGGGTGGCGGAGGATCTCCATCAACGCGGGCTCTGAACACTGCGGTTCGGCAATGATCAGGACGTCACACTCGGCCAGCCGTACCAACTGGGGGAGTTGGTCGAGCGTGCCGATGGTCGGGACGGGCAGCGCGTCGGTCGACGCGGAACTGTCGACGTGCCCGACGAACCGCAGTCCGTAGCGGGGATAACGGCGCAGCAACCGAGCCAGCTCCACGGCAGTGGCGCCAGCACCGATGATGATCGCGTTGTGTTCCACCCAGCGGCGCCGGCGGGCCAGGGTGGCGATCTCCCGGGTGACGAGGCGTCCGATGATCACCAGCACGGCGGCCATCGCCACCCCACGGATGAACCCGACCAGGTAGGCCGGTGATTCGTGACGCAGCGCGGCGATGATGGCGACCACGGACGCGGTGGCCAGCAACCGACCACAAAGGCTGGGCAACTCATCCAGGATGCTGACGTGACGGCGGGCCCGGTAGAGCCCTCCGGTGGCGAAGACGCCCACCGTCAGCACCGTCATGGCGAGGGTGCCGCGCCAATGCTGCTGGGTGACGACAAGCGGGGACAGCAGCGCGGCGACATCGACCGGTGCCGTCAACATCCAAGCTCGTAGGGCCCGGGTCCGGGTTGAGGCGCGCGAACTGGCGTACGGCAGCACCGCCGTCACGTCGAGACCTCGGCGTACGTCGCCGACGTCTGCTCCGGGGGGCGGGTCGAGCTGCCGGTCAGGGACCTCCTCGCCGGGTTCGATCCTGCTGCTGGGGCCCGCTGGAGGCGACGTGCCGATACCCTCCCGTTCATTCGTGGTCGGGTAACCCGCTACAGGTTGCCTCGACATCAACCGTTCCTCCCCCGTAAAGCGACCCCGCTGGCACCTGGGAGGAACCACCGGAGCGATCGAAGAATACGACCGCGCCGGTGACAGCCGCCAGAGCCGCTAGGCCAATTCAGCCCGACTTACCAGTGCGGAGGATCTCGTCGACCGCGTCCCGCCGGATGGCGTCGTAAAAGGGCGCCGTCTTGTCCGGGTCGGCGAAGACCACGCTTTCACTGCCGACCCGTCCGGTTCCCTTGGTCGGATTTGTCATGAAGGTCAGGTCGTTTCCTCGCAAACCCCGCAACTCCATCGCCATGTCCACAAGCGACATGCTCCGGTCCACCGATACGGCGTTGGACGTGGCCCGTACGAAGGAGTTCAGACGGGACGGATTCGTCAGGATGCCGCCGGACGCCGCCTTGTCGAGGATCGCCTTGATGACCTGTTGCTGATGCTTGATCCGGGTGAAGTCACCGTCGGCGAACTGTTTGCGCTGGCGGGAGAAGTCGAGGGCGGCAGCGCCGTCGAGTCGCTGCTTTCCCTGCTCGAAGGTACGGAACGGAGGGTGGATCGAGGTGAACCGCTTCTCCGAGGTGATGTCGATGCCGCCGAGAGCATCGATGATTTCCGTGAACCCGGCGAAGTCCACCAGCATCACGTGGTCGATCCGGACCTTGGTGTACTGCTCCACGGTCTGCACCATCAGTGGCAAACCACCCCAGGCGTACGCCGCGTTGATCTTCGCGTCGCGGCCGCCACGACCCTCCTTCGAGCGAGGCACGGCGACCCAGGTGTCGCGGGGGATCGAGACGAGTTGCGCGGCGGAGCGGTCCTTCGGTACGTGCGCCAGGATGATGGTGTCCGCCCGCGAGCCGCCGGTGCTCTCCGGGTCGCGGGAGTCGCTGCCCAGGATGAGGATGTTCAGCGCACCCTTGGCGACCACCTCGGGTCGCGTCTCCTCCGGCACGTTGTCGAACGCGTCGACCCGCTCGATGTCCGACTCGACCGACTTTAGGTAGAGGCCGCTTGCCACCACCGCACCCACGCCGACCAGTGACAGCACCAGCAGCACGATCAGCGTGATCCGCAGTCCTCGCCGGCGCGGCTTCGCCGCCGGCCCGTCCGGGTTCTCCGAAGCGTCAGTGTCCCCCGTCGGCAGGGCTTCTTCCGGGGGAATGGCCCCCGCCTGCTCACCACTCGACATGGCGGTCATGCTACTGACTTCATGTTTGGGCTGGTGCCCCCTGTCCAGGCACAGCACGCTGTGAGCGTGCGGCGACGAGCCGGTGACGATGAGGGGTGTCGATCCGATTGATCTTCGACAGCGCGAGCGACTCCTGGGCCTACCTGTTCCGAAGATTCACCCAACTGGCTCCCTGGGTCTGGTAGAACGCAGCGATGGATGCCGTCAAGCTGCGACGGGCGATCGCCCGCACCCGCCTCGCCTCCGTCGCCGCCTTCCCGAAGCGTCTGGTCACTGTCGCCCGGCACGACGCGAAGGTGCTGCGCACCTCGGCTCGCTGGCTGGTGGCGTCGCGGGAGCATCACAACTACACGTATGAGCTGACCAAGCTCAGTCGCAGCCATCTCGCCTGGTTCGTCAGTGTGGTCTGCGAACTGCCGGTCAAGCAGGTCCGTGGGTACCTCAACGAGATCGAGTCGGACGACGCGTTGCGGGAGCACATCCGTTCGACGATCGCGGGTGCGGCCCGGCGTGGTCTGGCCGACCAGCAGGTCCGGTACGCCCGCCGCATCGGTTGGTACGCCATCGTCCGGGCTCGGCGACCGAAGCACATCGTGGAGACCGGCGTCGACAAGGGGCTGGGCAGTTGCGTACTGGCCGCCGCGCTGCTGCGCAATGCCGCCGAGGGGCACCCCGGTCGGGTCAGTTCCATCGACATCAACCCCGAGGCCGGGTATCTAGCCCGCACCGCGCCCTGGTCGGAGGTGATCGACCTGGTGATCGGCGACTCGGTCGAGTCGATCACCGCGCTGGACCGGCCGGTCGACCTGTTCCTGCACGACAGTGACCACAGCCGTGCCTACGAGCGGCGCGAGTTCGCCGCGGTCGAGCCGAAGTTGGCTCCGGGGGCGATGCTGCTCACCGACAACGTCACCCACACCAATGTGCTGGCCGAGCACGCGGAGCGCACCGGGCGGCGGTTCCTCGCCTTCCGGGAGACCCCGGCGAACCACTGGTACCCCGGGGATGGCATCGGCGTGGCATGGTGACCGGGTGCGGTTGAGCGGGATCAGCACCTATCCGGTGAAGGGCTGTCATGGCCTGGTGCACGACGAGGCCGGGGTACGACCGTGGGGCCTGGACGAGGACCGACGCTGGATGCTCGTCGACGACGAGGGGATCGGCGTCACCCAGCGCGACCTCGCGTCGCTGGTCCGGGTGCACGCCCGGCCCGGCCCCGAGGGGCTGCTGTTGCACGCCGAGGGTCATCCCGACCTGGTGGTGCCGGAGCCGACCGACGTCACGCCGGTGCCGGTGCGGACCTTTCGGCGGCGGGTGCTGCGGGTCGACGCGTTGCCGGCCGGTCCGGTCGCCGACGCCTGGTTCACCGACGTGCTCGGTCGGCCGGTCCGGCTGGTTCGGCTCGCCCGGCCGGCTCGGCACATCCCCCGGGGCGAGAGGGAGTACGACCCCGGTGACCAGGTCAGCTTCGCCGACGCGTACCCGGTGCTGCTGACCAACACGGCGTCGCTGGCCGCGCTCGGCGACTGGCTCGACGCGAGCGGTGCCCAGCCGGTGCCGATGACCCGCTTCCGGCCCAACCTGGTGGTCGACGGTGCTGCCGCCTGGGCGGAGGACGACTGGCCCGGGCGTGGTCTACGCATCGGAGGGGTCCGGTTCCGCGCCGCCGGTCCGTCGGCACGCTGCCTGGTCATCACCACCGACCAGGAGACCGGGGTACGCGGCCGTGAGCCGTTGCGTACCCTCGCCCGGCACCGCAACATCGGTCGGAAGCTCCTGTTCGGACTCAACCTGGTGCCGCTGGAGGCGGGCCGGGTGCGGCTCGGTGATCCGGTGGAGCTGCTCGACTGACCGGGGTGGCGACGCGCCGCCGCGACGAACCTCTTCATTAGCTTTCGCTTAGCTCGCTTGTTCGGGCGGCTGACGCTCGGGCAGCATGTCTGCACGTGACCGACGGAACCGACGGCCCTGCCGCCCAGACTCCGATCCGGCGTTTTCCACCGCGTCGTTGGTTGGCCGGCGGGGCCGTCGCCGTGCTCGCCACGGTCGTCGGGCTCAGCCTCGCTCTCCAGTCCGGTGCCGCTCCGGCCTGCGCCGCACTGGTTCGTCCCGCTGTCGCGCTGCCGGCCGTCGACGTGCTGCTCGCTCCGCCGGCCGCCGGCACCCTCCACAAGGGAAAGGCGACCTTCTACGACTCGAAGGGCGCGGGCGGTAACTGCTCCTATCCCGCCGCACCGGCCGACCGGCGGTATGTCGCGCTCGGCCCCTCGGAGTACGCCGACGGTGCCGCCTGCGGCGGGTATCTCGACGTGACCGGGCCGAAGGGCACGGTGCGGGTGATGGTGATGGACCAGTGCCCCGAGTGCGCGCCCGGCCACATCGACCTGTCCCGGGAGGCTTTCGCCCGCATCGCCGACCCGGTCCAGGGTGTCGTCGACGTCAGCTACCGCCTGGTCGTCGACCCGCCGCTGTCCGGCCCGCTCACCTTCCGGATCAAGGAGGGTGCGTCGCAGTGGTGGTTCGCGGTGCTGGTCGCCGGGCACGGCAACCCGCTGCGCTCGGTCGAGGTGCGCCAGGGCAGTTCGGGTGCGTGGCGGTCAGCGGCTCGGGAGAGCTACAACTACTGGTTGATCGACTCCGGGGCCGGGCCGGGCCCGTACCAGATCCGGGTGACCGACACCCGGGGCCACCGGGTCACCGCCACCGGCATCAAGATGGCGCCGGGCCAGGTGCAGCGCAGCTCCGTCCGGATGTACGGGGGCGGTTCCAGTGGGTCGGTCGCGGCTACCAGTTCACCGTCGGCGCGTCCGTCACCGTCGGCCAGCGCGTCGACCCGTGCCTCGGCCCGGCCGACGCCGTCGGCCACGGTGACGGACGGTGCGACCGCCTCGGCCGAGCCGAGCGCGGTCGAGGCGGTCGCTGCTGCCCCCGCCCCCTCACCCGGCTGCGGCTGAGATCGTGGCCGGGCTTTCGACAACCTGGGGAGCCGGTCTGGCAGGGATTGCTGCTGGTACGGGAGAGGGGATTTGAACCCCCACGTCCTTTCGGACAATAGGACCTAAACCTATCGCGTCTGCCAAGTTCCGCCACTCCCGCTGGCCTGAGTGATTCTAGAGCGAACCCCGGCCGGGGCGAACCCGGCCTCCCTCGGGATGAGCCAGCCGTCGCGCCTTCCGGCCGAGACGACGGACGCGGCGCGACGACGACTCAGTCCAGGCCGAGGTCGCGGCGCAGCTTGGCGACGTGGCCGGTGGCCTTGACGTTGTAGAGCGCCCGTTCGATCCGGCCCTGCTCGTCGATGACGAAGGTGGAGCGGATCACGCCGGTGACGGTGCGGCCGTACATCTGCTTCTCGCCGTACGCGCCGTAGGCGGTCAACACCGTCTTGTCGGTGTCGGCGACCAGCGGAAAGGTGATCGCGTCCCGCTCGCGGAACTTCGCCAGCTTCTCCGGCTTGTCCGGCGAGATACCGACCACCTCGTATCCGGTGGCCTGCAACGAGGCCAACGAGTCGCGGAAGTCGCACGCCTGCTTGGTGCAGCCGGGAGTCATCGCGGCGGGGTAGGCGTACAGGATGATCTTGCGGCCGTGCAGGTCGGCAAGGGTGAGCTGCCCGCCGGTGTCGGTGGGCAGGCTGAATCCGGGCGCGGGGTCTCCGGGGGACAGGCGGGCGGGTGCGGTCATGACACGACCCTATCGCCGGGCGACTCCGGGTCGGTCGGCACGGCGTACCGATGTTGTTGCCAGCTCTTGGCAACAGCACAGTATGGGAAATAGGCTCACCCCTGCCGGCGGGCACGGGCTCGTCGACACGTGGGAGGTCACGTGGAAACCCTGGCGATGCACATCTCCAACGGCATCATCAACGGTCCGGTCGCCGCGGTCTTCGCGGTGATCGCCCTGGCCGCCATGGCGTACTGCGTCAGGCGGGGACGGCAGGACCTGGACGACCGGCTGGCGCCGATGGCCGGTCTGGTCGCCGCGTTCATCTTCGCCGTGCAGATGCTCAACTTTCCGATCTTCACCGCCGGGGTCAGCGGCCACCTGCTCGGCGGTGCCCTCGCCGCCATGCTGGTCGGGCCGTGGGTCGGCGCGCTCTGCGTCGCGGTGGTGCTCGTGGTGCAGGCGCTCGTCTTCGGCGACGGTGGGGTGGCCATGCTCGGGCTCAACATCACCAACATGGCCGTCATCGGCATCGTGGTGGCGTACCTGCTGATCGTCCTGCTGCTCCGGGTGCTGCCGCGCAACCCGGCCGGGTTGGCCGTCACCGCCTTCGTCTCCGCGCTGGTCAGCGTGGTCGTCGCGGCGATGGGCTTCGTGCTCCAGTACCAGCTCGGCGGCACCACCGATCTCGGCGGGAACCTGACCGGTCTGGCCTCCACCATGGCCGTGTCCCACCTGTTCATCGGCATCGGTGAAGGGCTGATCACCGCCACCACCGTGGTCACCGTGGCGAAGGTCCGACCCGATCTGGTGTATGCGCTGCGCGCCCGGAAACCGGCCGCGTCGGTGACCGTTCCGACCGTCGGAGGTGTCCGGTGAGGAAGTGGGGTTTCATCGTCGGCGGGCTCCTGGTCGCCCTGCTGCTGGCCGGTGTGGTCAGCAACTTCGCCTCGTCGCATCCGGACGGGCTGGACTCGTCGCTGCGGGAGGGCTGCACCTTCGACGCCAACGACGAGATCATCGGCGGTAGCTGCCCCGCGCAGCAGGCGCGGGAGCACGAGATCGGCGGACCGTTGGCCGACTACGGCATCGCGGGTGTGGACAACGACTTCCTCTCCACCGGGCTCTCCGGTGTCCTGGGTGTCCTGCTGACCTTCGCGGTGGCCGGTGGGGCGTTCTGGCTGGTCCGCCGCCGGGATCCGGTGTCGCAGGAGCAGACCGACACGCAACGCTTTGACCCGGCCACCACGAGCGGGGGGTAGGCGGCGGTGGGGGCCGGTCACGCCCACGTGCTGTACCGGTCGGCCGACTCGCCGGTGCACCGGCTGCCGCCGGAGGTCAAGATCGCCGCGATGGTGGCGTTCACGCTCGCCGTGGTCGCCACCCCGCGCGAGGCGCTCTGGGCCTTCGGCGCGTACGCGCTGCTGGTCGCCGCAGTCGCGGCGCTGGCCCGGGTGACCGCCCGCTGGCTGTTGCTGCGGTCGACCATCGAGCTGCCGTTCGTGCTGTTCGCCTTCGCCCTGCCCTTCCTCGGCGCGGGCGAACGGGTGGACGTGGCCGGTTGGCAGCTGTCGGTCGACGGTCTCTACGGCGCGTGGAACATCATCGCCAAGGGCACCCTCGGCGTGTGGGCGTCGCTGCTGCTGGCCGCGACGACCAGCACCCGTGACCTGATCGTCGGGCTGGACCGGCTGCGCTGCCCGCAGATCCTCACCCAGATCGCCACCTTCATGCTGCGCTACCTCGACGTGCTGGTCGGCGAGGCCCGACGGATGCGGCTCGCCCGGATCTCCCGGGGCGACGACCCGCGCTTCGTGTGGCAGTTGCGCGGCTTCGCCGCCGGCATCGGCGCGCTGTTCCTCCGCGCCTTCGAGCGCGGCGAGCGGGTCTACCTGGCGATGGTGTCGCGTGGCTACACCGGTCGGATGCCGCCGGTCTGGCAGGGCACGGCGACGGCGACGACCGGGCAGTGGCTGATCGCGGCCACCGTGCCGGTCATGGCCGCCACCGTCGCCGCCACGGCGGCCGTCCTGACATGATCGAAGCGTGCAGCCCACCCCACCGAGCCTGGACGTGCGTGGCGTCCGGTACGCCTACCCGGACGGCCATGTCGCACTGCACGGCATCGACCTGACGGTGGCCAAGGGCGAGCGGGTCGCACTGCTCGGCCCCAACGGTGCCGGCAAGACCACGCTGGTGCTGCACCTCAACGGCATCCTGACCCCCAGCGAGGGGCACGTCGTGGTCGGTGGCCTCGCCGTCGACCAGGACCGGGCGACGTTGGCGGAGATCCGCCGCCGGGTGGGCATCGTCTTCCAGGACCCCGACGACCAGCTCTTCCTGCCCACCGTCGCCGAGGACGTGGCGTTCGGGCCGGCCAACCTCGGGCTGCGCGGGCCGGAACTGGCCGCCCGGGTGGACGAGGCACTGGCCGCGGTCGGCATGTCCGGACACCGTGACCGGGCGCCGCACCACCTCTCCTTCGGCCAGCGTCGCCGGGTGGCGGTGGCCACCGTGCTCGCGATGCGCCCGGAGATCCTGGTCCTCGACGAACCGTCGTCCAACCTCGACCCGGCAGCCCGGCGGGAACTGGCCGACATCCTGCGTAGCCTGCCGGTGACCCTGCTGATGGTCACCCACGACCTGCCGTACGCGTTCGAACTCTGCGACCGCTCGGTCATCCTCGACGGCGGGCGGATCGTGGCCGACGGACCGACACCGGTCCTGCTCGACGACGAGGAGCTGCTCGCCCGTCACCGCCTCGAACTGCCCTACCCGTTCCGCCCGATCCGGGGACGAGCCCCGGCCGACGAGTAGCCCCCCACCGACGGCGCGGATCGGTAGCGGTCGTCGCTCAGGAGGTGCCGGCGGGCGCGCGCCGACCGGCGGCGTGCAGCCGCAGCAACGCGGCGGCCAGTGCCCCGGCCCCGCCCACCACGACGAGGACGACCAGGATCCGGGTGACGGTGGGCGGCCACGGCGTCGGAAGCACCGCACGGGCGAACCCGGCGACGTTCGGCACCCCGGCGAACAGGGCCAGGCAGGCACCGGCGAGCGCCACGACGAAGTCGGCGTGGGACCGCTCGGCGACCACCACCCGGGCACCGGCGACGATCGCGCCGACGCCGGTCACCAGAGTCCACAACGGTCCGGTCAGCAGCGCCGGCAGAACCGCGCCCCCCTCGGCCCCGCCGTCCAACGCCCGCCCGACGGCGAGCGCCACCGCGGCCACCCCGCCGACGGCGAGCACCCCGCCGATGGCGGCCAGCGCCCGCCGACCGGGGGCGGAGGCGGCCGGCAGCACTCCGAGCGCACCGACCGCCAGCGCCCCGACGACGGCACCCACCCACCAGGTGTACGCGTCCGGCGGCGGTACCCAGTCGAGGGTGCCCCGGATCTCCGAGGGCCCGTCCGCATGGCGGAGCGGCACCACCCAGTCGCGTACCCGGTGCTCGCGGTCGGGGGCGGCACGGACCTGGGCGGGCGGTTGTGCCTCGCGCCACAGCGCCCGCTGGTCGTGCCAACGTGCCGTCGTCCCGCTGTCCACCCGCCGCCATCGCGGCTCGGCGGCGGGATCGACCTCGGCCGGCAGGGCGGTGTCTCCGACGATCGTGCGGTTGAGGTACGTCGCCGGTGAACGGGTGTTCTCGTAGACCCCGTCCGGTCCCACCCGCAGGTACGGCTCACCCGAGTAGCCGATCACCTCTACGGGCGTGTCACCGGTGTTGGTCAGTTCCAGCCGGGCGCCCGCCTCGATCACCCGTACCCGCAGGTCGGTGCCGTCAGGGGTGACCCCGGTGACGGACACCCGGTAGTCCGTGCCGTTCGGCGCGTCCGCGCCGTGGGCGAGGGCGGGGGCGGCGGTCGCGAGGATCGCCGTGATCGTGCCGGTGAGCAGCAGCCCGGCCCGGGCGAGCGGTGTCACCTGCCGGCCGCCTCCACCGCCGCGGTGATGTTCTCCGGCGTCCAGTCCCGCACCGGCTCCCCGTCGACCAGGATGCTCGGCGTGCCGGTGATGCGGGCGCGGCTCGCCTCGTCGGTGACGTGCGCGGTCCACGACCGGTACCGTCCCTCGCGGACGCAGCTGCCGAACGCGTCGCGGTCCAGCCCGACCTCGGCACCGATGTCGATCAGCTCGTCGTTGCTGAGTCCGGCACCGCCCTCCGGTGGTTGCCGCTCGAACAGCGCCTTGCCGAACTCGGTGAATTTGCCGCCCTCGGCGGCGCAGCCGGACGCCGCCGACGACCGCGTCGAGTACTCGGTGCTGGAGTAGCGGTTGAGGTAGGCCACCGGGTGGTACACCACGCGGACCTTGCCGTCGTTGACGAGTTGCTCGATGGTGGCGCCGCTGGTCTGCTCGAACTGCTTGCAGGCCGGGCAGAGGTAGTCCTCGTAGATGTCGACGGTCACCGGCCCGGAACCGACCACGATGCCGGTGCCCGAGTCGTTGGCGCCCGGCGGGGCGGTGAAGTCGCCGGACTTCTGGCTCGACCAGACGCTCCAGCCGATCAGACCGGCGATGACCAGCACCAGCACCGCGCCCACCGAGATCCACAGAGTTCGCTTGCGGCGTCGCTCCCGGGCCAGCTGTTCCCTGACCACCCGGGCCGCGTCCTTGCGTCCCTTGCGACTACTCATCCTCGTCCTCCACCGGTTCGCCCGTCAGCGCGCCGTCAACGGAGACGGCGGTGCGGGGCCAGATCAGCAGGAACCCGGCCAATGCCAGGAAGCCGATGTCCCGGAGGATCTCCGGGAGGTAGCTGGGGGTCTCTCCGGCCGGCAGTTCGCCACCCACCCCGAAACAGCCGCAGTCGATGGCCAGCCCCCGCGACCAGGCCGAGGCGATGCCGGCGATGAAGACCAGCAGCAGCGCCGCGGAGACTCCGGCGACCAACCGGGTCGCCAGTCCGAGCACCAGCAGCACGCCCAGCGCCAACTCGACGAAGGGCAGCGCCGCGCCGACCGCCATCGCCACGTCGTACGGCAGGATCTGGTAGGCGTTCACCGCCCGACCGGAGGCGGCCAGGTCACCGACCTTCGACCAGCCGGCCCAGAGCCAGACGGCGGCCAACCCGAGCCGGACGGCGAGACCGAGCCAGGGACGCCAGGCGCGCGGGTTGCTGTTCATCCGGCCAACGCCTCACCGACCGCGTCGACGAGTTCGGCCCGAGCCCGAGCCACCCGGGAACGGATCGTGCCGACCGGCACCCCCTCCACCACGGCGGCCTCGGCGTACGACAGGCCGAGCAACTGGGTCAGCACGAACGCCGCGCGCCGCTCGGCGGTCAACCGGCGGACCAGGTCGGTGGCGCCGAGCTGACCGGCCGGGTCGGGGTGCGGCACGTCGGTGTGTGCGTGCGCGCTGAGCCGTTGGTCGAGTCGTCGGCGTCGTACCACGGTGCGGAGGTGGTCGGCGCAGGCCCGCCGGGCGATGCCGAGCAGCCAGGTGCGCGCGCTGGACCGGCCGGCGAAGCCGGGCAGCGCGCGGAACGCCCGCAGGTAGGTCTCCTGGGTGAGATCGTCGGCGCTGTCCGGATCGATCAGCGCTGCGGCGAAGCGCCACACCTCGGCCTGGGTGGCGCGCACGAAGGCGGCCTGGGCGGCCGGGTCGCCATCCCGAGCGGCCAGCGCCCACCGGGTGGCCGGGTCGACGGTCGGCTCCGCCGGAGTCGTCCGTCCCGGCTCCCCCTGTCGCGGCCCCCGGTGGCGACCGTCGGCACGGTCCGCGCCGACGGTCTCGGCGGCGGCGGAGGTGTTGCGCGGGGCGGGGATCACGACAACTGAGGTTACGCGGCGGCACGGTGAGCAGCAGGGTCCTTCGACCCTTCAATGGGGTGCACCACTCCGGGAACTTTTCCGTGCTGCCGGCCGACTATCTGCTCATGACTCCCGGCCCGGTGTTCGCGCGCTCGCGCTCGATCATGGGCAATCGCCGTCAATCGATGCATGTGACTCGCCTTGGGCGGGTGTCGTCGGCGACCATGGGCGTCATGACTGCCGTCCATCGCCGCCGTTTCGCCCGGCTGGCCGCGACCGCCGGCCTGTTGGTCACCGTCGTGGCCCTGCTGCTCGTCCCCGCCACCTCGGCCAGCGCCCACGCCGTGCTCTCCAGCAGCAGCCCGGCCGCCTCAGCCGTGGTGCCCGCCCCGCCCGCCGAGGTGGTGCTCACCTTCAGCGAGGCGGTACGCAAGGTGCCGGACCGGATCCGGGTGATCGCGCCGGACGGGTCTCGGGCGGACCGGGGTGAGCCCACCTTCGCCGGCAGCGTGGTCAACATCCCGGTCGACACCGACCGTGGCAACGGCACCTACCTGGTCACCTATCGGGTGATCTCCGCAGACAGCCACCCGGTCTCCGGCGCGTTCACCTACTCGGTGGGCGCACCCTCCGAGCCCCCGGTGGACAGCGGTGACGACGGGAAGGCCAACCCGGTGGTCGGCGCCGCGGTCAAGGTCGCCAAGTTCGTCGGCTACGCGGGGCTGCTGCTGGTCATCGGGTCCGCGCTGGTGCTCGCGCTGCTCTGGCCGCGCCGGCTGTCCCGGCGTGGACCGGCCCGGCTGGCCTGGACCGGCCTCGGGCTGGTGACGCTGGCCACGGTCGCGGCACTGCTGCTCCAGGTGCCCTACACCAACGGTGGCGGACTGTTCGACATCACCGGCGAAGGGTTGGGCCTGGTGCTCGGCAGCGCCTTCGGCGCCGCCCACCTGGTCCGTCTCGGTCTGCTGGCCGCGACGGCGTTGCTGCTCCGGCCGCTGCTGGCCGGGCCGGTCGGCCGGACGGATCTGGTGATCCTCGGTGTCCTCGCCGCCGGAGCGCTGGTCACGTGGCCGTTGTCCGGGCATCCGGCCGCCTCGCCCGCCCCGGCGGTGTCGGTGCTGGTCGACACGGTGCACCTGGGCGGCATGGCCGTCTGGCTGGGTGGGTTGATGATGCTCGCGGTGTTCCTGCTGCGCCGGGCCGACGAGCGGGAACTCGGGGCGATCCTGCCGATCTGGTCACGGTGGGCGGCCCTGGCCGTCTCCGCGCTGCTGCTTGCCGGCACCGTCCAGGCGCTGATCGAGGTGGCCACCCCGGCGGCGCTGGTGAACACCACGTACGGGCGGCTGGTCCTGGCCAAGATCGGTCTCTTCGCGCTGGTCATCGGGGTTGCCGCCTACTCTCGCCACCTGGTACGCACCCGCGTCGCGGCCAGCCGACCGGCCCCGGTACGCCGGGCGATCTGGGCCGAGCTGGCGATCACCGCGATCGTGCTGGGCGTGTCGGCGACCCTGGTCCAGACGACTCCCGCCCGAAGCGTGGCCACCGACGTGGCCGCCACCGACAGCGGTTACTTCAGCACCACGGCGACCAGCTCGCTCTACTCCATGCAGATCGAGGTGTCACCGGCACGCCGGGGCAACAACTCGGTGCACCTGTACGCGTACACGCTGGACAACCAGCCGCAGCCGGTCGTCGAGTGGCAGGTCACCGTGGCCCTGCCGGCGGCCGGGATCGAGCCCATCCAGGTGCCGCTGCTGCCGCTCACCGACAACCACGCCACCGGAGAGATCAGTCTGCCCGCAGCGGGGGAGTGGGAACTGCGGGTCACCGCACGTACCACCGAGATCGACCAGGCCACGGTGACCGCCACCGTGCCCATCCGATAAGAAAGGTCCCATCGATGCTCCGTCACCGGCGTTTCGTAGCCACCGCCGCCGCCCTGACGCTCGGCGCCGTCGCCACCGCCGTGTTCGGCTTCGTGGCCCCGGCCTCGGCACACGTCACGGTCAACCCGAGGGAGGCGCAACAGGGCGGCTACGGACGGTTCGCCTTCCGGGTACCGAACGAGAGCGACACCGCGTCGACCACCAAGCTGGAGGTCTTCCTGCCGGAGAACGCACCGGTCGGCTCGGTGTCGACCATGCCGGTGCCCGGCTGGACGGTGAACGTGGAGAAGCGACAGGTCGACCCGCCGGTGCAGGTGCACGGCAGCGAGATCACCGAGGTGGTATCGAAGATCACCTGGACCGCCGACGAGGGAGCGGCCATCGCCCCCGGCACCTTCCAGGAGTTCCCGGTCTCCCTGGGCCCGCTGCCCGAGGTCGACCAGATGGTCTTCAAGTCGTTGCAGACCTACTCCGACGGTGAGGTGGTCCGCTGGATCGACGAGCCGCAGTCCGGCGGCGAGGAGCCGGCCGCACCGGCGCCGGTGCTCACCCTCACCGCAGCCTCCGACACGCCGACGGAGGAGCCGACCGGCCAGTCCGGCGAGGCGGCCTCCGACGACGGTGACGCCGACGGCAACGGCCTGGCCGTCGGCCTCGGCATCGCCGGGTTGATCGCCGGACTCGGTGGGCTGGTGCTCGGCGGGCTGGCCTTCGCCCGTACCCGCCGCGCCGGCGGTGCGGCCACGAGCGACCCGGCGGCGACCTCCTGAGCGTCATCGCCCCGCAGGCCCGTCGGGTGATCCCGGCGGGCCTGCCCGCTTTCTGGGCCGCTGCCGTGGATATCCGCTGATCAGCAGGTCGGCGTGGGTAAGGTCGGCCGGGTATCTGGCTACAGAGGGGAACAGGGCGCATGCGTTTCGTGTGGACGCTGACCGGAATGCTGCTGCTGACCGTCGGCACCTGCGCGCTGCTCGGCGCGGCCGTGCTCGGTCTGCTGACCGGTCACGCCGACCCCGGCGGCGCGTTCACCGCCCGCTTCGAGACGGTGCAGACACCGGGCCACGCGGTGGTGGTGGGTGACCTCGACACCCTGGTACGACAGGAGGTGCCGTTCGCCCGGGGCGGGCAGGCCCGGCTGCGGCTGGACGCCCGGACGCCCGACGGACCGGCCTTCGTCGGGCTGGCCCCGGCGGAGGAGGCGCAGCAGTGGCTGACCGGCGCGCCGCACGCGGCGGTGCTGCGGGTGTCGCTGGCCCGGGGCCCGCTGCCGGTCCGGCTGGAGCAGGTCACCCCGGCCGACGGGACACCGCCGAGCGTCCCGGCCGCGCCGGTCGCGCAGACCTTCTGGGTACGCGCCGGGTACGGGGTGATCGAGTGGAGCCCCGACGAGTTGGCCGGGCAGCGGCTGAGCCTGGTGCTGATGCGGCCCGACGGCGCGGCCGGAGTCACCCTCGACCTGCGCGCGGAACTCCGTGCCGGCTGGATCGCCCCGGCCACCTGGGGCTCGCTCACCGGTGGCACGCTGCTGGTCGTCCTCGCCGCGCTGGTGCTGCTGCGGCCGATCCGCCCCCGCGAGGTGGTCTTCGTGGTCGAGCCGGACCAGGTGCCGGTGCTCGCGGGGCGACTCGGGGTCAGCTCGCTCACCGGCCTGGGCGCCCCGACGCCACCCGGCCCCCGCCGGGTTCCCGAGCGTCAACTCGTCTCGGTGGCGGCACCGGCCGCGCCGAACCGCCCCGCGATCGGCCCCCGCCCGGCCAGCCTCGCCGAGATCCCGACCCCCACGGCCCCTCGCCCGCTACGCCCTCCGACCCCACCCCGCTGACCCGGCGCGCCTGCCAGCGCGGCGGGCTGAGGCGCGGAGACGGTGCGGGCGGCCCTCCGCGCTGCCGACGCGGAGGGCCGCCCTTCACCGGGGGTATCGGTGTACGTGGGGTTTTTGGTAACCCTGGGGCTAGATTACCGTCGAATGGGAGTCTCGGGAAGTGTGTCCGACTTTGTGGGCTGCCGCCGGAGTGCCTCGGACGCGGCCCCGCACCGGCAGGACCACCAGCAACACCAGGCAGAGCCACACGTACGCGTTGCGGAGCAGGAACTCCCACGGGCTGTCGGTGGGCGACGGCTTGATGCCCCAGTCGTAGAAGGACACCACCCCGTACACGATGATCGCCGTGACGCCGACGGCGAGGGTGACCAGCCGGCGGCGTCGGCGCGCCCCCGCGACGGTGCGTGGGTCGGTGCCCAACGCCGCGTCCAGCAGGATCACCACCGCCGGGATGAACCAGTAGATGTGGTGCGTCCAGGTGATCGGGCTGATCAACGCCGCCACCAGCCCGGTCAGGGTCAGCCCGGTCAGCGCGTCCCCGGCCTGCGACGCCCGGACCGCCCGCCACAGGCCGTACCCGGTGACCACCGCGACCAGCAGCAGCCAGAGCAGCCGACTCGGCTCCTCCGGGGCGGTGAGTCGGCTCAGCAGCCCGAACAGCGACTGGTTGCCGGTGTAGTCGGTGCGGCCGACCCGATCGGTGGCCCACAACTCGTGCGTCCAGAACCGCCACGAGTCACCGGGCGCGACCGCCGCGGCGAACAGGGTCGCCCCGGCCGCCGTCGCCCCGGCCACCACCGCCGCCCGCCACCGCCGGGTCGCCAGCAGGTAGATCACGAAGATGGCCGGGAACAGCTTGAGCGCCGCCGCCAACCCGATCCCCACCCCGGCCCAACGGCCGTCCCGGGGTACGGCGAACAGTAGGTCGGCCAGGATCAACACCACCAACAGCATGTTGATCTGCCCGAAGGTGATCGTCTCCCGGGTGCTCTCCACGCCGAGTACCAGCAGCACACCCACCACGAGGGTGAACAGGTGCGGCAGGTGGTGCCGACGGATCACCGGGTCCAGCAGCCACTTCGTGGTGACCACCACGCCGAGCAGCGTCAGCCCGGTGAAGATCGCCACGGTGGCGCCCAGCTTCAACCAGGAGAACGGCAACAGCAGCAGCGCGGCGAACGGGGGATAGGTGAAGAACAGCTCGCCCTGCACCCGGTCCGGCTGGGCGTAGTCGTAGAGCGGGTTGCCGGCCGCCCACCAGTCCATGGCGGCCATGTAGATCTTCAGGTCGAAGAAATTGTGAATGGTCCCGGGCAGGTAGAGGGCCGGAAGGACCGCCGCCAACGCCACCGCTCCCACGACCCGACGAGCCGTACGGCTACCCGGATCGTCCAGGTCGACGCTGGGTGGTGTGGCAGGTTCGGCGGGCACGGGGAAGACCCTAGCGGTCGGTGACCGTAGCGGCGCGCAGCCACGAGACTTGGGCTGCGCGTAGGCTGTTGCGATGGCTGATCTTCTCGTCTGGATCGACTGTGAGATGACCGGGCTCGACCTCCGGGGCGACAAGCTGATCGAGGTCGCCGCGCTGGTCACCGATCCCGATCTCAACGTGCTCGGCGACGGTGTCGACGTGGTGATCCACGCCGACGACGCCGCGCTCGACGCGATGCCCGAGATCGTGCGGACGATGCACGGCAAGTCGGGACTGACAGAAGAGGTACGCCGCTCCACGGTCACCCTCGCCGAGGCCGAGGAGCGGGTGCTCGAATACGTCACCCGCCACGTCAAGGACCCGCGTACCGCCCCGCTCTGCGGCAACTCGATCGCCACCGACCGTGGCTTCATCGCCCGGGACATGCCCCGCCTCGACGCCCACCTGCACTACCGCATGATCGACGTCTCCTCGATCAAGGAGCTGTGCCGCCGCTGGTACCCCCGCGTGTACTTCGGCCAGCCGCAGAAGGGCCTGGCACACCGGGCCCTGGCCGACATCCGGGAGAGCATTCGCGAGCTGGAGTACTACCGGCGCACCATCTTCGTGCCCCTGCCCGGGCCCGACGTGGAGAGCGCCAAGGCGATCGCCGGAGAACTCTGACTAGACAGGTCGTCCGGGGCCGTGCTGGCGTGCTCACGTCGCCGCGCCGCGGCCCGGCGGCAACCCGCTGGACGGGGTCGCCCGTGGTGGGGGTATGATTTCAGCGCACCCGCCCCGGGCGTTCGACTGGGCGCGGCGGCATGGTGGCTGTAGCTCAGTTGGCAGAGCACCGGGTTGTGGTCCCGGTTGTCGTGGGTTCAATTCCCATCAGTCACCCCAATGATCAGGCCCCCTCCGCGGAGGGGGCCTGAGTCGTATTCCGGCCGGTAGTGGAGGCGACGGCGGCCTCCCACCAGGGAAGACCGCCGTCGCGGGTGCTCAGGTGATCGGGGTGTCGCCCGCCGAGACGTCCGGGTCGATCTCGTCGGTCTGGTCGGCTTCCTCGGGCTCGTCGGCTTCCTCGGGCTCCGCCGGCTCGTACGGCAGGGCGCTGCCCTTGACGTACTCCTCCCAGCTGAGGTTCCAGTCGGTCCAGCCGTTGCCGTTGGCCAGCTTACGCTCGGTGCCCTTGACGATGATCGGGTCGCCGACCTTCGTGTTGTTGAACAGCCAGGCGCCGTTGGCCATGGAGACGTTCACGCAGCCGTGCGAGACGTTGGTCGTGCCCTGCTGCCCCTCCGACCAGGGCGCCGCGTGGATGAACTCGCCACCCCAGGTGAGCCGCTGCGCGTAGTCGATCTTCGTCCGGTAGCCGTCCTCGGGGCCCAGTTCGTCGTACGTGTCGAAGACGGTCTTGCGCAGCTTCTCCATCACCACCATGGTGCCGCTGGAGGACGGGGTGCTCTTCTTGCCCAGACTCACCGGGATCGTCTTGATCGTCTCGCCGTCCCGGGTCACGGTCATCCGCTTGGTCCGGTTGTCCACCGTCATGAGC
Source organism: Micromonospora sp. DT48 (assembly GCF_049844495.1). Taxonomy (NCBI): domain Bacteria; kingdom Bacillati; phylum Actinomycetota; class Actinomycetes; order Micromonosporales; family Micromonosporaceae; genus Micromonospora; species Micromonospora sp. DT48. Next base: position 55,851 of record NZ_JBNCLE010000005.1, read on the forward strand.
AGCTTCCGCCCGATGGTGATGTCCACGGTCAGGTCGGCCCGGCCGTACCACCCGTCGCCGAGCGGCAGCCCGCCGGCCTGCACCCGGTACGACACCTTGCTACCGGCCTGCCAGAACTCCTTCGGCCGGTACCGGACCTCGGTGGGGCTGACCCAGTGCCAGATGCCCTCCTGGGCCGGCTGGGAGGTCACCGTCATCCGGCGTTGCAGCTCGGCGCGGTACTGCTCCGGAATGGCCCGACCGAACTTCACGATGAGCGGCATGGCCACCCCGACCGTCTGGTCGTCACCGAGGAAGCTGCTGATGCGTACCTGCTTGGCGGGCTTCTTCATCACGGTGAAATCGCTGGTCGCGGTCGCCGGAAGGCCGTCGTCGCCGGTCGCCGTGACGGTGGCGGTGTACGAGGTGCCGTAGGTCAACGCCTTCGACGGCAGCCAACTGCGGCCGTCGTCGGCGAGGGTGCCCTCGACCTCCTCGCCCTCGGCGTCGGTCAGCTTGACCGTGACGTCCTCGGCCTGCTCCGTGGTGAAGGCGATCGCCGCCGACGCCGGCACGTCCTTGGCGCCCGCCGCCGGCTCGCTGATGCTCACCGACGCCTTCGCGGCCGGCTGATCGGCGCCGTCCTGCCAGCCCGGCCCCTTGTCGCCACCCTTCCCGCCGCCGGTGCAGGCGGAGGTCAGCGCCAACGTCACGGCGAGCAGGCCCGCGACGATCACCCTCTGCCGGTTGCGCTGGTCCCGAACTCGCATCGTGTCCTCACAGTCGTGGTCCGCTGCCCGTCCACATCACTGACGCATCAACTCACGTACCCGTTGCGGCGAGTGAACCGAAACACGTGGAGCGGGATGTCCGGATAGTGACATACTTTGTCCGGTTATATAGCCGGACCTGCGCCACCGTCCGGAACTGGCAGCGCACTGCCCTTGACGAACTCCGACCAGCTCAGGTTCCACGCGGTCCAACCATTACCCGCCGCCAGCTTGCGCTCGGTGCCGGTGATGGTGATCGGATCGCCGATCTTCGTACGCTTGAAGAGCCAGCGCGCGTTCGCCATCGAGACGTTCACGCAGCCGTGGGAGACATTCTCCCGCCCTTGGACGTGCTCTGACCAGGGTGCCGCGTGGATGTACTCGCCACCCCAGGTGAGACGCTGGGCGAACTGGATGTCGGTGACGTACCGGTTCGCCGGGTCCGGGTCGTCCATCGTGTCGAAGACGGTGGCTTCCTTCTTCTCCATCACCACGAGCGTGCCACTGGACGACGGGGTCTTCTTCTTGCCCAGGCTGACCGGCAGCGTCTTGATCAGCTGTCCGTCCTGGTACACCCGCATCTGCTTGTCCGAGTTGGTCACCTTCATCTCGAACGCGGAGCCGATCTTCGCAGTGGCGTTGCGGTCGACGTTGCCGTACCGGCCGTTGCTCAGCGGAATGCCGGCCAGCGCGATGCGTACGGTGATCTTGGTCCCGGCCTTCCAGTACTCCGGGGCGCGGTAGTACGCCTGCGTGCCGTTGCTCACCCAGTGCCAGGCACCCGGCTGCGGCGGATCCGTCTGCACGAACATCCGCTTCTGCACCTTGGCCCGGTCCTTCTTCGGGATGCCCGGGTGGAACTCCGCCACCACCGGCATCGCCACCCCGTACGTCCGGTCGTCGAACAGGTACAACCCCGAGGTGATCATCGAATTCGGCTTGGCCATCGTGGTGAACGTGCTCGTTCCCTCGCTGACCGAGCCGTCCGGCCTCGTTGCGGACACGGTGGCGGTGTAGCGGGTCGACCACTTCAGCGGCGCCGACGGCACCCAGGACGATCCATCCGTACGCAGCTTGCCCTTGACCGACTTGCCGTCCTCGCTCTTCAGCGTGACCTGCGACACCTGACCACCGTCCGGCAGCTTCGCGCCGATCTCCACGCTGACCGGCCGGTTCTTCGCCCCGTCGGCAGGAGTCACCGCCAGCGGCGGGCCGCTCGGCACCTGCGGTGTGTCCGACGTCCCCGCATCCGTCGGGCCAGCCTGCTGGCCCGGCACGAACTCGGCCGCCGCCCGCTTCTCACCGCAACCCGACAATGCCAGCGACGCCACCAGCCCGAAGGCGCCCAACAACGCCCCGGCCCGCGCGAACCTGCCCATCCCCACCCCTGTCGTTGCGCACTTGGCGGACATCGTGCCGTATCGCTGTCGTCCGGCATCACCTCGGTCCCACCCTTTGCGAACGGTTTTCGTCAGATGTCCGGAAAGCTCGACCGAAGGGAGGACCCGGGGATCGGATTGGAACCCGGTTCAGGGTGCGTGCTAAGGTTCTCCCCGTTGTCAGCGAGCGCCGCTAGCTCAACTGGCAGAGCAGCGGACTCTTAATCCGCGGGTTCGGGGTTCGAGTCCCTGGCGGCGCACCAACGAGCAAGGCCCTGACTTGGCAGAACTCTGCCGGTCGGGGCCTTCTTCGTGTACCCGGGTAGCGGTTGGTCGCTCGGTGGGTGCTCGGGAGCCGTTGGACCGGGGCGGCGTCGGTGGGACGGCGGTACGACGCCAGCGGTCACCCGAAGATCACACGGGTGTGTTGCCGCTCGTGCATCGCCTCGGGTGTGGATAGGGGTTGGTCGTGCGTAGGTCGGTGCGGGCGATTCTGCTGGACGAGGACGACCGCCTCGTGCTGATCAAGCGGATCAAGTCCGGCCAGGCGCCGTACTGGACGACGCCGGGCGGTGGTGTGGAGTCGACGGATGTCTCCCTGGAGGCGAGGTAGGGGTCTGGCCGCCGCTTTGGGCGGCCAGCCGCAGGACGCGGGTAGCAAGGGTCGTGCGCTGGTCCAGGCACCGCCCAGCCAAGTCATCGGGCCCCGTCGCCCCCGACTGGGCGTCAGGCGAGTGCTTCCGGAGCGCGCCGCCGCCACCAGGTGCTGAAAAGGGTTACGACATTCTCTTTGATCTCGTCCGTGATGATTTCCTGCGTGTCGCCCATGAGCGGCCTGACGGCATGCTTGTAGACCTCCGGGTGGTGTTCGACAGAGGGGCAGGTGAAGGTGGCCAGCATCCGGAGGGCGCGTAGGGTGTCTGTTCCCAAGAGGGGAAAGTGTGCTTCCAGTAGCCTCGTCAGGGCTGACCACACTTTGTCTACGACGATGCGGATGACGGCGTCGGTCACCATCCGGGGCAGCCCCGAATCGAACCGCCGGGACAACGCGTCCTTGATGAACTGCTTGGCGGTATCAGTGAGCAGGTCGAGGGCCTTGTTGATCCTCTCTATCAACTGGATCAAGGCCACCAGTAGGCTGCACCAGGTGTGGTCGGCCAAGCGCTTCTTGACCTCCCTGGCGTCAGACTCGTTCCGGACGAGGCTGTCTACGTCGGCTGAGATCTCGTGCCACGTGTCCCTCATGACGGTTCGGCCGAGGGTGTCGATCCGGCCGAGATCGGATGACACCGGTGCTGGTTCAGCATCGCGTGGCAGTCGGCCGTTGGTCTTCGGCCGACTGTCGGTGGCCCACAAGTAATCGGCAATGTCCAGGCGTGCGAGGTCGAAGTAGATTTGCCGGTTGTTGGCGTTGGATTTCTGGCGTCCGGTCCGTTGGTCTGCTTCTACTTCGTCCTTGAGTTCGCGCCGCCGGTCGTCGCGTCTCTCTGGCCCGTCGGCGGCGAGGTCCGTCCATCCTTGCCAGCCGTGTAGCGAGCCCCCACAGCCGGAGCATGTGCAGCCCGGCCTTTGCGCGTTGGCGCAGTTCGCCCTGTGGGTGTTGGTCATCATCCGCAAGTCGCCGCCCGGTCCGTTGCGCTCAACGTGACTAACCGATCACCCTACGTGGGGCGGTGATGGGTGCCAATGGTCGTACCCAGAACCTGGTGGTTCAACTTCCGGCAATCCGGGCCCCCCGTGGGGGCACAGTTCCTGGTGAGTGCCCCATCGGTCCACTTTGATCGCTGAGCCCTGTCGGATGGCTGATAGACCACATAGGTCGGTCGATGCTGTCTAGGCTCTTGGACGACCGGGGGAGGGTCACATGTCAATGCGTACGGGGACGAGTGCGTTTCTTGCGGTGGTGCTGTCGGTTGTACTGACGGGCTGCGGCGCAGATGGTGAGGCACAACCGTCAGCGGTCGGCCAGAGCCTCTCGCCCGCGACCGCCGCCCCGGCGGCCAGCGAGGCGGCAGCCTCGGGTGAGCCCGAGGCTGCGCCGGTCAATCCCGTCGAGGTGCTCGCCCGCAATACCCAGCGTGCGTATGCGGCGTGTGGCGGCTGCGGAGGCGTACTCGCCCTTTCCGGTGCCGACCTACAGGCGGCGATCGACTCCCTGGTTGCCGAGCACTCCAAGCAGGCCGGCCCGGCGCTGACGCGAAAGAACGCGGAGCTTGCCCTTTACGGTCCGGCTGGGACGACGCCGAAGGTGGCCGGGGACAACGTCCAGGGATACGACGTGTTGTTCTACGACGCGTCGGGCAAGCTCGTGCTGGGACGACAGATCAAGACGTTCGCCGGCAAACCCAACCAGTTTCCGGGCCGACTCAGCGACGCGGGGCCCAACATGCAATACGACGGAGAGCTGCTGGTCCAGGTAGCGCCCGGTGTCGACGCGGCGGCTGTGGAGGGCATGATGAAACGCTTCTGGGGCAACCGCTCTGATGCGCGGTTGGCGACCTATCAGAACATGTGGGTGGCGTTCCGGTCTCCGGACGGAAGGCCGCTGGGCTTGTGGATGCCGGGCGCGCGTGGCATGGGCGTGCCGGGCTGAACGGGGGGACGACCTGTGGGGATTGACGCCAGCCTGTTCTGCCTCTGCCGACGAGTCCGCCTCTTTCTCGGCAAGCCGGTGCGTAACTCGTGGGACGACATCATTTACTTCGCCTACGCGCACCCGAGTATCCCTAAGCACAGTCAGTCGCGGGAGATGTCGGGGGCGTTGTGGAAGATTTTCGCGGAGCATGCCGGTCACCAGTTGCAGGTGATCTACGACTCTCAGCTTGAGTACGACGAGATGTGGGAGCCGCCCGGGTCGCCAGCCACGATCGGCGGCGACGAGCCTGGTGACATCGAGTTTGATGATTACCTTGCCGGTTGGCCCGAGGACGACTTCGCCGACTACCCGAGTAACGGGTGGGATGTGTCGAAGCTCGGCTATCTGGCGTGTTTTCGATGTCGGGAGCGGCTCTGCCTGGGGCAGGCGGTACGCGATGCCGACGGTCGGGTGGTGTTCTTCCATCGTGGTGGTCCGGAGGCTCCGGCGAACTCTCGGCAGCCGGTGCTCAACCGGGCGGTGTGGCGGTTCCTGGCCCGTCACTCCACCCATGAGATACCGATCATCGTGGGCCCACCGTACGACCGGGACATCGACGGTTACGTCGAGATCGGTGGCCAGCGGCCCGATGACCTGTCGTTTGACGACTACCTAACCAACTGGCCCGGGTAGGGATGTCCGCGAGGCCGAGGCCAGCGGGGAGTCACCCGGCGGCGTACCGGCCGGGGGTGACGCCAAGGTAGCGACGGAAGTGCCGGGTCAGGTGGGGCTGGTCGTAGAAGCCGGTCGTGGCGGCGACCTGACTCGCCGGTACGCCCCGCAGCAGCAGCCGCCGGGCCGCGTCGATGCGCCGTCCGGTCAGGTACGCGTGCGGCGCCAGCCCGTACGCGGCGGTGAACGAGCGCACCAGGTGCGCCGAGCTGGCGTCCAGCTCCTGAGCGGCTTCTTCCAGCGTCACTCCGGCCACCGCCCGCTCGTCCAGCAGGCCGCGCAGCCGGCGGGCCAGCGCCGGTTCGGGTCGGTCGATGGGTGCCGGGCGGAGGTGTTGGGCGAGCCCTTCACAAATGAGCGCGAAGCGGCTCTGTGCGGCGAACTCCTCGCCGGGCTGGACCAGCGCCTGGTGCAGTAGGTGTACCCGGTGCCGCAGCACCGGCTCGGTCAGGTTCGGGTCGTCCACGGCCGCGCCGATGAGTCCGGGGTCGAGGATCCAGGGCTCCAGGTAGAGCACCCGTTTGCGGAAGCCTCCGGGGCTCGCCGCCCGGCCATCGTGCGCCACGTCCGGTGGCAGCAGCGTCACTTGGGACTGTAGTACGCCGTGGTGAGTGCGGTGCAGGTCGTACTCGATCATGCCATCGTCCACGATCAGCAGAGTCCAGCAGCCGTGGGTGTGCATCGGGTACGCGTGCCTGGTGAACCGGGCGTGCAGCACCTCGACGATGCCGTCCACCGCCGGCCGCCACGCTGTCACCTGCTGGCCCGCGTCCACGTCACGAATGTACAAGGCCCGTTTACCGCCGTACCGCCGGTCCTGGCCAGCCGGGAGGCCAGGACCCGGCTGCCTGGTGGGCGGCACGGTCAGTTGTCGCGGTCACCTTGCCGACCCGGCTTCGGCCAGGAAGCTGAGCACACGTGGCCCCGCGACCTCTCGGCACTCCTCGAAGTAGGCGTGGCGGGCGCCGGGAATCAGCAGCAGCGTCGCGTTGGGAATGCGCTCGACCAGCAGGCGGGCGTTCTCCACAGGGCTCAGCCGGTCGTCGGTTCCGTGGATGACCAGGGTCGGCGCGGTGATCTGCGGCAGCGAGTCCCACGCGTCGTGCTGGCTGCTGGCGGCCAGATGACGTGCCCGGGCGAATGGTGGCATCGCTGGATCGCCCAGCGTGGTCACCGGTCCAGGATTCGCCGCCAGCCAGGCGGGCGTGTACATCAGGTCGAGGAGCGCGGCGGCGGGCTGGTTCACGGCGAGGGCCCGGCGGACGCTTCGGTCGCGCTCCACCGATTGCGGGCCGCCGGGCGAGGTGCAGCCGAGGACGAGCGCACCCACCCGGTCTGGGTGATCGATGGCCAGCCACTGTGCGACCCGTCCGCCCATCGATGTGCCATACACGTGGGCGCACTCGACGCGCAGTTCGTCGAGCACCGCCCGGACATCGTCGGCGAACCCTCTGGTGCTGTAGGGGATGTTGGGCTTGCCGCTTTCACCGGTGCCCCGGAAGTCGACCGCGATCGTGGTGTACGAGTCGTCGAAGTCGCCGCGTACGCGGTCCCACCAGTGGCGGTTGTTCGCCTGGCCGGAGAGCAGGACGAGCGGGGGCCCGGTTCCTCGCAGGTCGAAAGCGACAGGTGTCCCGTCCGCGGCCATCGCATGGGGCATCAGGCAACCTCCTTCCGATCCGGCCGAGTGGGCGCGGCGAGGCTGACCACGTCGGCCGAGCACGCAGCGTGGACGTGGACCTCGACGCGGCCTCGTCAGTCAGGGTCCGCTGCGGTCTGCGGCATGGTGCGTAGCCGGGTGAGCGGTGACAACGCGACGGCGCACAGCACGAACACCACCGACCCGCCCGTCGAGATCCAGAGAGCCTCGCGCACCCCGACCTCGGCCGCGATGAACCCCGCAACCAGGCCGCCGAGCGCACCGAGCCCGAACATCACGGCGCGTACCGCCGCGTTCATCCGGCCCAGCAGCGACGGAGGCGTGATGTTCTGCCGCACACTCATGATCACGATGTTGACGATCGTCAGCCCGAGCGATCCGAGGAACCACGCGACCGTGTACAGGACGCCCAGCACGAAGGGCGTCCCGTTGGCCGCCGGCAGCAGCACGGTGGGGATGAACGCGACGCAGAGCCCGCCAGCGTAGACACGACCGAGGCGCAGCCGTGTGATCAGCCGTCGACAGACGATCCCGCCGATGATTCCGCCGCACGCCCCGATCGAGAAGGTCAGACCGAGCACCGAGGAGGCGATCTCCCGGTCGCGTACCGCGAACAGGATGAACATCGGCAGCGTGGCGGAGATGAAGAAGTTGGCCAGGCCACCGACCAGGGCGATCCATCGCAGCAGGCGGTCACGGGCGACGAAGCTGAGTCCCTGGGCCAGCTCCGTCCGGATTCGCCGCTTCGCCGTGGCCGGGGGTGGCGTCTCCTCGGTGCGGATGAGTAGCAGCGAGATGACCGAGCCGAGGTAGGTCGCCGCGTTCGCGGCCATCGCGACAGGCGCTGTCAGCAGGTTCACCAGCGATCCGGCCACGCCGGGCCCGGCCGCGTCGGCGGTTGCGGACGTGGCGGCCAGCTTCGAGTTGGCGTCGACGAGGTGGTCCGGATCACGGATCAGCGTGGGAACGAACGACATCCAGCTGATGTCGAACAGCACCGCGGCCATCCCGACGCAAAAGGTGATCATGAGTAGCAGCGGCATGTTCAGGTGACCGAGTCCGGCCAGGACCGGCACCAGCCCGATCAGCACCATGCGGACGACGTTCGCCCCGATCATCGCCGTACGGCGCCGGTAGCGATCGACCCATACTCCGAACAGCGGCCCGAACAGCAGGTACGGCACCATCTGCAGGAATCGAAGGACGCCGAGTTCCTCGGGTCTGGCGTCGAGGGTGAGCACCGCGGTCAGCGGAAGAGCCAGGATGGTGATCTGCGCACCGAACAGCGAGAAGGTCTCGCCGGACCAGAACCTCAGGAAGTCCTTGTTGTGCCACAGGCTCTTCTTGACCGTGGTGTCGCCCGACTTCACATCGTGCCGTGTGGTCACGCCCGGACCTTCTGGGCCGCTGGACACGCCTCGCGTAGTGCCTCCCTGACCTGCTCAACCAGCGCAGCCATGCCCGCGCCGCGCCAGAGCGAGAAATGGTCACCCGGCACCGTCACGGCACGTACGTTCTGCGCCACATCCGTCCACCGCTGGTGGCCGTGTACCGAATCCTCGCCGTCGATGACAAGCAACCGGCCGGGGTATCCGGGCTCGGGCGCGTACCGGTGCAGAGCGTGGACGTTACGCCGGAACACCTCGAATCGGCGATTGAGCGTGTCCGCGTCGAACTCCTCGGGGATCAGGCCGCCGCGGCGCAGTAGCGGCCACGCCTGCGTGACCGGCGCGTCGGCCGGCCAGGCGCGTAGCTCGGCGACCACGCGGTCCTCGACCTGGCCGCCACCGCCCTCCCTGGCCAGATTGATGGCGAACCTGGTGAGGATCTCGCGCGTCGCGGGTACCGCCTCGGTGTGGTGCATGAGCGCGTCGACGAGCACGACGAGCGGCACGGCGATCCCCATCGCCCGCAGCCGCCAAGCCATGGCGTACGCGACCGATCCGCCCATGGACCAGCCGAGCAGACACGCCTCGGACGTCCCACAGTCGTCCGCCACCACGCGGGCGTAGCGGTCCGCGAGGGTGCGCAGATCGGTGGGGGGCAGGTCGTCGCTGTCGTACCCCGGCGCCTCGATGCCCACCACGCGCCGACCGTCGAGCATCCCGGACATAGGTAGGTAGGTGTAGGCGGAGCCGGAGGCTGAGTGTACGCAGTACAGGGGTGATCCGTCGCCGTCGCCGTCGCCGAACGGCACCAGCAGGTCAGCGTCCACTGCCGGACCCTCCCGTGGCCTTCGCCGCCCGCGTCAGGACCAGCCGGTCCACCTCGGCTGCGACCGAGCGCACCGACGCGTCGGCGAACATCGTTCGCATGCGCAGCTTCACACCGAACTCCTTGCCCAGACGACTGACCACTCGCATCGCCTGTAGTGAGTTGCCGCCGGCAGCGAAGAACGCCACCGTCGCGCTCACCCGGTCGACCTCAAGCACCTCGGCATAGATCCGGGCGATAGCCGTCTCGGTGTCGCCCTCCGGCGCGACGTAGTCCTCCTCGGGATCGACGTCGACCGGGTCCGGCAGCGCCTTGCGGTTCACCTTGCGCGCCGTGGTCAGCGGCAGCTCGTCGAGGAACACCCAGGCGGTCGGAATCATGTAGTCGGGCAGCCGTTCGGCGAGGTGGGCGCGTAGCTCCGTGGCATCCGGCTGCCGGTCGGCGGCGGGAGCGGCGTACCCGACCAGACGCCCCTCGCCCCGGCGATCCGGTCGTAGGGCCACCGCGGCGACGCCGACATCCGGGTGCGACATGAGCGCCGACTCGATCTCTTCCAGCTCGATTCGCAGACCCCGCAACTTGATCTGCCCGTCGGCGCGGCCCAGGAACTCCAGCTGGTAGTCGCTGTTCCAGCGGACGATGTCGCCGCTGCGGTAGACCCGGCTACCGGGTCGGAACGGGTCCTCGACGAACGCGGTTGCGGTCAGCTCCGGCTGGTTCAGGTAGCCGCGGGCCAGGCCCTCCTCACCGCCGATCAGCAGTTCCCCGGGGACACCGCGGGGGACCAGGCGATCGGCCTTGTCGACCACGTACATGCGACGGTCGGTGAAGGGCCTGCCAATCGGTGGCGCGCTGCGAGCGGGCTCGTGCGGGCACTCGTAGGACGTGCAGCCGACCGCGGCCTCGGTAGGGCCGTAGCAGTTGATCAGTCGACGTCCCGGCAGGTTCCACTTGGCGACCATCTCGGCCGGTACCGCCTCACCGCCCGCCATGATCTTCCGCAGCGCCGGGTACGGTCCTGACTCGACCAGCGCCAGCATCGCCGGTGACATGCAGATGTAGGTGACCTTCTGCTGGCGCATGAGCGTGGCGATCCCGGTGGGCGAAGTCCCGGTCTCCTTGTCGACGAGGACCAGACTCGCCCCGGCGGTGAGGCCGGCGAAGATCTCTCCCTGCGACATGTCGAACGTCAGCGCCGCGAGCTGGAGCATCCTGTCGTCGGGCTGGAGATCAAAGACCCGACGGTACGAGGCGATGAACGACTGGAGTGCGCGGTGTTCGATGAGCACACCCTTGGGTTGCCCGGTCGAACCCGAGGTGTACAGGACGTAGGCGAGCGAGTCCCGGCCCACCTCAGTCCAGGGCTGGGCCGCGGCTGCCGCCTCGGCGAACGCCTCCCGTTCCTTGTCGATCTCCACGATCGACCATGGCCCGGTCTCCGGGATCCCGTCCCGGACGCGGGACTGCGTCATGACCACGGGCGCAGCGGTGTCCTTCAGGATGTACTCCAGCCGACCGGCCGGGTGCGAGGGGTCCACGACCGCGAAGGCGGCACCGGCCTTGAGGACGCCGAGCAGCGTGACGAGCGCGTCCAGGTCCCGCTCCACCGCGACGGCGACGACCTGACCCTCACCTACGCCACGGCTGCGCAGGAAGGCGGCGACCTCGAACGCCCTGCGATCCAGCTCGCCGTACGTCAAACTGTCGTCTTCGCACGTTACGGCGAGATGGTTCGGCTGTTCCTGCGCTCGACGGGCGATCGCGACGTGGACCGGCTCGTCGGCGTGGACGAGCATCTCACCTGTGCCGGCTGCCAGCAGCTCCTCAGTCTCCTTCTCGTCCAGCAGTGGCAGTTCCGACACCGGCCGGTCCGGCTGTGCGCACGCCGTGGAGAGCACCTGGGTGAGATGACGGACCAGGGCGTCGATCCGCCAGCCGTCGAAGATGTCGAGGGCATACTCGACGAACACCCGCAACCGCTCCGGCGACTCGACGAACGTCAAGGCCAGGTCGAAACGCGCTCCGAGGGACGGCGCTTCGACAGCCTCCGCGGTCAGTCCGGGCAGGTCCAGACTGGTGCCGGCGGTGTGGTCGGTGAGGAACTGGGCGCAGACCCCGAACAGTGGATTACGGCCCGGGTCGCGGTGCGGGCTGAGACGGTCGACGACACGTTCGAAGGGCACGTCCTGGTTGTCGTATGCGTCGAGCATCGTGTCGGAAACCCGGCCGACGAGCTCGGTGAAGCTGGGATCGTCGTGCAGCGTGGTGCGAAGCACCACCATGTTCGTGAAGTATCCGACCACCTGCTCAAGGTCCGGGTCGGTGCGCCCGAGCGCGGCCGTGCCCAGGCAGATGTCGTCGTGACCGCTGTATCGGCTGAGGACCACGATCAGCGCGGACGACAGAACCGTGAACGGGGACACGCCCTCCCGGTCGACCAGCGTCCGCACGGCCTTGACGAGTCCGACGGGCAGATCGGCTGCCACGGAGGTACCGGCGAAGCTCGGCTCGGCCGGGCGCGGCCGGTCGGTGGGAATCTCCAGTGGGACGGCGCCGTCCAACTGCTGCTGCCAGTACTGGAGCTGCTCCTCCAGCTCACCGTCGTCGAGCGCGGCGCGTTGCGCGGCCGCGAAGTCGACATAGCGGACGACATCGGCCGAGTCGTGCTTGGCCGAGGTCGTCCCGTCGCCGCTGCGGGCGGCGGCGTACGCGTCCGGAAGCTGCCTCAGCAGCAGGCTGGTCGACCATCCGTCGGTGACGATGTGGTGGAAGGCGAGGGACAACACGTGTTCGTCCGGGCCGAGGCGGAACAGTTTGAACCGGTACAGCGGTCCGCCGGTGAGGTCGAACGCCATGGTGGCGTGTTCCCGCAGGCTCTCCGCGAGGGTGGCTTCACGCGACTCGGGAGCTTCGTCGGTCAGATCGCTGACCGGAAGTGGGACATCCGACGGCGGAGCGATCACCATCCCGGGCGTACCGTCGACCGTGGTCACTGTCCCACGCAGCAATTCGTGTCGCCGGACGAGTTCGGTGAGGGCGGTCCTGAGTGCCGCGCTGTCCAGCGGTCCGCGAATCCGATGGGCCACCGCGACGTTGTACGTGGCGAGTCCGGGTGCCAGTTGCTCAAGGAACCACAACTGCTCCTGGCCAACCGAGAGTCGCTCCACTCGAGTACCGGAATCGTCTATCGCCATCGCTGCATCCGCTCCAAACCAATCAGACCGCGGACGGTCCTGTCGGCTCGATCGTGTCGGCTCCCGGCCATCAGGTCTTGTACGTTCTTGATCTGTCCCAAAGGCCACACCCGTGCGCATTTTCTGGGGATATCGGGCCCTACTATGTCGGTGGTCCTGGCGACCCAATGGTGGAGGCGAAACGTGACTAGCAAGATCATGACAATCGGCGCTGCGGCGAATGACCTGCATGAGCGGCGGTTGAAAGCGGTGACCGCCGCCTGCGAGAGGCTCGATGTGCTTCGTGGCACCTCGGCGTCGGCGTCGGCGATGTCCACGGTGGCCGTGCTGCGGGCCCTGGCGTCCGCGGGAAGGCTCGCAGTGAGCGCCGACGACGAGGAGGCAGGACCCTGGACGCTGACCTACACGCCCTCACCGGCCGCGCTCGCCGCAGTGGCCAAGGGGTCGGCGCCGTCCTGGGGCTCGCGGTTGGACGCCAAGCAGCAGAAGGCGCTGCGTCGGGCACCGGGGGCGGTCTTTCACCTGCCGTTCGCCGACCCGGTGACGGGCGCGGCGAGCGGTGGTGCTCTCAGCACCTTCACGACCGACTGGTCGCCGTTCACCGCAGCCTGCGCGGTGGCGGTTCATCCGGACCATGAGGCGCTCGCGGGATCCGAGGTGCAGAGACGGCCGTACTTCAGTGGCCGCTTCGTGCGCCATCCACTGCACGGTGATCTGCTTCCGGTGTGGGTCGCGGACTGGGTCAAGCCCGAGTTCGGCACCGGTGCGGTCATCGTCAACCCGGCGCACTCGGCTGCCGATTTGGAGTTCGCGCTCGCCACCGGGCTGCCGGTCCGGTTCGGCCTCGGGCCGCACGAGCCCAGTGCCGACCCGGCCAGTTGGCTGACGCCACCGATCATCAAGACCGGGAAGGTGGTACGGGCGGGCCGGCACGATGGCCGAAGCCACGAGCAGGCAGTGGACGCCTACCTGAGTGACCTGATGGAGGCCGGGCATGCCGACCGCGCCGAATCCTTCTCGCTCGGCCGGGTACCGCTCGCCGTGCTCAAGGCGGACCCCGCCGGAGACGTCCGTTGGTCGCCCGCGCTGAGGGCGCGTAGCTTCACCGAGTCGACCGGGACGGGCCCGACTTCCTCGGCGTCGCTGCAGGGAACGCCGCTGCTCGACGCGGCGACCGAGTTCGCTGCGGAGGCCCCGGTGATCGTCTGTTCCACGGACGCGGTCGCAACCGACCTGTTGTGGCTGCGTCTGCTGATGTTCGACCTCGATGTCGAGCACCCGCCGGTCCTGGTGGTGCCGGTGGCCCGTGTCGGGTCCGCGCAGAGCGTCGAGCCGCAATGGTTGGACGGTGCGTTGCTCGTCGCCGGCCGACCGGACGAGACGGTCTCGGTGAAGGCCCAGATGGGCGAGCAGATCGGCAGGATCGCGAAGGATCACGCAACGGCGGCGGCCGGCTCCGGTGAGCAGGAAACCGCTCCCTCGCAGGCGGCCGGACAAATCGTCACGGCGCTCTCCGCCGCCGATTTCGCGGCTGCGTTCAAGGCCGTCGGACCAACCGCGAAGACCATCCGCCGTGGCGGCACGATCGGCGAATCCGAGCGCGTGGCGTTCCTGACCGCACTGTTCGTCCTCCTGGGGCTTCCGTTGCCGGAGGGAGTCTCCGCGGACGCGCTGAAGGCAGCGTTCGCGGGGTGACCAGGGCCTGTCCGACGACTCCACGGCCCCGGGCCCGTGCCAACCAGGTCAGTCGGCGAGGACCTTGCGGAAGTCTTGTGCGGGCACGGCCGGACCTTGCGTCGCACTCCGGCCGTCACGTCAAATTCGTACAAGACCGCCGGGTGGCACGCCCGGCATCATCGGCTGGCAACCCGTGACTTCGAGATATCCGGCTCGACACCGTGCTGGGTGAACCCGTGGAGTTCCGCGGTCCGCCTACGCCGATGCCCTCCATCCCCCGGGGAGGGCATCGGCACGGCGCGGTACCTCGGACGTCATCACTGTGGCGATTACCCACAGTCACGCGATGCTGTCTGGGTGTCATATTCATCATTGACGAAGGGTTCGAGGCGTCGTTATCGTAACGGCCCCGGACCCGATTGCGCTTCACGCTGCTGTGAAGACAGACCTGCTCATCGCCTGCCGGCAATGGCGAGATCCGGTTTGACCACCGTCGTCGGGTAGCGGCACCGCCCGACAGATCGCCACCTAGTTACGGGGGTAACTAGTGCCGGTTACGGTGTTTCGTATCCTCGGACCGCTCGACTGTCAGGCGCACGATACGACGATCCGTATCAACGGCGCGAAGCAACAGATCGTCCTGGGGATGCTCCTTCTTGCCGACGGTAAGCCGGTCGCGCTCTCCCGACTCGTCGACGCGGTGTGGAGCGACGTCGCACCGTCGACCGCCTCCAAGCAGATCCGCAACGCGGTGTCACATCTGCGCCATCTGCTGGCGGGTACCGGGGTCACGATTTGTGCGGTCGGCGACGGCTATCAGCTCGACCGCGCGGACGCGACGCTCGACCTCGAGGAGTTCACCCGGCAGGTGGAGCTGGCTGGACTGGAAACCGAGCCGGCGCTCAAGATCAAGGCACTGCGCTCCGCCCTGTCGATCTGGCGCGGACGGGCTCTGGCCGGGCTGACCAGCGCGCCACTGCTGTCCCAGGTCGTCAGCGTTGAGGAACTGCGGCTGACCGTTCTCGAACAATGTTTCAATCTCGAACTGGAGAGCGGCGAAAATACGTCGCTCATCGGCGAGCTGACCAAGGCGGTGGCCGAGAACCCGTTCCGTGAGCGCTTCGTGGCGCAGTTGATGATCGCGTTGTGCCGTTCCGGTGCCCGGGCGGAGGCGTTGAAGGTGTTCGACACCGCCCGCCGTCTCCTACGCGACGAACTGGGTGTGGACCCGGAGCCGCAGTTGCAGGAACTGCACCTGCGGATTCTCGCGAACGGTGTGCCGGCCGACGCCGAGCCGACCGCCGCCGACCCGGTCACCGCCGCGCCGACCGCCGTCGCGCCGGTCGCCGCGTCCGAGCCGGCGTACCCGTGGCACAACCTGCCGGCCGAGGCGGTTCGGCTCACCGGCCGGAAACGGGAAGAAGCCACAGTGGTGCAGGCGCTGCGGCGGCACATCGAAGGGGCGGGTGTGGTGCCAGCGGCCGTCGTCGCGATCGACGGGATGGCGGGTATCGGCAAGACCGCCTTCGCCCTGCACCTGGGTCGGCGGCTCGCGGCGACGTACCCGGACGGTCAGATCTTCGTCGATCTCGGCGCGCACGGCATCGGAGGACGATGGACGGAGGTGTCGTCGGTCCTGTCCATGCTGCTGCGTGTTTCCGGCGTACCCACCGAGTCGATCCCCGCGGATCTGGATGGACGGCGCGCGGCGTGGCACAACCGGCTGCGCGGCAAGCGGGTTCTGGTCATCCTCGACGACGCTGCGAGCACGTCTCACATCACGCCGCTGCTGACCGGCGCGGCCGGATGTCTGACCATCGTGACCAGCCGGCGGCGGCTGCCCAGCCTGCACTCGACCTGTCAGCTATCGCTGTCCGAGTTCTCCATCGCGGCAGGACGGGACCTGTTCAACAGCGTGGTGGGTGACGACCGGCCGCTCGCGGAGACGGCTGCCGTGGACGAGATCCTGCGCCTCTGCGGGCGGCTGCCGCTCGCCATCCGCAGCGCTGCGGTTCGGCTACGCGACCGGACCAGTTGGAGCGTGTCCTACCTGGCCGCGCGGCTCGCGGACAACGAGTCCCGGCTGGCCGAGTTGAACACCGAGAACACCGGGGTGGCCGCCGCCTTCGACATGTCCTTCTATTGGCTCGACCCTGAACACCAGCGGTTGTTCCGGCTGCTCGGGCGCATCGAGGTACAGGACATCGAGCCGGACCAGGTGGCGAGGATGGCAAACCTGTCCGTCTCCCGGGCCGTTCGGCTGCTCGAGGAACTGGTCGATTTCCACCTGCTCAATGCGATAGGTCAGGGCCGCTACCGCATGAACGAGCTCGTTCGTGCTTACTGCCTGCAACTGACCTGATCCGGCACTGACTCACCATCTAGTCCCGGCTCGTCCAGTAGGCGGGACTCTCGTATTCGCGCAGCCCTGTCAGATCCACCTCGCGGGCTGCCCATCGTCGCTGCGGGTTACCGAGGCACGACTCACGGGGAATTGCCGAGGACCGCCCGAGGACGGCACTGTCTACGTTTTCAGCACCGGCTGATCCAGGCTTCCGGAACCTTCGGATCAGCCGCTCCAGTAACAATCAGCACAAGCGAGCAGGTTGGGAGTTGACAGTGTCCGCGCCACTCGCCCCGCCTTTCCGAAATCCGGCCGTTGAAGTTCTCGACGCCACCCTCCGCGAAGGCTCCTACGCGGTGAACTTCCAGATGGACGAAAATTTCGTAGCGTCCCTTCTGCGCCGCCTGGACAGTACGCCCATCCAAAAGATCGAAATCGGACACGGCATCGGATTCGAAGCCGAGCGGGCCGGATTCACGGCCAGCAACATCAAGCTGGACCGGTGGTGCGAAATTGCCCGGTCCAACCTCACCTCGTCCTCGTGGGGCATGTTCTCCCAACCGGAGTTCAGTCGGCTGTCGACCCTGACTGATCTATGTGACCAGGGTATGTCCTTCGTCCGGCTCGGCATGGAGGCCAGCCAGGTCGCGGACAACCTGAACTATATCGAGCAGGCGGTCGAAATCTGTGACGAGGTCTATCTCAACCTCATGAAGTCTAGTGCCACTCCCGCATCCGAGATACCCAAGATGCTGAGCGGAATCCCGTCGGGATTGGCCGGTTTGTACATCGTGGACTCCTATGGCTCAATGCTGCCGAACGATGTCAAGGAGTACATCCACGTCGTGAAGGACCTGTGCCCAGTGATCGGCTTTCATGGTCACGACAACCTCGGTCTGGCGAACGCGAACAGCATTGCCGCGCTGGAAACAGGTGCGGTGATTGTCGACGGTACGCTGGACGGGATCGGCCGTGGCGCAGGCAATGCGGAGACCGAGTCACTCGCCGGCATTATGAGCATCCTCGGCGAGGACAAGTACTCCTACCAGGAGTTGGCGCGTATCGCAGGATACTGCCGAACCAGCCTCGAACCACTCCCGGAGAACCGGAACCTACAGGTGCTCGGCGGCGTGATCGGGGTGCACTCCGGCTACTTCCCATTCATCGAGAAGATTTGCGCGGAGCACGGCCTGGAGCCGGCGATCCTGATGGAAAAGGCCGCTGGACTGGCTCAGCGCAGTATCCACAAGAACGATATCCGTGAGGCGGCGGATCAGATGGTCAGCTCCATTGAGGCCGCCATGAAGTCCCTGGACGCCCCGGTCACTGGAGGTGCCCGATGAGGCTGGCCCGATTCGCTGTCGAGGGCGGCTACCAGATCTTCGCCAGCCGAGGTGACGGCGGCTGGGTGCCACTGTCCGGCGTCCAGGGGCTGCTCATGAACGATCTACTGGAGTCCCACCGAACGACGATCGCGGACCAGATCAGCGCCGCGCGGGCCACCAGCCGCACGCTCGAGAATGCCGCCACCATCATGGACAGCGGCGATATCTGGGGTGCGGGGCTGAACTACCGGGGCCATTCCGCCGACCTGAACGCACCGCAGCCGGCATCCGGCCCCGGATCCTATCTGCGGCCGCGTAGCTGTCTCATCGGCAACGGCCAGCAGATCTCGCTCCCCTCCCAGAGCAAGCGCGTGACCGCCGAGGCGGAACTGGGCCTCATCGTGGGCAAGACCTGCAAGAACGTAAGCCGCGACAGATGGCGTTCGGTCATCGTCGGGGTCACCGCCGTCCTCGACATGACGGCAGAGGACGTGATTCGGGAGAACCCGCGGTACATCCCCTGGGCCAAGGGATTCGACACCTTCTGCAGCGTGGGGCCGCAGCTGGTGACCTTGGACGAGTTCGATGACGCCGCTCTCCAGGCCATTCGCGTATCGACGGTACGCAACGGTGAGGTCATCGCCACCGCCACCGTATCCGACATGAAGTACGACCTAGGGTACCTGGTCGAGTACTTCACCGCCGGCCGCACCATCGCCCCGGGAACCGTGATCTGCACCGGTACGCCGGGAGCTGCGGTGATTTCCCCGGGCGACGTGATAAAGGCCGTCGTCGACGGCGTTGGCACTCTCTCACACACCGTGGCATGAGGGCTGGGATCTGATCATGAAACAGAGCTCAATCGTATCGGCGGTCGAGACCGCCATTTCGAGCTACGCATCGCATGACGCCCTCGCTACTGCCGACGAGGTGATCACCTATCGGCAACTCGGTGAGTACGTCGACGAGTTCGCCGCAAAACTTCAGACCTCGGCCAGGCCCGGGGAGTTCGTAGGAATCGAGGCCACGCGGACTGCGTCCTCCATCGTCGCCATGATCGGCGCGATGGCTGCCGGGTGTCCGTTCGTGTTCATCGACCCACGCGACAGCGAAACCCAGAACGCGAGCAAGGTCGCCTCGCTGTGCATCAGGGTGGTGGCCCGTACGGAGGACCGGTCGCCGATCCCCGCGCTCGTCGCAGCTTCGACGCTCCCGTGGGGAGCCGCAGAGGAACAGCAGTCGCGGATGGTCGGCAGCGAGCCGGGCGATGGCGACCGGATCGGCTACGCGATCCACACCTCGGGCTCGACCGGTGAGCCGAAATGCGTACTTGTCCGGGTCGATCCGCTGGCGCGGGTCATCCAGGACCATGTGCGGCGGCTGGAGGTGACGGCGCGGTCCCGCACGCTCCAGTTCGCCCGGCTGACCTTCGACGGCTGCATCACGGAGATTTTCTGGACGCTGACTGCCGGCGCATGCCTCGTGATTCTTCCCGAGCAGCAGCTGCGACCTGGCGGCACGCTCGGCGCCACGCTCGAGGATTTCCGGATCACCCACCTCAAGACCACGCCGTTCGCGCTGACGGCCACCGAACCGACGTCCGCGATGAGTCTTCAGCACGTGATCAACGGTGGTGGCGCGTGCCGCCCGGCAGTGGTGCGGAGATGGTCCGAGGTGGCGGCGTTCCACAATGCCTACGGGACGACCGAGACCACGATCTGCAATCTCCTCACCGATCCACTGAACCCGGACCAGTGCACCGACGGGGTACCGCTGGGCGACCTGGTGGGCGAGGGCGCTCTCCGCCTGGAGCCCCTGCCGACGGCGGTCGACGCCGCCGGTAGCGACGTGCCCCGGGGAGAGTTGGTGATCACTGGCGAGTGTGTCGCGCTCGGATACCTGACGCCGACGGGTGTGCAGCACTTTCGCGACGCTAACGGGGCCCGGGTCTACCGGACCGGCGATGTGGTCGAGGAACGGGACGGACAGTACTTCTTCGTTGAACGGGTTGACCGGCAGTTGAAGGTGCGCGGCTACCGCCTCGACCCGGGTGAGATCGAGAGCGCCGCCTGTCGTTGCCCGGGAGTTGTCGAGGCCGTGGTCACCGCCGAGTCGCACGACGGCTCTGCCCAGGCCGCAGCGGATGCCCTGGTCTGCTACTACCTGGGTGCCGCCACCGCGCGGGAGGTTCGCGGGTACCTGGAGTCGGTCCTCGACGGCTACAAGGTTCCTTCGGTGATCCAACGGGTCGACGCGCTGCCGTACACCCGCAACGGCAAGGTGGACCGGGACGCGCTGCGGGCCGGCCGACGCGCGGAGCCGGACACTGCCGTCGCGGTGCCCGTGGAGGAGCAGATTCTCCAACTCGTACGGCGCCTCACCGGAACGACTGACGCCGGTCTGGCAGACAACTTCTTCGACATCGGAGGCGACTCGGCCTCGACCGTGATCCTGGTGACGAAGCTCAAGGAGCTGGGTTGGATGGACGTCGGCGTTCGAGACATCCTGCGCGCCAGGAACCTCCAGGATCTGGTCCTCCAGCTGTCCGAGCGGAGTGCGTGACACCGTGTGCGGGGTTTGTGGAACCTACTCACCGACCGAACGATTCGACCGGGGCCTCGTAGCCGCCATGCACTCCCGGATCGTCCATCGGGGGCCGGACGAGACCTACTCGCTGAACACCGGGACGCTGTCGGCCAAGCTCGCGCGCCTCGGCATGACGGGTCTGGTCGACGGGTGGCAACCGGCGGAGGACCGCAGCGGTCGCTACCTCGCCATGACCAACGGAGAGGTGTTCAACCACCGGGCGCTCCGCGAGCGATGCGGAGCCGAATCAGGGCACAACGGTGTCGACGTCGCCGTGGTCCCGGAACTCGTGGCCCGTTACGGCATCGAAGGGCTCGGCCTGGTGGACGGACAGTTCGCCACCGTCATCTTCGACCGAGCTGACAGCAGTCTGCTGCTCGCTCGGGACCGATTCGGGATTTGCCCGCTGTACTACGCCGTGGATGGCGATCGGGTGCATTTCTGCTCGGAGATCAAACCGCTGGTGCAGTGCCTCGACCGGGCCTGGAAGGTGGATGTCGGCGCCATCGACCAGTACTTCTCGCTGGGCAACATCGTCGCGCCGCGTACGCTCGTGGACGGCCTGCTGGCGGTACCTCCCGGCTGTGTCGTCCGGTTCGACGCCGACGGGCAGGAGACCGTCCGTTACTGGCGATACGGCGACTTCACAGACAGCGGCCCGCCCGTCTCCGCCGAGGAGCTTCGGGAGAGCGTGCGGCAGTCGACGTACGACCGTCTGCATGCTGACGTGGAGATCGGCGCCTATCTGAGCGGTGGATTCGACTCCACCGCGATAGCGGTGGAGTGCAGCCAACTGCTCGACCGGCCGGTCCGGACGTTCTCCGTCGTCTTCGACGATCCGGCGCTCGACGAGGGCAGGTTCCAGCGCGAGGTAGCGGAGAAGATCGGTAGCAAACACGAGCAGATCCTGTGCCGGCACCAGGACGTTCTGACGAAGTTCGAGGAGATGGTCCGGCACTGCTGTTATCCGCAGCGCGAGACCTACAACGTGGCGGCGATGATGCTGGCGGAGGCCGTGCGCACCAACGGCATCAAGGGCGTCGTATCCGGCGAGGGGGCCGACGAACTGTTCTTCGGCTATGACTCGTACGCGTTCGACAGCGCAACCCGGTTCAAACGCTCCGGTCGTAGCGAGAACGAGCAGGCCTGGGGAAACCCGGAGTTCAGCTGGGAGGTCGACTGGCGCAGGCTCGACGATCGCCGAACCACATACCTCTCCTCAAGAGCCCTTGAGGCGGTCACGGGAAACGAGTTCTGGCGGACGAGGCTGATCCCCTTCTCGGACGAGGAGGCCCGTCGGCTGTCGCCGATGCAACTGCGTTCCGTCGCCGACGTCTACGTCCAACTCTCCGGTCACCTGCTGGGCGACCATGGCGACTCCATGCTCATGAAGGCCTCGATCGAGGGCCGGTATCCGTTCCTCGGCAATGCCGTCGTGAGCGCCGCGGCGCGACTGGGCGATGACGCGAAGGTTGTGGATTTCGAGGGCAAGGCGTGTCTGCGGGCAGCCTACGCGGGTGTCGTTCCGGACTCGGTCATGCGCCGAGGGAAGCACGGCTTCACCGCGCCGGACCTCGATTCGGTCTCCGGCCAGACCTGGTCCCGCTGGGCTGAGCTCGTCGCGGCCACCGGCCTGTTCGCGCCGGACTGCCTCGTCACCAGCCGGACCGACCGGCAGGACAAATGGGACTACCGGCTCAGCGCCATCAGCATCGCCTTGGTGATGGACGAACTGGGCCTCGGCTTCTGAGATCGGAGAGGAGAGCTCCCATGGGCCTGGACATCGCCGTCCTTCCCGGCGCAGGCTCCTTCGGTGGCGAATTACGCCCGCTCATGCGCGCGTTCGAGTCGTCGGCCTGGCTGGTGTGCTATCCAGGTCGCTTCGGCGAGGACTTCGGACAGCCCGCCTCGTCGTTCGACCAGGTCGTGCAGTCCTGCGTCGAGCAGGTGACGAATCGGCGGATTCTCCGACCGGTGCTCGTCGGACACAGCTTCGGCGCGTACGTCGCCTTCGCGGCGGCCGCCGAGCTGGAGAAGCGCGCGATCGAGTCGACCGCGGTGGTGGTCGTCGGGGCGATGCCGCCCCACCTGCTGTCGGTGCCCGACTCGGTCACCCGCAGCCGGGCCGACCTGGCCGTGTACCTCGACGAGATGAACCCGGAGTTCGACTCCTCGGGCGAATGGCGGGAGGTCATCATCGACACCGCCATGAGCGACCTGACCCTACTCAGGGGGTTCGACCCCGCCAGGTACGGTCCGCTGCGCTCTGCGATCCTCGCCGCGCGGGGAGAGACCGATCCGCTCACCACCACCGTCGGCATCGCCGAGTGGGACCAGGCGACCCGTGGTGGCTTTGCCCACCAGGACTTTCCCGGCGGTCACACGGAGTTACTGAGTGATGCCGCATTCCTGAACTGGCTGCGCGAGGAGATACCGGTTTCCGTTCACCCATAGCCGGCCGCGTGGCTGCGCGATCCAAAGAAACAGGTTCGACCGCTTCTCGCGGAGATACCTAGGGGGAGACATTCAATGCTGCGTAAAACGGTCCTGGCTGACCTACGAAAGGCCCTACCGGAGCGAGACGTCCCGGCGGTCGAGGAATGCGCGACGCGCCTGTACGAGTCCCTGCCATATCAGGACGACCTGGCGCGGAACACCGTCATGGTGGCTTACGGCGGCGGCAAGGACAGTGCGTACGCGGTCGCCTTCGTGCGCGCCGTCCACCTTGCCCTCGCGGAGCGGTATGGCGACACGTTCCAACTGCGCGTGGTGACCATGCGGCATGGCGGCATGCCGTACCAGGTGATGCTGAACATCGACCGGACGTACCAGGCGCTGCATCTCTACGAAGATCCGCGGGTCGACCTTTTTCTGGTGGAGGGCGAGCAGGTCCGTCCGTTCGAGCGGGACCGCCCGATGCCGCACCGCCTGATCGAGTTCAACCGCACCGACATGCTCATGTCTGGCCACCGCAGCTACGGCGACGGTCGCGCGACCTTCTGCAACGCCTGCAACCTGAACGTAGCCAACTCCTTCGGCATCGCGGCCCGCCACGACGGCGGGGTCGACCTGATCATCACTGGAGACTCTCCCCAGGAGCAGCGCGACTACGCACTGTGGATCCGCAAGCTGTCGCGGGAGGCTGGTCTGAAGCCGGCCGACGCCCGCATGGGCTTCAAGGGCACCCTGGAGACCCTCAACGGGCTCGCCATCGCCTACTTCCGGGAGATTCACGGCCCCGACGACGTCGAACGGATCCAGGAGCGCGGGGTGACCTCGGACGTTCCGGCGACGCTGCGGTTCTTCTCGATCTACGACTACACGAGCTACGCCTCGGGAGCGCACTGGCGTCTTCTCTCGGACTTCCTGAACTTCGTGTTCGACGAGGTCGCCTTCAACTTCACCGAGTCCGACTGCGCCAACCCTCTGCTCATGGCGCATCTGCGTGGGTTGCGGACGGAGCGGGTGTACCAACGCACCTACCGCGAGGGCGTCGGTCAGTACGTGGACTTCGCGCTGGAGTTGATGCGTCGCAAGAACTTCCCGGAGCACCTGGTCGAGGAGATGCGCCTGCGGTACGACACCGAGGAGGGCATCGAGCGGACGCGCCGGATGGCGACCGAGTACGCCGAGACCGCCTTCGGGCTCACCACCACGCAGTTGGTCTGCATGGTGTATTCGCCCTTCGCCGGGGGCGCAGCCCACCTTCGCGAGTTCCTGGCCGCCGAGCACCCGGATCTGCTCATGGACGAGGACGCCATCCGAGCGCTGCTGGCCGGCTCCGACAACCGTGCCCTCGCGCCGCGCCTGGAGCGCATGAGCGGCCTGAGCGTGAACGACCTGCGGGTCCTGTACGACGGTGCGCTGTGGTCGCCGCGCACGGACATCTCCGACCAGGCGCGGGTGCTACAGCGCGTCATGGTCACCGATCCGCACCAGAAGGTGATCACCGTGAAGCGCAACTCCGCCGGCGACGAGATGGTCGATCGGGTCGCCGGCCGCTGACCGGCGGTTCGGCCGTCAGGTGTTCAGGAGGACGGATGGATCTTGGTTTGGCCGGAAAGACCGCTCTGGTCTGTGCGTCGACCGGCGGTCTCGGCCGGGCGATAGCCGAGCAGCTGGCAGCCGAAGGCGCGCACACCGTGATAACCGGTCGCCGGGAGGCCCTCGCGAAGGAGATCGCCGCAGCGCTGCCGAGCGCCGTCGGAGTCGGCGTCGATCTCCTTGCCGATGACGGTCCGGTGGCGCTGTTCGAGGCAACGGTCGCGGCCTTCGCCGCGCCGGACATTCTGGTTCTGAACGGGCCGGGTCCCCCGCCCGGTGCGGCGGCGGAGGTCGATGTCGACGCGATCGACGGAGCGTTCGACGGGTTGGTGCGACAGCACGTCAGGTTGGTCTCGTATGCCCTTCCGGCCATGCGAGAGAGGGGCTGGGGACGAATTCTCGCGGTGGGTTCCAGTGGGGTCACCGCACCGCTGCCGAACCTCGCGTTGTCGAACCTGGCTCGGGCGGCACTGGCCGGGTACCTCAAGACACTGGCGGCGGAGGTGGCTGCCGACGGCGTCACGGTGAATCTGCTCCTGCCGGGGCGTATCGAGACCGACCGGACGGCGGCGGTCGACGCGGCCAACGCGCATCGCAGCGGCCACACCGTCGCCGAGACGAAGGCCCTCTCGATCGCCGGGATTCCGGCCGGCCGGTACGGCCGCCCTGCGGAGTTCGCCGCCGCAGCCGCGTTCCTCTGCGGAACGCCGGCCTCGTACATCACCGGGACCGCGCTGCGTTGTGACGGCGGACTCGTCCGGAGCCTCTAGGGCCTGGCCGGAACGTTCACCGGATCGCCGTCTGGACCTCGCCGCGATACCGCCGACGTTCCCGGCCACCGTGACCGTCGGACTCCCACCCGGGAGTCGGCAGCTGATGGAGGGAGGTGACCAGATGCTTATCGAGCGCGTGTACGAGGAGGGCCTCGTCAAGGAGTGGCACGGCAACCAGATCTGATCGTGCCCGGTGGGGGCCGCGAGGCCCCCACCACCCCTGAGGGTGACCACCAATGCGGAGGAGACCGTGAGCAAGCCACGCCTCAAGCCGTTCCTGCGGGTCTACCACCGCCAGGACGAGAACCACCTGTTCATCGGTGTCGGCCCGGACAAGGTCCGGATCACCGACCCGACGCCGGAGATGGTCGACTTCGTGGTCGGCCTCGATGGCACCGACAGCGTCGAGCAGTTGAGGGCCAAGTACCCGGACACCGACGACTGGTTGCGGGGCCTCGCCGGGGTCGGTGTCCTCGACGATGCCGAGGACACCGCTGGACTGCCGCCCGCTACCCTCGATCGCTGGAGTCGCCAGATCAACTACCTTCGGCTGTTCGACCGGCCGGGCTGGACCGGCTTCGACGGGCAGCGGCGCATTCGGGACGCCCGGGTCGTCGTCGTCGGTACCGGCGCTGGCGGTACCACCCTGCTACGCCTGCTCAATGCCGCCGGTGTGGGGCACCTCGAGGCGGTCGACTTCGACACGTTCGCCGTCGACAACCTACCCACCCACAGCACCCTCGACGAGGTGGACGTCGGCTCCCACAAGCTGGAGTCGCTGCGCCGCCACCTCTTCATGCAGAACTCGCAGACCACGTTCACCGCGCACGACCGCACCATCGGCTCTGCGGACGACCTGGCCGAGCTGATCGACGGCGCCGATTTCTTCCTGCACGCCTTCGATCGGCCACGGGAGTTCGCCGCCTCCTGGTCCAACCTGGCCAGCCTGCGTACCGGGACACCGCTGACCTCGATCGGGGCGACCGACAAGGGTGCCCGGGTCGGCCCCACCATGCTGCCCGGCGTGACGCCGTGCTGGGAGTGTGCCGGAATCTACGGCTTCGACATCCTGCGGCACGAGCAGACCGCAGCGCTGACCGGATCGACCGTCGCCATGCTCGCCGGTATCGCCGTCAACGAGGTCCTACAGTTGCTCTCCGGGGCCAAACCGACCACCCGCACCAGTGGGCAGAGTCTCTACGTGAACACCGATACGCTCACCTTCACCTTCACCGAGTACCAGTTCCGGTCCGGATGTCTGTGCGAGCAGTACCGCCGCGACCGCCCGGCGGCCTGATGTCGCGCAGTTCATCCACCCTCGGCCAGCTCTGGTGGCAGTGGCTGCCGACCAGCCTGGGCTCCAGCCTGCTGGTGCTGGAGATTCCGGTGGTCGCGGCGGCGGTGGCCCGGTCCGAATCGCCGGACCGGGCCCTCGCGGCGCTCGGCATCGCAGTCGCCGTCATCGTGGTGGTCAATGGCCCGGCCCTGGCGCTGGCACCGCTGGTGGTCACACTGGACGGCCGGTACGCACGACGCAGCATCCATCGGTATGCGATGGCCGTCGGTATCGCGGCGACGGTGGTCATCGCCGTGCTCGGACTGTACCGCCCGGCCCTGGCCGCGCTGTTCAGCTTGGACGAGGCGACTTCCCGGGACGCGGGCGCGGCGCTGCTTGCGCTCGCACCCGCCTCCGTGGTCGTGGCCTCCCGCCGATACCTGCACGGCCGCTTCATCGCGTTCGGCGCCACCGGTGGCATCGGAGTGGCAACCGGCGTCCGCCTGGTCGCGTCAGCGACGTTCGCGTGGTGCACCGCGCCATTCGTGGCCTCCGGTGCGGCCTGGGGCGCGGCCGCGCTGACTTTGGGCGCCGGTGCCGAGGCGGCAACGCTGGCCCTGCGGTTACGCGGGGTGCGAGCGGTGGAAGACCACATGGCCGACGCGCCAGCGGCCGGGCTGGGCGTCATCAGCGCGGCACACCTGCCGATGGCCGCAGCGCGGATGCTCAACATGATTCCCCAGTTGATCACCACGATCGGGATCGCGCACGCCGCCACCTCGCTGGCCTCGCTGGCCGCCTGGCCCGTCGTCTATGGCCTGCTGTCGCTGTTCACCGGCCCGATGGGCGACTACGAGACGGTCGGTGCGGCGGCGCTTCGCCGCAACCCCGCCGATCCCGTTCCGCGTATGCTCGGTGCCCTCCTGGTCGGCGTGATAACCGTGGCGTACGGCTTCGTGCTGTTCACCCCCCTGCACAGCCTCTACCTGCACAACTTCTCGCAGTTGACCGGCGAGCCGCTGCAACTGGCACTGATCTGGTCGGTCGCCACGTTGCTGATCCCGGCCGGGTGGGTGGTGCGCGGTTACCTGCGGGCGGGTGCCCTGGCCGGCGGCCGACCGCGGATCCTCGCGTACGGCGTGGGCGTACACCTGGCCGGGCTGGTGTCGGTGCTGGTCGCCACGGTCATGGCCGGACTGCCTGGACTGGCTTGTGCGGCACTCGCCGTGCTCGGCGGGGTCCTGGCCGAAACTGTCGGCCTGGCCCTCTCGGATCGACGGCACCGCGTCGGAGACGTTCGGGCGGGGCGAACACAGGCCGATGTTGCCTGATCCGCGCGCCACCGAGGTATCCCGGTTCGGCCAGCGCGCAGCGAACGTCGTGCTGGCTGGCGCCATTCGTACGCTGACCAGCCCTTTTGTGTTAAGCGTCAAACGTACCGAAAATTGCAGCATCTGTTGCGTCCTATTTCTTTTGGGATGGCATTCTCGGCTACTGGAATGAGATCTGAAGCACGTGGCGAACATCGACCACCACAACCCCGACCGACCCGGAGTGTCCTATACGAACACCCCGAACCGCGCATCTCAGACGATTGGCGGGCGCGATTCTCTGCGAGGGCGTGCACACCCTTGTGCTTGATCGAGGTATGGGCAAAACTGTGCGTGCCGTGTCCATTGGCCAGCAATCACTCGATGTACGTACTTCGGCCAACTCGACGACACCGGACCCGAGCTCGTGCCTGGGGCGGAGATTGGTGGCGTGATGGCCGAATGGGATCTTGGTCTGCTCGGCCCGGTGAAAGTGCTGGTGGATCAGGCGCCGCTCGATCTCGGGCCGGTGAAACAGCGGCTCGTGCTGGCCGTGCTCGTAGCCAACGCGGGGCAGGCCGTGTCGGTCGACGGCCTCATCGAGCGGGTCTGGGAACGTCCGCCCTCTGCTGTTCGCAACACGCTGTACTCGCACATCTCCCGGATTCGCCGACTGTTGACGAAGGTGGACACCTCCAGTCCGGTGTCGATATCCCGAACATCCCAGGGTTACCTACTCGATGCGCCGGTGGAAACGATCGACGTCAGCCGTTTCAAGTCCCTGTGTGAACGAGCGTGCGGCGAGCCTGACCAGCGGCGGAAGGCGGCTCTACTCGGCCGGGCGATATCGTTGTGGCGCGGGGTCGCTATGGCCGACCTCTCTGGCGAGTGGGTGAGGCGCACGCGCGAGACGTGGGGACAGGAACGGCTGACGGCCGCGGTCGAATGGGCAAGGCTGGAGACGGGTAACGGTCGCCCCGATACCGTGATCAACACGCTGACCGCCCTGGCGACCGAGAACCCGCTGGCCGAATCCATCGTTGCGGAACTGATGAGGGCATTGCAGGCCACCGGCCGTGGCGCCGAGGCGATCAATTGGTATGTCCGAACCCGCCAGCGAATGCTCGACGATCTCGGCGTCGGGCCCGGCCCCGCGCTGAACGACCTTCACCTGGCGATGCTGCAACCTTCGTCCGGGGCCCGGAACGTTGATCCATCGAATCTGGAGAGCAGTGCGCCGGTCGGGGCGGTCACCCCCTGTGTGCCAGCACAATTGCCGGTCGACGCGGCGGTCTTCGTCGGTCGCGCCGACCGGTTGGCAAAGCTCGATCGGATGCTGGCGACGAGGGCCGGACCGGCGGGAGTCCGGGTGGTGATCTCCGGTTCGGCTGGTGTCGGCAAGACGGCGCTCGCGACACACTGGGCCCACCGGGTCCGCCACCACTTCCCGGATGGCCAGCTCTACATCAATATGTACGGCTATGCCAACCGGACACCGGTGCGTCCGGCCGAGGCCCTCGCCCAGTTCGTCCGCGCTCTCGGGGCGCCGGTGCACAGCATCCCGCTGGCCGTCGACGAACTGTCCGCTCTCTACCGCTCACTGCTGGCGGACCGCCGTGTGCTCGTGGTGATCGACAATGTCGCGGCGGTGAGTGACGTCCGTCCACTGCTGCCGGCGACACCCGGATGCATGGTCCTGGTCACGAGCCGGAACCGACTCCGCGGGCTGGTGGCCGTGGACGGGGCGTACCGGTTGCACCTCGACGTGCTGACCCCCGACGACGCCACCACCATGTTCAACCACCTGCTGGGCTCGCAGGCCAGGAGCACCGGATCGGAGACCATCGAGGCTCTGGCCGCCGCCTGCGCCTACCTTCCGCTCGCCATGCGCATCGCGGCCGCGACAATTGCGGACCGGCCGGCGCGTTCTGTGGAGCACTACATCGACAAGCTCAACGTCGGCGATCGGCTTCACCTGCTGTCCACCGGCGACGACGAGCGGAGCATGGTGGGTGCCGCGTTCGACCTGTCGTACCGGGCGCTGCCGCCCAGGGCGCGAACCATGTTCTGCCTGCTCGGTGTCGCGCCCGGACACGACATCTCCGTGCCGGCCGCAGCCGCGCTGCTGGGTGACACCGTGCCCACGGCGGAACTCCTCATCGAGCAGTTGGTCACCACCCATCTCCTGGACGAGCACAGTCCGGACAGGTTCAGCCACCACGACCTTCTCCGCCTGTACGCTCGTCGACAGGCGCAGATCGAGATCACCAGCGAGATGCGGGGTGCCGCCCTGCGCCGGTTGCTGGCCCACTACCTGCACACGGCGGACTCCGCCGCCCGTCAGCTGTACCCGCAGATGTTCCGGCTGCGGCTTCCGGATCCACCCCCCGGCGTGCCGGTCGTTCCGTTCGACGATCACCAGGCGGCGCTGGGTTGGCTCGACAGCGAACGGCCAAACCTCGTGGTTCTCGCCAAGGTGGTCACCGACAGCGAGGTACGTCCGCTGATCTACCTGCTCGCCGACACGTTGCGTGGCTACCTCGCACTACGCCAGTACATGCACGACTGGTTCACGATTGCCGAGGCCGGTCTGGCCGCGGCGTGTGCCGAGGACAGCGCGATCGGGCAGGCGGCAGCACATCACAGCCTCGCGCAGGCGTGTCACAGCACCAAGCGCTACGCCAAGTCGATCACTCACCTGCGGCAGGCCTTCGCGCTGAGCGAGCAGGCGGGGTGGTCGGAGGGGCGCACGGCAGCGCTGTGCAACCTGGGCATCGTCTACAGCGACCTCGGCGATTTGGAGGCGGCTGTCGCGCACTTCACGCAGGCGTTGCACGCCAACGAGGCGAGCAACAGCCTCGCCGGCATCGCGGTCAACCTCAACAACCTCGGCGACGCGTACCGGCGCATGGGCAAACTTCCGGAAGCAGTCGACTACCTTGCCGCCGCGCTGGTTCGCTACCGCATGTTGAAGTCTCCGACCGGGCAGGCCAGCGTGTTGACCGCGTTGGGTGCGGTCCGTAGGGAACTGGGCCATCTCGCCGCGGCCACGAGTCTGATCAACGACGGTCTGGAGATTCACCGAGGCATCGGCGACCGTTACGGCGAGGCCACGGCCCTGATCGAGCTGAGCCGGGTGCGGGTCGACAGCGGTGTGGGTCAGGAAGCCCTCGACAGCGCGATCAAGGCACTTGAGCTGGGAAACGAACTCGGCGACCGCCAGATCGCAGCCGACGCCCACAACGCGATCGGGCAGGCGCACGCCCTGCAGGGCGACGAGCGGGCGGCCCTGGTTCACCACGAGAAGGCGCTTCTCTCTGCTCAGCAGGCCGGGTCGTTGCACCCGGAAGCGGAAGCCCTGATCGGGTCGGCGCTGCTGCTCGTCCGGACCGACCGTCGCGCCGAGGCCGCCGAGCGGGCGGGTCGGGCGTTGGAGGTGACCCGTCGAGCCGGCTATCGCAGCCTGGAGCGACGGGCCGCCGCCGCGCTGGAAGCAGCGCGGCGGCCCCGGCCCGCGACACTGGTGCCACGTCAGGGCAATGCCAGGGCTACTGGGGTGGGCGTCGGTGGCCGACATCCGGTCAATGGCCACGACGAGAGGTCGTGACCGACGCTCGGCACCTCGCGTGTCGATGCCGGTCAGTTGGGGCACGGTCGGGGCGGACCGGCGGCGCAGACGACGATCTGCAGGTGGCCGCCGGTCCCTGCCCGGGTTCAGCGGTTCGACGGTCAGTCGGCCGGGGCGGGTGGCACGCGCTCGAACCGGACCTTGCTCAGCCAGCCGGGTAGGTCGCTGAGTACGTACAGTTCGCCGTGCACATCCTTGTCGATGGCGGTCGGCTGGATGGGGAAGTTGCCGATGATGGCGGACTCGTAGCCGCCGGTGGGTTTGGGGCGTACGGCGAACGCGAGGGTCGAGCAGTAGTCACTGGCGACGTAGACCCCACGGGCCTCCGGGGTCGCGGACCCTCGGTACACCACGCCGCCGGTCACCGAGCAGCTTTCGGTCATGTAGTGCTCGTACTCGAAGACCGGGTCGGTGTATTTCACGCCCGGTCGGCACTGGTCCGGGTCGAACACCGGGGTGCCCTCCCGGCAGGACCAGCCGAGGTTCGCCCCGCGCTGCCACGGACGGATGTGGTTGATCTCCTCGACCAGGCCCTGGCCCACGTCGCCGATCCACAGTGAGTTGTCGGCCGGGTCGACGGAGAACCGCCAGGGGTTGCGCAGCCCGTAGAGCCAGATCTCGGGCCGGGCGTCGCGGGTACGGACGAACGGGTTGTCAGGGGGTACGCAGTAGGGCTTCGCCCCGCAGCTGCGGTTGACGTCGATCCGCACGATCTTGCCCAGCAGGGTGCCGAGGTCCTGGCCGGCCTTGTACGGGTCGTTGGCGTGACCGCCGTCGCCGAGCGACCAGTAGAGGTAGCCGTCGCGGCCGAACGCCACCTGTCCGCCGTTGTGGTTGTTGTACTCGGCGTGCTCCTGGGTGAGCAGCACCTGTAGCCGCTCAGGAGCGTTGATCGGCAGCCGCGCCAGGGTCAGCGCGCCGTCCGGCAGGCTCGTGTAGGCCACGTAGAGCACCCCGGTCCGCGCGAAGTGCGGCGCGGGGGTGATGCCGAGGAGACCGCGCTCGTTGCCGGAGGTGTCGACGCGGGCGGTCAGGTCGAGCACCGGCTCGGCGGCCAGGCCGGTGTCGGGATGGTAGGCGCGGACGGTGCCGTTCTTCTCCGCGATCAGCATCCGGCCGTCTGGCAGCCCGGTGAGCGCGACCGGACGCTGGAGACCGTAGGCCACCTGTTCGGAGACCACGGTCAGTTCGGTGAGGGGCACCCCACCGGGGCGGGGTGTGCTGGCGGTGGCGGTGCCGGCCACCGGTGTCGGTGACAGCAGCGCGGTCAGGACTAGGACGAGCAACCCGGCCAGTACATGGGCTGGGCGCCAACGCCTTCGCGACATGTTCAGCTCCTCGAACAGATGGACTGGAGGACGCCTTCGGGGATCGCCCCACCCTACATCAACACGCATCGATGTCTCGCGTTGGTGGTCGGCAAATCGGGCGGCACGAGCAGCGTTCGACAGGTGGCCGCTGTTGCGTCGCCGGGTTCGCGCGATGTTTGCGTGCACATTGCGCCGAGTCGCTACCGCGTCAACGATGCGCACCGCTGTGTGGATCTCTGTGGAGCGAGACATCCAAGTCGGGACCGCTGCCGCTCGCCCCCGGTGACTGCTGCGTTGACCTTGACAAATATGGTTATTTCCAGGCTGCGGTGCGGAACTTCTTGAGCGCTCCGTAACTTTGTGGCAATCTCACTTTCATCGATGCGTAGCGTTGTCTCGTCTCCTGTGGTCCGCCCGGCGAAGCACCTGAGCCGACCGATGGTGTTAGCGCTAACCATCGACATGACGCGAACTATGGAGGTGCTGCAACACATGAGGAATCTCGTACATCCGAGCGGTGCGCCGCGACGACGGTGGTCCACCGGAGCGACCATGCGCTCCCTGGCGGTCGGGTTACTGGTGGCCGGGACGGTGCTGGTGCCGACCGGTGCCGCCAACGCGGGCACGACGCTGGGCGCCGCGGCCGCCGAGAAGGGCCGCTACTTCGGTGCCGCCGTCGGGACGTACAAGTTCAACGACAACACGTACATGACGGTGCTGAACCGCGAGTTCAACAGCCTCGTCGCCGAGAACGAGATGAAGTGGGACGCGACCGAGCCGCAGCGCGGCGTGTTCAACTACAGCGCCGGCGACCGCATCGTCAACCACGCCCGCTCGCGCGGGATGAAGGTACGCGGGCACACCCTGCTCTGGCACGCTCAGCAGCCCGGCTGGGCGCAGAACCTCTCCGGCGGCGACCTGCGCAACGCCGCCATCAACCACGTCACCCAGGTCGCCTCCCACTTCCGGGGGCAGATCTACTCGTGGGACGTGGTGAACGAGGCGTTCGCCGACGGCGGCAGCGGGGCCCGCCGCGACTCGAACCTGCAACGCACCGGTAACGACTGGATCGAGGCGGCGTTCCGGGCCGCCAAGGCCGCCGACCCGGGCGCGAAGCTGTGCTACAACGACTACAACACCGACGGCATCAACGCGAAGTCGACGGGCGTCTACAACATGGTCCGCGACTTCAAGCAGCGCGGCGTGCCGATCGACTGCGTGGGCTTCCAGTCCCACCTGGGCACCACGCTTCCCAGCGACTACCAGGCCAACCTTCAGCGCTTCGCGGACCTGGGCGTCGACGTGGAGATCACCGAACTGGACATCACCCAGGGTGGCAACCAGGCCAACATGTACGCCGCAGTCACCCGTGCCTGCCTGGCCATCTCGCGTTGCACCGGCATCACCGTGTGGGGCGTACGGGACTGTGACTCCTGGCGTGGCGGCGACAACGCCCTGCTCTTCGACTGCGCGGGCAACAAGAAGCCGGCGTACACGGCGGTCCTCGACACGCTCAACGGCGGCTCGACCCCGCCCACGAACCCGACCGGCAACCGGCTGCGCAACGAGGCATCAGGTCGCTGCCTGGACGTCAACGGGGCGAATTCGGCCAACGGGTCACAGATGATCATCTGGGATTGCCACAACAACGCCAACCAGCAGTTCACCCAGAACGGGCGGGCGCTGCAGGTGATGGGCAAGTGCCTGGACGCGCCGAACAACGCCTCCGCCGGCACCCAGGTGCAGATCTGGGACTGCAGCGGCGCGGCGAACCAGCAGTGGGTCTTCAACAGCAACGGCACGATCAGCAACGCGCAGACCGGGCTGTGTCTCGACGTCAACGGCGCCGCCACCGCCAACGGCAGCGCGGTGATCGTGTGGAACTGCCACGGCGGCGGTAACCAGCGCTGGTCCCGGGCCTGAGCTGACGAGCAGGCATGACGGTCGGCACCGTAATGAAGGGAACGACGATGGCCAGATCCCGAACGAGTCGCTACCTGACCCGGGTACTCGCCTGCGCCATGGTCGCGCTCGGCGCGGTGCCGACCGCCGTGCTCGCCGGTGCCTCACCGGCCGCCGCGGACACCACTGCGTTCCGCGGCGTCAACTGGGCACGGCTGGGAGACAACTTCCACGGCGGACCGCTGGTCCTGCACGGGCTGAGCAGCTCCGACAGCTACGCCACGGTTCAGGCCAAGGCCAACGCCATCTACACCGGATTCCAGAACAACCTGGGCGCCAACACCGTCCGGCTTCCGATCAACACCTACACCGTCGGTACGGCCTGGTGGAACTCGTACACCGGCGCGATCGACGCCGCCACGGCGAAGGGCCTCAAGGTCGTCCTCTCCTACTGGGACGACGGGGTGGCCGCCAGCGGCGGGCGGATCGTCAACACCGCCGCCTTCAACACCATGTGGAACACCGTGGTCGCCCGGTACGGCAGCAACCCGCTGGTGTACTTCGAGCCGATGAACGAGCCGGGCGGGCACAGCGCCGCAGACTGGGCCAACGTGGTGAACGACTGGCTCAACGCCCGTCCGTCGGTCCCCCGTGACCGGGTCTTCGTCAGCGGTGCCGGGCTGAACACCGACATCAAGTCGATGTGTGCCGACCGGCGGCTCGACGGGACGCTGGTGTCGCTGCACCACTACACCTTCTTCAGCGGTGCGAAGACCTACGACCAGTGGGTGACGTTCCTCCGGGACGCGATCGGCTCCTGCGCCGCTCGTACCGTCATGGACGAGTTCGGCGCGCCGATGGACACCGGGCTCAACTACCACGACGCCGCCAGCGCCGACAACTTCGTACGCTATTTCCGCGCCACCGCCGACGTGCTGCGCGAGTTGCGGATCGGCTCGATCTACTGGCCGGGTCTGGGCGGCAAGGTCACCGCCGGCCAGGGTGACGACTGGTACGCGATGCAGAAGCTGCACGGCACCGGCACCAACCTCACCCTGAACACCCCCAACGCGAGCGGTCTCAACCGTCTCCGGCATGCCTGGGGACTGGGCGACGGTGGTGTCCCCCCGGACGCGGTCAGCCTGCTGCGCAACGTCGGCACCGGGCAGTGCCTGGACATCCCGGGTGCCACCACCGCCAATGTGCAGGTCCAGGTGTATCCCTGCAACACCAGCGCCGCCCAGCGATGGACATTGACGGCCGGTGGCCAGATCACCGCTCTCAACGGTCAGCGGTGCCTCGACGCGTACAACCGGGGAACCACGAACGGCACCGTCGTCGGCACGTACGCGTGCAACGGCGGCGACAACCAACGGTGGACCGTCGGCAGCGACGGCACGATCCGTGGTGCGCAGTCCGGCCTCTGCCTGGACGTGAACGTCACGACCTCCAAGGTCCAACTCTGGTCCTGCTGGGGTGGCGACAACCAGAGATGGCAGGTGCAGCAGGGCTGACCTGACCCGTAACCACCAAGGATGTCTCCGGCCGTAGGCGGAATCGCGACCGGGCGCTGTTGATCAGGATTCCGGCGACTCGGCTGCCGCGCGTTGAGGCGCAGGCCGCACACAAGGCGCAGGCCGCACACAAGGCGTGGGCCACACAAGGCGTGGGCCACACCGCGAGGCAGGTCTGTCGACGGAGGTAGAGGGAGCAGAAATGAGATCCTTTGTCCAGGGGAGACATTCCCTAGTCGCGTTGGCGGTCCTCGTCTCCGCCGCGCTGCCGGCCGTGGTCGCGGATCAGGCTCCGGCACAGGCCGCGGTCCAGGAGACGCTGTACGTGGCACCGAACGGCAACGACGCCAATCCCGGCACGATGGCGGCGCCGTTCCGTACGCTCCAGCGTGCCCGGGACGTGGTCCGCACGAAGACCGCGACCATGACCGGCGACATCCAGGTCTACCTCCGTGGTGGCAGCTACCCGGTCGGCAGCACCATCGAGTTCGGGCCGAGCGACTCCGGTGCCAACGGCCACCGGGTGGTGTATGCCGCCTACCCGAACGAGACGCCGATCCTCGAAGCCGGTGTGCAGGTGACCGGCTGGACCCAGCACAACGGGAACATCTGGAAGGCCCCGCTCGACCGGAGCAACAAGTTGCGCGCGCTCTACGTCAACGGTCGGCGGGCGCACATGGCGGCCAAGACGATCACGTCGGGCGGGTGCCACGGCCAGTACACCATCAACGCGGGGCAGGCCGACTGGGCCTGGGAGTCGGGTTCGCAGTGCGCGGGCGCGAGGTACAACACGGCCGACTTCCCGGCGATCTCCCAGAACCAGGACGACATCGAGATCGAGACGGCCACCACCTGGACCACGGCCATCGTGGGTGTGCGGCAGGTGACCACCGAGGGCGGCAGCCGCGTCGCGCTGTTCCAGCAGCCGGGTGCCGCGATCGCGCAGGGAGCGTTCAACGGCAACGCCCAGATCAACGGTAGCCACAAGGTCATGAACGCCTACGAGTTCCTGGACGCGCCGGGGGAGTTCTACTTCGACAAGTCCAGTCGGACGCTCTACTACTACAAAGCCAGCGCAGACAACATGGCCACCGCCACGGTCTTCGCGCCGAACAACGTGACCACGGTGCTCCGGATCGCGGGCACCTCGACCAGCAACCACGCCCGTAACATCACCTTCTCCGGGCTCACCGTGCGGCACTCCGACTGGAACCTGTTCAACGTCGCGGGCTCGGTCTACAAGCAGGCGCAGCAGGGCAACCTCGGTGCCTTGGCGTACGCGCGGGGCAACTTCCACGTCTACTACTACCGCAACGTCGACGTCACGCCCGGGATCGTCCACGTCCAGAACGCCGACGGGATCCTGTTGGAGCGCAACCGCATCGAGCACACCGGCGCCGACGGCATCAACCTGGTCAACGACGTGGTGAACTCGCAGTTGATCGGCAACTTCACCAACGACGTCGCCGGAACGGCGATCAGCGTGGGCCACCCGCAGCACGTCTACGTCGGTGACCACACGTCGAGCAACCGCGAGAAGTACCCGGCCCAGGTCGAGGGGCTCCCGAAGAACATCGAGATCAAGAACAACTACGTCTACGACAGCGCGGTGCTGTTCAACGGGCACGGCGCGGTCGCGGCGTACTTCGCCGATTCGCTGACGGTGCAGCACAACCGCATCGAGAAGACGCCGTGGGCCGGCATCACGCTCGGTTGGGGTTGGTGGAACTTCGACGGATCCTCAGGGTCGATCGCGCCCAACCGGCCCACCACCACGGCGAAGAACAACACCATCAGCCACAACCACATCATCGACACGGTGCAGCGGCTCAGCGACACGGCGCCCATCTACACCCTGGGCAGCCAGCCGGGGACCACCATCCACGACAACTATCTCCAGGGGGTCCCCGCCGGTCACAAGTACGGACTCCACCCGGACGAGGGCTCGGCGTACATGACCTTCCGGGACAACGTCCTGAGTGTGGACAAGAACATCACCTGGATGATCAACTCCGACGACTTCGGACGTAAGCACGACCTGAGCATCACGCAGACCTACGGTCCCATCAACAAGGTCTCCCAGAAGAACCTGCCCAACAGCACCATCCACGACATCATCGTCTCCTCCGACTACGTCTGGCCGGCAGCCGCCTACGGGATCGCGGTCAACGCGGGACTCCAGGACGCGTACCGGGACATCACCCAGCCGCGCAACCTGCCGATGCAGGACTACGTCCTACCGGCCAGCACCTTCGTCGGCAGCGGCACCTCCTCGATCCCGATCCGCAGCAGCGGCGACGCGACCAGGTCGCTCTGGCTGGCGCCCTCCGGTACCACCAACTTCGCCGCCGGGCCGACGATGACCAGGGCGGACGGTAACGCCACCTCCATCGCGGTGCCGACGGCGTCGGGTGACTACCGGCTCTACGTCGTCGACGCCCTCGGCAACCGATCGGCGGAGTCGACGTCGATCGTCAGGCGGCAGGGCACCGGCAGCACGCAGGGCGACCAGCTCGTGGGTGGCCAGTCCGGCCGGTGCGTCGAGATCCCCGGTGCCTCCACCACCAACGGCACCCAGACGCAGCTCTGGGACTGCTCCGGCGGAGCGCACCAGCGGTGGACCTACACCGCCAGCAAGCAGCTGACCGGGTACGGCAACAAGTGCCTGGACGCCAACGGGGCGGGCACCACCAACGGCACCACGGTCATCATCTGGGACTGTCACGGCGGCCTCAACCAGCAGTGGAACATCAACGCCAACGGCACCATCACCAACGTCCTGTCCGGACTGTGTCTGGACGCCAACGGTGCCGCCACCGCCAACGGAACAAAGATCATCCTTTGGTCCTGCAACGGCGGCGCGAACCAGCAGTGGAGTCGGCGGTCCTGAGATCACCGGCCTCGGGGGCGGGCACCTGCTGGCCACCCCCGAGGCCGGCCCCTGACCAGCCATCGCCGTCGCGTCTACGATCGGCCCGTGACAAGATCCCTCGATCGCATCGCCCTCATCTCCGACGTCCACGGCAACCTGACCGCCCTGGAGGCGGTGCTGGCCGATATCGAGGCACGCGGGATCGAGCGGATCTTCAACCTCGGTGACTACGTCGGCAAGGGGCCGCGCGGCCGGGAGGTCATCGAGGTCTGCCAGGAGCGCTGCGAGGTCAACATCCTCGGCAACTGGGACGACTTCCTGCCCGACCCGGACCGCACCTACGACAGTGAGGCGATCGCCTGGTGGCTGGCGCAGCTCGCCGACGGCCAGGGTGACTGGCTGCGCGGTCTGCCGTTCTGCCACGACTTCCTGATGAGCGGTCGGCAGGTGCGCCTGTTCCACGCGTCGGCGACCAGCGTGCACCGCCGGGTGCGGTTCGACCACGACGAGGCCGAGTTCCTCGGCATGTTCGCCAACACCCCGGCGACCGGCGACGGGCCGGTGCCCTCGGTGGTGGGCTACGGGGACACCCACGATCCGTTCTACGAGGTGGACCGCGACCGTCGCACCCTGTTCAACACGGGCAGCGTCGGCAACGCGATAGACGACCCGACCCCGGTGTACGTGATCCTCGAAGGCGTCCTCGGCTCGACGTCCGACGCGCCGTTCTCAATCCAGTTCGTCCGGGTCCCGTACGACGTGGAAGCCGAGTTGGCGGTGGCGGCCCGGCTGGGCATGCCGGAGCTGGAGGGGTACGTCTCCGAGCTGCGGCACGGCATCTACCGGGGTGAGATGCATGACCCGGACGGACCGAAGTACCACCGGCGGCCGGTGCCGCGGGTGTCCTGACCGGCGCCCGACGGGCCGGTTCCCGCACCTCGCCAATCCGCGCCTGGCGCGTGCGGCCGAGCAATTCCGTGGAACTTTCATCTTTGTCGTACGCGGAGAAATGACGGATAGTCGTCATCGGGCGACGACGACTGTCCACTCTGCACCAACTGCCGGATTCGAATGGCTCGGCTGCGCAATTCGGTACGCGATGTGGGTGGCGTGACGGTATTCACCGGAGTAAGGTCTGCCCCTACCGCTGAGTGGTTCACTGCCTGAAACGCGGCCCGCTGCCTGCCTTAGGAAATCAGTTCCGGGTGGACCGGGCCGCGATTTTGCCCTGTTCGGCACCATGGAGGAGTTTCCGTGCAGCAGGATATGGTGCAACCTTCCGACGATCACCAGAATCAGATGACCGGCAATTCGCCGCTGGCGCCGGTGCGGCCGTCCGCGCCTGCTGGTGACACCCCCGGCCCCGACGGGACAGGTGGCCGCCTGGCCAACCGCCCGCCCGGCTATCCGAACGCGATCGTCTGGCTCCGCGTCGGGATCCTGCGTGACTGGCGCGGTGTGCTGGGGTCCTTTATCGCTGCCTGGTTCTATGTGCCGGTCGCGTTGTTCAACGCGGTGGTGCTCGCGGCGGTCGCGGGTATCGCCCTGGCGTTCACCGGCGGTGGATTGTTCGCGGATCTGATCCCGGACCAGGTTCGCGACGCCCCGATCGTCGGTCGACTGGTCAGTTCCTTCATGGAACAGTCCGGTGGTGCGATAGGCGCTTTCGTCGGTGCCGGTATCGCGTTCCTGGCCGGTCTGCTGATGGTGCCGATCCTTCGTTTCGGTGGGGTGGACAGCGGCGTCTCCCTGATCGCCCAGCTAGCTGGAATGGCGGCTGCCGCCATTCTGGTGGGTGTGCTCTACACCTTGTACCGGGTGCTGTTCGAGCATCGACTGCTGCGGGTGTCGGGCGCGCGCGAACTCAGCCGCCGGGAGCGGGAACTGATCATGCCGATTCTGCACGAGTGCGCCGAGCGGCTGGGCCTGCCCGGGGTGCCGCGGCTGCTGGTCGAGGACGACCTGGTCAGCACGAATGCCCGCACCTACGCCCGGCACATCGTCGTCACCACCGGTCTGCTCACCGATCCGCGTGACGAGATCGCCGCGCTCCTGAGCCACGAGTTGGTGCACTGGCGTACCGGTGACGAGATCACCTCGGCCTTCGTCCGGGGTGTCGGCCTGCCGCTCGTGCTGGTGCACGCCGTGCCGACCTGGCTGATGCGCAAGTTCCCCCACCCGGCGACGAACCTGTTCGTCTTCGTCTTCTTCTGGCCGGTCCTGCTGACCATGAAGTACCTGGTGCAGCCACTGCACCGAGCCGACGTGCGGGCGGCCGAGTACCGGGCGGATCTGGGTGCGGTGGTGACCGGACGTACCGAGGAACTGCGGGCGATCCTCGAACGCCGCAAGTCGTTCGAGAGCGGGCGCAGCGGCTGGGACGAGGCCGTCTGCGCCGAGCATCCGCCGAACGAGTTGCGGTTGGAGCGCCTGGAGACGGTCCGCGCGGGCCACCAGCCCTCGGCACCGGAGGAGCCGCCGCGACGGGTGATCGGCACCGAGGAACTGTTCGGCGGTGACGACCCGCTCGACCTGCGGCGTCCGGCCGTCATCGGTGGGGTCGTGCTGCTCTCCTTCTGCCTGCTTTCCAGCCTGCTGGGGGTCGTGCAGTGGGGCTTCTTCCGACCGGAGGCCGCCGTCAACGGGTACTTCTCCGCCCTCGCCGACCGCGACGTGGACGACCTCGCCGGCTGGCTGAGCCCCGAGATCGAGGCGACGGTACGCAACGACACCCTGCTCGCCGAGTTGATCAAGTCGACCGACTACCAGCCGCCCAAGAACGTCGACATCCGGGACATCGAGCGGGACGACGACCTCGCGACCGCCAAGGTCTCCTTCGATCTCGGGGAGATCCCGGTGGAGACGGAGGTGATGCTCCGGCGCGACGAGGACTCGACGCTCGGTGTTTTCAAGGGCTGGCACGTGTTGGGTGGCGTCTTCGCCCTCACCGTCGCCGCCGACCAGGCGGGTCTCATGATCAACGGCGTGTCGGTGCCGACCAGTCCACAGGAGCAGACGGTGCGCTCGGTGCCCGGCATGTACGTGGTGACGGCAGCGTCCAACCCGCTCAGTGAGGTGGCGCCGCAGTACCTCACCGTGCTGCCCGGCTACATGTCCGAGACGCTGATCCAGGCGATTCCGGAGTTGAAGCCCGCCGCCCAGGGCGCCATCCAGGCGCAGGTGAGGGCGTACCTGGACGAGTGCGCGCGGCAGACGGTGGCCGCACCGCAGGGTTGCCCCTTCCGGCTGTCCGGTTACTCGAGCGCCGAGAACATCACCTGGAAGATCATCTCCTATCCCGAGCCGCAGATCGAGATCCTCGGCCCGACCGCCGCGCGGCTCTCGACGCCGTACGAGGGGCAGGGCCAGGCGGAGGTGAGCGGCACCTACGAGTCGTACTTCGGCAAGGACGAGTTCACCGAGCGCCGCTCGATCACCGTCACCGGTGTCGTCACCGTCACCGGCGACGAACTCACCTTCCAGCCCGACGTCGAGGAATGAACAGGAGCATCGGATGAGTGGTGCGTACCCGCCGTCTCGGCAGGCCGTCCGGCTTCAGATGATCACCCAGCTTCGGCAGCCGGCCCAGGTGTCGCTCGTCGACTGGATTCACCGCCGTCCGGAGTACCGTACGGCAGTACGGGACCTGGGCAGGCGCACCGGCGGACGGGCCGGCTTCAGCGAGGCCGTCATCATCGCGGTGGTGGCACAGAGCCTGCTGCCGGGCCTCTTCACCCTGCTCCAGACCTGGTTGAGCCAGCAGCCCAGCGGGGCCAGCGTCCGGATGCGGATCGGCGAGTCCGAGGTGGAGGTCCAGGTCACCGGCCGCACCGATCCCCGGCAACTGCTGGACCAGGTCAGCCGGGCCCTCCGGGAGAACCGGGGCCCAGAGCCTCCGCAGCCCGGGTCCGACGCCGCATAGGTCGACGAGCCCGCCACCCGAGCCGTCAGAAGAGGGTGGCGGGCTCGACCTTGATCGGCTCGGGCAGCGGCGCCAGCCCGGGTACGCGGTCGCGTACCTCGGCGTGGAACCGGCGGGCCAGCGTCGGCGCGTCGGCGTTGTCCGGGGTGTGGATGAAGACGGTCGGCGACCGGCCCTCACGCAACCAGGTGGCGGTCACGTCGACCCACCGCCGCCAGCCGTCGACGGTGCGGGTGGGGTTGTCGCGGCCGAGGTAACGGACGATCGGCCGGTCGGTGAGCGCCTCGGTGCGCAACGGCATCCTCGGCTTCTTCGTCCAGGCGTCCCGCTCGGCGTCGCTGGTCGGCGGCTCGGCGAAGAACGCGGTGGTGTCGAACGGGATCCATTCGGCGTCGGTCTCGGCCAGCGCCGTCTCCAGCAGCCGGGTCGCGCGGGGGTCGGTGAAGAACGCCGGGTCGCGGACCTCCACGGCGGGTCGGTGGCCGGCCGGTAGGCGACGCAGGAAGC
Source organism: Micromonospora sp. DT48 (assembly GCF_049844495.1). Classification (NCBI taxonomy): domain Bacteria; kingdom Bacillati; phylum Actinomycetota; class Actinomycetes; order Micromonosporales; family Micromonosporaceae; genus Micromonospora; species Micromonospora sp. DT48. Next base: position 99,344 of record NZ_JBNCLE010000005.1, read on the forward strand.
GGGCCAGCGTGGGCACGTCGTCCGGGCCGAACGAGCCGGGCAACTGGACCCAGAGGGCGTACGCCCGGGGGCCGAGTGGCTCGATCGCGTCGAGGAAGGCGCGCATCGGCTGGGCGACATCGGTGAGGCGGCGTTCGTGGGTGACCACCTTCGGCAGCTTGACCACGAAGCGGAAGTCGGGGGCGGTCTGCTCCGCCCAGGAGGCGACCGCCTCGCGGGTCGGTGTGGCGTAGAAGGTGGTGTTGCCCTCGACCGCGTCGCACCAGCCCGCGTAGTGCCGGAGGCGCTCGTGCGCGGCAAGCGGGTGGGGGAGCAGCCGGCCCTGCCAGGACCGGTGGGTCCACATCGCACACCCGACATGAAGTCGCATGGCCGTCTGGTACCTCCCAGCCTCGGGTACACCAGTCGTTTCCGCTGAGCAGCGGCGATCGGACGTACCGTATCCAAAGCCGGATGTCGGACGGTCGGCGGGCGTCCGGACGAGCCGGGGCGGCTCGTCCCGTCGCCGCCGTGCCGTCACCGGCCGGTCTGGTCGCCTCCGACGGCGTCGTCCGACGTGCGGTCCGCGATGAAGTCGAGGACGCGCCGGTTGACCAACTCGGGACGCTCCAGCGAGAGACCGTGACCAGCCCCGGCCACGATCTCCGCCCGGACCGACGGAATCAGCGCCTGGGCCCGGGCCACCGCCTGCCGTGGTCGCAGCAGTGAACTGCGCTCGGCCACCAGGAGCAGCACCGGCACCGGGATCGCCCGCAGTTCGTCGTCGTCGAGCCGGCGGGCCGCGGGACGCCGCGTCCGCCAGTGCCGTGCGGCGATCATGACGGGTGCCAGTTGCTCCGGAGACTCGATGAGCGCGTGGTTGGCCAGCAGTCGGGCGAACCAGGCCCGGGTACGGCGCGGTGCCAGCGTGGCCAGGGCACCCGCCAGGACGTTGACGTAGAACTTGAGCGGGACCTTCTGGAGCCCGCCCGGGTCGAGCAGGGTGATCGACGCCAACCGGTCGGGTCGGTGCACCGCCGTGGCCAGCGCCAGGAATCCGCCGTACGACATCCCGACCAGGTGGACGCCGCTCAGGTCGAGGGCGGCGAGCGTCTCGTCGAGCCAGGCGGCGCTCTCGGTCGTGCCCACCACCGGACGTCGTTGCACGCTGCGTCCCGGGTCGTCGATGGTGTCCAGCGCGTACACCGGGTGGTGCGTGCCGAGTGCGGCGACCTGGGGATACCAGTTCGAGGAGTTGCCCTGGGCGCCGTGCAGCAGCACCACCGGTGCGCCCTGCCCGTCGCCGTGGTGGTGCACGTGGACGGTGCCGAAGCTCGTCTCGACGTCGAACTCCTGTCGGGCCTGCGGCCAGGACCGCATCGCCACGTCGTACGCCTGGAGGAATTTCTCTCTCGCCTGGTCGTTGACGAACCGTCCGACGCCGGGATCTCTGGTGCCTGTCACATGGCCTCCCCACCGAGTTTTGATAGTACGATCGTACAGTACAGTCGTACCATCAAGGCGGAAGGGTGATGGGGCGCATGCCGAAGCTGGCCGACCACGAGGAACGACGAGCTCTGATCGTCGCCGCGCTACTGCGCATCGCGGCGAATCGAGGTCTGCACGCTGCGAGCATGCGGACGGTCGCGGCCGAGGCGGGCGTCTCGGTCAGTACCGTGCAGTACTACTTCGGGACCAAGGAGCGGTTGCTCTTCGCGGGGCTGCAACATCAGGCCGAGGTGGTCGGCCAGCGGATCGAAGCCGGGCTGGCGGCCAACGCGGGGGGCGGTGTCCGCAACCGCCTGTACGCCTGGTTGGTGCAGCTCATCCCCGTCAACGAGCAGCAGCGGGCCGGTTACACCGTATTCGCCGCCTACCACGCGCTCGCCCTGACCGATCCGGCGTTGGCCGAGCAGTCCTACACCAGAGGTTCCGCCGAACTGGAAGTGGTGCTCCGCGGACTGCTAGCCGACGCGGAGCAGGCGGGTGAGCTTTCCCCGGGCCGGGACGTCGGCGCGGAGGCGGGCAACCTGCTGGCCTTGGCGACCGGCCTGGCCGACAGCGTGATGGCGGGCATGCGTACGCCGGAGGCCGCGATCGCCCTGCTCAATTATCAGTTGGACCAGTTGTTCGTCGCCGCGTCCTCGAGGTCAGCCGCTGCCGCTCGACGCCCCTGATGGACGATTTCGGCAGATGCGCGGCTGGCGTGCCGTCGCTACCGGAGGTTCACCCGGCGGCGGCGCGGTCCACGGTGACGGAGGAGACGCCGCCGGTGGCGTCGATGTCGTAGCGGTCGGTCGCGGCGTTCCACTCCGGCGGGGTGAAGGTCGTTCCGCCGGCCACCCCCGAGTGGGTGGTGCCGTCGATGGTGACCGAACCGGCGCCGCCACCGGCGCGTACCCGCACGGGGGCGTTGTCGGCCAGCCGGACCACGACCTGGCTCGCCCCGCCGCCGAGCAGGGTCCGTTGCGTTCCCTGTGGCGCGGGCAAGGTCAGTTCGATCCGGTTCGCGCCGGCGGTGAACTCGACGTCACCGAGCCGCGCGCCGCGTAGGTCGAGGTGCTGCTCCTTCGCGCCACCGCTGAGCCGCACGTGCCAGCGGACCGACTCGGCCAGCACCACCTCCACCACCGCCGGGCCGTCCCGGTCGGTGCCGCGCAGGCTGGTCAGCAGGCTCGCGTCGGTACGGGAGACGACGGGTCGGACGTTCGCGTCGCGGGGCGTGGACACCCGGTACGCGTCGTCGCCGAGGTCGGCGGTGCGTACCCGGACCACGTCCGCGCCGTCGAGCAGGACGAAGGTGGCCTCGCGCAACTCGCCGGTGGCGCCGGTGACGACGTGCCCGTTGCGGCCGTCGCCTCGGACCGTCACCCACGTCCAGGTGGCGACCACCACGACGACAACGACCAGCAGGACCGCCCCGAGCAACCACCACAGCCGTCGCCCGCCGGTCGTCAGAGCGTCGTTCACGTCGCCTCCAGGTGTGTTCGGTGCCGCACGGCCTGATACCCACCGCGCCCGTCACCGACTCTTACGAAGCAGACGTCCGGTGGGCTCACCGCCCAGTGGAGGTGAGCCCACCTGTCGATCGTGGACGGTTCGGGTCAGGCCCGGGACCGCGGACGTTGGCGTGCAGGATGGACCTCCTCGCAGGTGGCGGGTCGGATGTGCTGGTGAGGCGGATGGAGAGCGCTCTCCATCCGAGATTGTCGATCTCGTGACATTTAGTCAAGGTTGTTAGCAGGTCTTGCCAGGGAAGGTTGGATCGTCAACCACGGGTTGACGATCCGATGCCGTCAACCTAAGGTTGACGGCATGACTGAACCTCTGAAGATGAGTAGCCCCGTCCGGCTCGACGACCTGATCCAGGTCATCAAACAGGCCCACTCCGACGCGCTCGACCAACTCGCCGACGCGGTGCTGGTGGCCGACCACATCGGTGATGTCGCCGACCACCTGATCGGCCACTTCGTCGACCAGGCCCGCCGCTCCGGGGCGTCCTGGACCGAGATCGGTCGCAGCATGGGGGTGAGCAAGCAGGCCGCCCAGAAGCGCTTCGTGGCCGGGACGATGGATCCGCAAGAGGGCTTCCAGCGGTTCACCCCGCGCGCCCGCAACGTGGTGATGGCCTCGCAGAACGAGGCGAAGGCCGCCGGTAACGCCGCGATCGCCCCGGTTCACGTGGTGCTCGGTCTGCTGGCCGAGCCGGAGGCGTTGGCCGCGAAGGCACTCGTTGCCGGCGGCGTGTCGGCCGAGGCCGTGCGCGAGGCCGCCACGGCCGCACTACCGCCGTCGTCGGACGAGGTCCCGGACATGATCCCGTACGACGCGGCGGCCAAGAAGGTCATGGAGTTGACCTTCCGAGAGGCGCTGCGACTCGGGCACAACTACATCGGCACCGAGCACATCCTGCTGGCCCTGCTCGAACAGGAGAACGGCGATGGGGTGCTCACCGGTCTCGGCGTGGACAAGGCCGCCGTCGAGGCGTACGTCGCGGCGGCCCTGGCCAAGCTGCGGACGTTCGAGTAAGCGGTCAGGACTCGACAGGGAAGCCGTACCGGGCGGCGTGCTCGGGGTCAGCCGGATCGATCTGGCGCAGCCCGGCGTCGGCGAGGCGCTTGTTCACCTCGTCGAGTCGTTCGCGCACCAACCGGGCCTCCTCCTCGGTGACCCGCCCCCGGTGCGGCCGACCCGCGTGCTCGATGGTGCCGTAGTCGATCCGCTCGGCGCTGCGGCGGGACTTCGGCGGGCGTACCCGCTCTGCGGTCTTCAGTAGCTGCGCCATCGGCACGTCGGTGGCCATCGCGTCGAACTCGCTCGCGGTCAACACCACCCGGCGCGGCTCGCCGTGGCCGTGCCGGTCGTGGATCTCCACCACCGCCACGTCCAGTGCCGCGTCGTCGATGCTCTCGACCTCCACCGGGGTGGCGTCCAGTTGCACGGGCCCGGCGACCAGGTCAGGGTGCTCAAGGACGACGACGCGTACCGCCTCGTCGTCGGCACCCAGCACCGTGCCGCTGAAGTCGGAGACGTGGATCGTCTTCTTGCCCATGGATGTGCCAGCTCCTGTCGTGACGGTCGAAGGACCAGCCGACGTTACCCGACAGGTGTGCGAAAGCGCGCGTGGGCTCGCTGGTGGGTCAGTGTGGGTTCAGGTGGTGACGTGCGGCCCCGGCCGGCAGGCTGTTCAGCTCGCGCCAGGAGAGCCTGCCCGGACGGCTGCGCCGATCCCGATACCGCGCCTGGGTCGGAAAGCGGCCGGTGCTTCCGTGGTGGTGCCAGGGGCGCTCGGCGTCCTGGTGAAAGCGGTCCTGTGGCTGTTTCGGCATGTCCCTACCGTTCCAAACAAAGGTGTCCATGTATGGAAATGGATATGACGGACGGTCGATCGATCAGGTTCCCCGGATTGCGCCTACCTACGCCCCGGACTCGTGGCGTCGTCGTACGGTGAGCGGCGTCGGCGGTGACGGACCGGGAGGTGTTGATGCTCGACCGGCGGCTCTACCGGCACCTGGCGACCTGGCTGGGGCAGTGGCCGGCCGGGCCGGGCCTGCACGTCGTCGGTTCCGGTCGGCGTGCTCGACCCGCCTGGGACGGCCGGCTGCGCCCCGCCGTCGCGGTCCACGCGGGCGCCGACGGCGTGCTCTCCGTGGCCCCCGACCGGGTCGCGGCCGTACGCGAGCTGGCGCGCCACCGGGACGGCCTGCTGGACGCGCTGCCCAGGGCGGTCGGATATCCCGGCTGGGCGGTGCACGACGACGTGTTCCGGTGGAGTGTCGCGCCGGCAGCACTGCCGGAGGTGGGCGTCTGGGTGCCGCCCACCGCCGCCGGGCTGCCCTCCTGGCTGCGGCTGTTCGACCGGCCGGTGCTCGTCGTGCGCGACCACCGGGGCCGTTACCTGGCCGGTGTCGGGATCAAGCGGCACGACCGGTACGGACACGAGCTGGCGGTGGGCACCGTACCGGCGGCCCGAGGGCGCGGACTGGCCAGACGGCTGGTGGCCCAGGCCGCCCGTCGAGTCCTCGACGACGGTGCCGTGCCGACCTACCTGCACGACCGGCGCAACGTCGCGTCGGCGCGGGTGGCGGAGGCCGCCGGATTTCCCGATCTCGGCTGGCGGTCCTACGGCGTCTACCCGAGCTGAACGCGGACCGGCAGGGCGCGGACCGTGGATCCCGGGCCGGATCCACGGTCCGCAGCCTCCCCCCAGGTCCGCGTGCGGCTCCAGTGCCGATCACGCTACGTATTCAGAAACCGCTCGGCAAGCCGACGCCACTGTCGCCTTGCTGTCCAATTGTGGACTTGACCTGCGGCTTAGCGTCTTCCTCGCGTGTCGCCCGTCAGTGACGCAGAGTGTGAATAAGATTGACGACCTGCTGGGTGACCGGTCGCAGGACGCGCAGCCGCGACAGCGCCACCAGCCGGTCGACCAGTGGCACCGCGCCGTCGATCAGCTGCCGGGTGCGGGCCTGTCCCGGCGAGCGGTCGTAGACCCAGAAGAGGACCACGCCCATGTACGCGAGCCAGAGCAACTCGGGCAGTTGGCGGCGCAGCTCCGGATCGACCTTGGCGGTGGAGCCGGACAACACCTCGGCGTAGAGGGCGATGGACGCCTCGCGGGGCCCGGAGGACTCCGGCGAGAAGGGACTCAGCGGTGAGGTGGGTTCCGCGGCGGTCTTGAAGAAGCTCGCCGCGAACTCGTGTGACGGGGTCAGCACGTCGATCCCCGCGTGCAGCACACCGGCCAGCCGGGCGGCGAAGTCGGTCTCGCGTTCGAGTACCGGCCGGGCCGCCGCCCGGTGCTCCGTCTGCATCCGGGCGTAGAACTCCTGGATCAGGTGTTCCTTCGACTGGAAGTAGTAGTAGGCGTTGCCGACCGCGACCCCGGCCTCCGTCGCGATGGCGCGCATGGTGGTGCGGGCGTAGCCGCGTTCGCGGAACAGCCGCATCGCGGTCTCCAGGATCAGCTGCCGCGTCTGCTCGCCCCGGACGGTCGCCGCCTCACCCGCAGCGGTCGTCGGCACAGTCTGGTCGGTCATTCCGGTCACCGTATCCCGCCGGGCGGCCGGTCGGCTCCGGCGATGGTTCTCGGAGGCGTTCGCGTACTGCGGAGGCGGCAGCCACCACCCGTCGAGCCAGTGGCAGCAGGTGCGGGCGGGCCAGCCGGTAGGCCAGGTCCCGGTGGTCGGCCAGCGCCCACAGGCAGGCGAACCAGGCCCCGTCGCCCGCGTACACCTCCCCGGTGTCGGCGATCACCGTGAGATCGCGCAACGTCGCGTCGTGGTCGAGGCCCGGGAAGCGCAGCCGGGCCGCCGCCGAACCGGCCGGCAGGAACTCCAGTGGTACGAGCTGTGCGCGCGACGCCAGCCAGTCCCGCGCGGCCCGGCACAGTGGGCAGTGCGCGTCGTAGAGCACCGTGAGGCCCCGGATGTCGTCGCCCGCGTGCGTGGCGTCCGGCAGCCCCGCCATCCCGCTCTGGTCCGGCGTCGTCATCGGCCCGGCGGATTGGGCGGGGTGGCCGGGCCCGGCGTGGCTGGTCCGGCTTGCTGGCCCGGCGTGGTGTGTCCGGTCGGCTGGCCGGGGGCGGCTGGGCTGGTCGGCTGAACCGGTGCGGCGGGGCCGGTCGACTGGCCCGGCGTGATGTATCCGGTCTGGTTCGGTGCGGTGGGTTGGCCCGGTGCGGGTGGGCCGGTGCCCGGTCGGTGCGGCATCGGCGGGTAGGGGTGCTGGATCGGCAGCCGGGCGACGGGGGCCAGCGGTGGGTGGAGGGCGACCTGGCGCAACCGGTTCCGCCGGTACCGGCCGAGGGCGAAGACGTTGAAGAAGTGCAACGCGCCGAGTACGAGCAGCACCAGCCCGATCTTCAGCGAGAGTTCCTCCATCGCGGCGCTGGTCGAACCGATCGACCCGGAGTGTCGCATCGCCACCGTGACGTAGCCGAGGTTGAGCAGGTAGAAGCCCACCACGAGCAGGTTGTTCACGGCCCGTGCCAGCCGTTGGTCGGCGAACACCTCGTCGAGGAAGACCAACCCGTTACGCGTCAGCGCCCGCGCCACCCAGATGGTCAGGCCGATGCTGACCGCCAGGTAGACCAGGTACATCCAGACCTTGATGTCCATGTGTCGGCCCAATCTTGAACGTGTTCAACTTGACGACGTCAGCGTACGACGTGAGTTGAACACGTTCAAGACGGGTTACCGGGTGAGACCCAACACCTCTGCCGCGGCCCGCCCGTTGGCATGGCTCGCGCCGTACGTGGTGACGAAGGCTCGGACGCCGTCGGGTCGCCATCCCGCCGGCCAGCCCATCTCCACCACGGCCACCGGATGTGCGGCGGCCAGCGCGCTGGTCAGCTCCCGACCGCCGGGGAGTCGGTGGAGGTGGCGACCGACCAGGACGATCGGGCGGTCACCGGCGCGGCGGCGCAGCTCGGCCGGGTCCGTCTCGGCGGCCACCACCCGGATCTGTTCGGCGCTGCCGAGGTGTGGTCCGAGTCCCCACGGCACCCGTCCCTCGGCGAGGGTGGAACTGGCGTGCAGCTGCACCACGAGCGACCGGTCCAACCCGGTCGGTACGCCCTCGACCCGGACGGCTCGGCGGGCCGCCGCGTACCCCAGATCGGTGGGGTCGACGGCGGTGCGGCCGGTGGCGCGGGTCCAGGCGGCGAGTTCCGTGGTGCGGCCGGCGGCCTGTTCGACGCGGGCCCGCTCCAACCGGCCGTCACCCAGCGCGGCCACGATCTCGGCGGCGACCTGCTCGACCAGCTCGGCGTCGACCCGGGCGCCGATGCAGAGCAGGTCGGCCCCGGCGGCCAGGGCGCGTACCGCACCGGGTGCGACGCCACCGGCGGCCAGGGTCGCGCCCTTCATCTCCAGCGCGTCGGTGACGACGACGCCGTCGAAGCCGTACTCGTGACGCAGGAGGTCCACCAACACGGCGCGGCTGAACGTGGCCGGAGCGTCCCCGGTCAGCGCGGGCACTCGGATGTGCGCGGTCATCACCGCCCTGGCCCCGGCGGCGATCACCGCGGCGAACGGGGGTAGGTCCCGCTGTCGCAGCAGGTCGGGGCTGGCGGCCACGGTGGGCAGCTCGTGGTGGGAGTCGGTGACGGTCGCACCGTGGCCGGGGAAGTGCTTGGCGCAGGCGGCGACCCCGGCCGCCTGGAGCCCGGTGGTCGCGGCGGCGGCGTGCGCGGCGACGCTGGCCGGATCGGCCCCGAAGGAACGGGTGCCGATGATCGGATTGTCGTCGGCGGTGTTGACGTCGACCGTGGGCGCCAGGTTGAGCGTGATGCCCAGGTCGGCCAACTCGGTGCCGATGGCCTGGTGGATCTGACCGGTCAGCGGCACGTCGCCGATCACGCCGAGCGCCGCGTTGCCCGGGTACGGGCTGCCGGTGGCATGCGCCAGCCGGGTGACGTCGCCGCCCTCCTCGTCGATGGCGATCAACACATCGGCCCGTGCGTCGCGTAGCGCCGTGGTGCTGGCCGACACCTGCGCCGGGTCGTGGACGTTGCCGCCGAACAGGGTGTGCCCGGCTAGCCCTTCGGCGACCAGGTCGACGGCCCAGTCGGGTGGGACGGGGCCCGGGTACGCGGCCAGCAGGGTGCCGAGCGCCAGCCGGCGCAGTCCTGGATCCAGCCCCACGCGTCCTCTCCTCTCGATGTCGACCGGCGGATGTCGTACCGGGTCGGTGGAGGTTCGCGTTTCCACGTGGCCGATACGCTACGGCTTACCCGTTCGCAGGTCGGGCTGGATAACGTAAAAGTAAGCAAAGTTTACTGATACTGAGGACACATGGCATGAGTGCGACCCGGCTGCCCGGCACCCCACGTCTGTTGCGGGCCCTCAACGACCGCGCGGCGCTGGAACTGCTGCTGGAGCGTGGGCCGCTGACCCGGGCCCGGATCGGCGAACTGACCGGTCTGTCCAAGGTCACCGCCTCGCAGCTGGTGGAGCGGCTGGAGGAACGCGGGCTGGTCACCCGGGTCGGCGAGCAGGCCGGCGGCCGGGGGCCGAACGCCCAGCTCTACGCCGTACGTCCCGGAAGCGCCCACGTGGTCGGTGTCGACGTCGGCCCGGACCGGGTGGTGGCCGCCTGCGCCGACATCACCGGCGCGGTCATCGGTCGGGTGGAGCAGTCCACGCAGGACACCGACGACCCGGTCGGCGTGGTGCACAACGCGGTCGTCCAGGTGGCCGGCAGCGCCGGAGCCCAACTGTCGAGCGTACGCCGGATCGTGCTCGGCACCCCCGGTCTGGTCGACCCGGGCACCGGGGACATCACCTTCGCGTACAACCTGCCCCGCTGGCACCGTGGCCTGCTCGCCGCGCTCCGCGACGACCTGGACACCCCGGTCGTGTTCGAGAACGACGTGAACCTCGCCGCGGTGGCCGAGGCGCAGTCCGGCGCGGCCCAGGGGGTGACGGACTTCGTCCTGGTCTGGGTCGGCGCCGGTGTCGGTCTGGCGATCATGCTGGGCGGGCGGCTGCACCACGGCAGCAGTGGTGCCGCCGGTGAGATCGGCTACCTGCCGGTGCCCGGCGCACCCATCCCGCGCGACGTCTCACGCCGGGCGAAGCCGGCCTTCCAGCAACTGGCCGGCGCGGACGCGATCCGTGCCCTGGCCAAGGAGCACGGCTACCCGGACGACACCGCCGCCGACGCGGTCCGGGCCGCGATCGCCGACGGCACCACGGGCGGGCCCATGCTCGACGAGGTGGCCCGCCGACTCGCCCTCGGCGTGGCGAGCACCTGCGTGGTGCTGGACCCGCCGCTGGTGGTGCTCGCCGGGGAGGTCGGTCAGGCCGGCGGGGCCGCGCTGGCCGAGCGGGTGCAGCACGAGGTCGCCGCGATCACGCTGGTACGCCCCCGGGTGGTGCCCACCGGCCTGACCGAGGAGCCGATCCTGCACGGTGCCCTCCGCACCGCGCTGGACGCCGTACGCGACGAGGTCTTCGGCTCCACCGTCGGCTGACCTCCGCCGGGCGGTCAGATGAGATCGCGGCGACGGAAGATGGCGAAGGCCGTGGCGCAGAGCCCGGCGGTGAGCAGCACCAGCACCGCCAGCGCCGGTTGCCAGGTCAGGGTGTAGCTGCCGTCGCAGTAGCCCTGGGTGACGGTTCGGCAGGCGGTGCTGTCCCAGAAGCTGACCTCGCCGGCCAGCCACGCGCCGATGTAACTGCCGAGCATGAGCTGCTCGGGCCGGGCCACGTCGAGGATCTGCAGCACGATCCGCCCACCCAGCTCCCACACCACGAGGTACGCGGCCACCGCTCCCAGCGCCGCCGAGGTGTGCCGTCCCATCGTCGCGATGGCGAAGCCGGTCGCCGTGGCGAGCAGCACCAGGATCAGTCCGCGCCCCCACACCGCGCCCAACCCGGTCCAGAAGGCCGCGTTGGTCGGCCCGGGATAGCCGGCGACCTGCGCGATGACCCAGAAGGTGACGAGGTAGGCCAGGGAGGCGAGCGCCGACACCGTCAGCACCGCCCCGAGCAGCGTGCCGAGTTTGGTGCCGAGCACGGTCAGCCGGCGTGGTCGCCACAGCAGCAGGTTGACCACTCCGCCGGAGTTCAGGTCGGCGCCGATGTACGAGGCGCCGACCAGGAACCCGAACAGCACCAGGTACGCCACCAGGAAGTAGAGCAGCGGCTCGGCCTGCCGGGTGAAGGTGAACACTCCGGTCAGGTAGTCGGCGGCCACCGGCAGCCGGTCCCGCAACGCCGGATCCAGTTCGGAGCAGTCCCTCGGCAGGTAGAGGTGATCGTCGCCGGGGAACGGCTCGCCCCGATCCCGAGCCAGGCACCGCGCGTGCTCCAACTCCATGCTCCGCAGGTCCGAGGCGGCCGCCCGCTGGGCCTGGGCCAGCTCCGCGGGGGTGGGCTGGTGCGAGCCGGCCAGCGTGGTCGCCGCGGTCACCACGAACGCCGCCATCAGCAGCACGACCATCAGCTGGACGAAGCGGCGGGCGGTGAGCCGCTCCACCTCGGCACGGATCAGGTTCACGCGTCCACTCCCCGCATCCCGAGGTCGATCTGCTGGTCGGTGGTCGGTTGGTCCGGTGGTGCCGATCCGACCTGCCAGGGGATGTGCGGGTGCGCCGAGCCCCCGGTGAGTTCCAGGAAGACGCTCTCCAGATCCGGCCGCAGCGGGGTCAGCTCGCGTACCCAGAGGCCCTGCTCGCCCAGCGTCCGGCTCACCGCGACCGGATCCGGCACGCCGCTGACCACCAGGTGGTCGTCGTGCCCGGTGACGGTGATCCCGGCGGCCCGCAGCAACTCCTCGGCGCGGCCCAGGTCGTCGACTCGCACCAGATGCTCGTGGCCGTCGAAACCGGCGAGCACCTCGGTCACCGGACCGGCGGTGACCCGACGGCCGCGCGAAATGATCGTCACGTGGTCGCAGATCAGCTGGATCTCGGCCAGGATGTGGCTGGAGACCAGCACGGTCACCCCGTTGGCGGCCAGCGACCGGACGAGGTCCCGCATCTCCCGGATGCCCGCCGGGTCGAGCCCGTTCGCCGGCTCGTCGAGGATCAGCAGCTCGGGCCGTTTGAGCAGCGCCGAGGCCACCGCCAGCCGCTGCTTCATGCCCAGCGAGTAACCCTTGACCCGTTCGTCACCCCGGTCGGCCAGCCCGACCTGCGCCAACACCTCGTCGACCCGGGTGACCGGCACGCCACCGGCGAGGGCGAGCAGCCGCAGCGTCCGGTAACCGGTGAAGTTGCCGTAGAACTGCGGACTCTCCACGATCGCGCCGACCCGGCCGGCGACCTCGGGCAGCCGCTCCGGCGTGGTGGCCCCGAGCACGCGCATCGAGCCGCTGTCGGCGCGTACCAGCCCGAGCAGCGCTCGCAGGGTGGTGGTCTTGCCCGAACCGTTGGGTCCGAGGAAGCCGTGCACCTGGCCGGCCTCCACCAGCAGGTCGAAACCGTCGACCGCGACCCGTCGCCCCCGGCGCAGGCTGTGAAAGGTCTTGCGTAGACCCTCGATCTCGATGACCGGACTGGTCATGAGCGCTCCCTCCGGGCGGGGTGAGCAACGACACGGCGCTTCACCCTACGGCGGGGGCACCGGCCCGTGGGGGCACCCCGGCGGTGCGTGGTTGGATGGGCTGGTGACTGGTGACCTGATCCCTGGCGCCGCCGGCGCCGCACCCGCCCCCTTGCCCGTGGACGCGGATCTGGTGGTCAGCCTCGACGGCGTCGCCGTACGCCGGTCCGGCACCGCCCTGCTGCACGATGTCGACTGGCGGGTGGAACTGGACGAACGCTGGGTGGTGCTGGGGCCGAACGGCGCCGGCAAGACCACCCTGCTCAACCTCGCGTCCGGCCGACTGCACCCGACCACCGGCACCGTGCACGTGCTGGGCGAACGGATCGGCCGCACCGACGTCATGGAACTGCGGACCCGGATCGGCCTGACCACCGCCGCACTCGCCGAGCGGCTGCCCGCCCAGGAGCGGGTCGTCGACGTGGTGATGACCGCCGCCTGGTCGGTGGTCGGCCGGTGGCGGGAGAGCTACGACGCGGCCGACGAGGCCCGCGCCCGGATGCTGCTGGAACAACTGGGAGCCGGCACGCTGGCCGACCGGGCGTACGGCACCCTGTCGGAGGGCGAACGCAAGCGGACGCAGATCGCCCGGGCGTTGATGACCGACCCGGAGCTGCTGCTGCTCGACGAGCCGGCGGCCGGGCTGGACCTGGGCGGTCGGGAGGACCTGGTCGCCCGCCTCGCCGCACTGGCGCAGGACCCGGACGCCCCGGCGATGGTGCTGGTCACCCACCACGTCGAGGAGATTCCGCCCGGCTTCACCCACGCGCTGCTGTTGCGTGACGGGGCCGTGATGGCGCAGGGTCTGCTGCACGACACCCTCACCGCCGACAACCTCACCAAGACCTTCGGGTTGCCGCTGCTCGTCGAGCGCAGCGGCGACCGCTACACCGCCCGCGCCGCCTGAGGCGTAAGGAAGGGCACCTTTTTAACGCCTGGTGTATAGGAAGGGCCCCTTCCTAACCATTGCAGCCCGCCGGAGGTGCCCGTGCGACAGACCCGCGTCGTGGTGGTGGGCAGCGCGAACATGGACCTGGTGGCCACCGCCGAGGAGCTGCCCCGGCCGGGGGAGACCCGGCTCGGCACCGACTTCGTCACCGTGCCCGGCGGTAAAGGGGCCAACCAGGCCATCGCCGCGGCGAGGGCGGGTGCCGTCAGTGTCTTCCTCGGCGCGATCGGCTCGGACGCGTTCGGGGTGACCCTGCGGGCCCGGATCACCGCCGCCGGGGTGGACGCCGGGCATCTGCGTACCACCTACGGCGCGTCCGGGGTGGCCCTGGTGATGGTCAACGCGGCGGGGGAGAACGCGATCCTGGTGACTCCGGGGGCGAACACGTCACTAACCGACCTGACCGAGACCGAACTCGCCGCCGTACGCGACGCCGACGTCCTGGTGGCGCAGCTGGAGATCCCGGTGGAGACGGTGACCGCCGCTGCGGTGGCGGCCCAGGCCGCCGGTACCCGGGTGGTGCTCAACGCGGCACCGGCCGTCCCGTTGCCGCCGGAGCTGCTCGCCGCCGTGGACCTGCTCGTGGTCAACGAGAACGAGGCACAGGCGTACACCGGACGGGGGCGGGAGGATCCGCATGCCCTGCTCGACCTGGTGCCCCGGGCGGTGTTGACCCTCGGCGCGGAGGGTGCCTGGTACGGCGACCGGGACGGCACGGCCGTACACGTACCGGCGGTCAAGGTGGACACGGTCGACTCGACGGCTGCCGGTGACGCCTTCACCGGTGCGCTCGCGGTGGCCTGGGGCGAGGGGCGTGACCTGCTGGACGCGGTCCGCTGGGCCTCGGCCGCCGGTGCGGCCTGCGTACGGCGGCTCGGTGCCAGCGTCTCGCTGCCCCACCGGGTCGAGATCGACGAGCTGTACGTACCCGGCGGGTGAGCGGCCGTCGACCGACGCCGCCGGGCGGGGTCGAGGTCAGCCGGCGTCGTCGTTGAGCTTCTCGCCCCGCCTGCGCAGCATGGACAGTCCGGGGATGCCCGCCACCGCGAGCTTGAGGTCCCGGGTGACGTCGAGCAGGTCGTGCAGGTCCGGGCCGACCCGGTCCAGGGTGGCCAGGATCGGCAGTACGTCGGCGGTGAGGTGTTGGCGTAGCTTGGGCAGCTCGTCGACCAGCCGGATCGCCGCAGTGACCTCCTCGTGGCTGAGCTGCTCGACGAAGTGGTTGGCCATCGGGGCGGCACGCCGCAACGCCGGTTCGTACGCCGACAGCAGCTCGGCGGCGGTGGCGGCGGCCTCGGCCGCGGTGCCGACTGTCTCGGCGGCCCGCCCGGCCACCGATCGCGCCGACTCCACCACGACGGCCGCCGTGGCGGCCACCTCGGTGGCGGTGTCCACGGCGGCGGTGGCGGCAGCAGTGATCACCCCGACGTCACGGACGGCTGTCTCGGCGTCGGTGACCATCCGGTCGGTGCGGTCCAGGGTCTGCTCGACCCGGTCCACCACCCCGTTGATCCGGGCCAGCAACGTCTCCACCTCGTCGAGCACCGCGAACGCACGGCCGGGGATGGCGGCAAAGGACGCGGCCTGGTCGAGGGCGGAACGGGTGAGACCGAGGACCGCGGTCGGCCGGGGAAGGGGGAGCGCCATGGATCAAGTGTGCGCCGCGTGGTCCACAGCCGCCGGACGAGGGGTCAACGATCGCCGTGCTGCTCGACCGCGCGCTGCACCGCCCGGTAGATCTGCCCGAAGCGCAGGGCGTCCGGCGTGCGCAGCACCATCACCTCCTGCCGCTGGTACTGCACCCACAGCTCCAGCACCCGGTTGCCGCGCTCGTAGGAGCGATCCAGCCAGCTGAGGGGTATCTCCAGGAACGGGACCAGGGCGAGCGGAACGATCACGCACGCGGCGAGGACGACCAGGGCCGGCAGCCACTCGCCCCGGTCCTGGGCGGACCAGGCCAGCGAGAGCACACAGACCAGCCCCACCAGCGGGGGCAGGGACAGCAGCAGGACCAGAACACCCCGACCGAGCACCCGGCCGCGTACGGCGAGTGTGGTGCGGCCCTTCGCGTGCCAGACGTAGGTGACGTCGGCGATCGGGATGACGTGCCCGCCGGCCCGGATCGCCTCGGAGGTCACCTGTACCGCGTCGTCCCGGTAATAGAGCGCCATCACTAAGCTTAAGCACTGATGGGCAACTCTGCGCTGTCGTGCGATTGCTCAGCGTCGGCGGGGTGGTATCGGCGGGCTGGTCTCCAGAGCGCGTTGCACGGCCCGGTAGATCTGGCCGAACCGCAGGGCGTCCGGGGTGCGGAGCAGTTGCACCGGGCGATCCCGCCACCGGATCCAGACCTCCCGCTGTCGGCTGCCCCGCGCATAGGAGCGGTCGAGGTACTCGAAGAGGAAGTCGGCGACCGGCCCGACCGCGAGCCCGACCAGCACGGACGCTCCGATGATGGCGATCGTGACGGTGGTCGAGCGATCCAACCAGAGCGCCACCGCGACTCCGATGACGGCGGCCGCCAGCGGGGCGACCATCGCGGCGCCGATGGCGCCCCGTCCGGCCAGTACCCGCCAGGAGAGGGTGCCGTGCTGGTGCCAGATCTCGCTGATCTCGGCCATGGGGTAGACCCGGCCCTCGACGGTCACGGCGGTCGAGGTGACCCGCACCAGTCGGTCGTCGTAGTAGGTGACCACCGGTCGGCTGTCGATCCGTCCGGGTGTCCTGCCGGGCTGGGTGGCCGGCGTCGCCGCGCGGCGACCGCGCGGCTCGGCTTGACGAGGGTTCATCGTGCGACTCCCGGCTGACGGGCTGGCACCAGACTACCTACCCCAACGAGGCGGGTCGTAAGGTTGGCACGCGACTTCGACGAGGAAGTGAGGCTCAGCGTGGGCGAGTTCGTGCGGCTGGAGACCAGGGACGGCATCGGCACCATCCGGCTGGAGCGACCGCCGATGAACGCCCTCAACACCCAGGTGCAGGAGGAGTTGCGCGCCGCCGCGACCGCCGCCACCGCCGACACCGGCGTCCGTGCCGTCATCGTGTACGGCGGGGAGAAGGTCTTCGCCGCCGGGGCAGACATCAAGGAGATGGCCGACATGTCCTACGTGGACATGGCGGAGCGGGCCGCGGACCTGTCCAGCGCGCTCGGTGCGATCGCCCGGATCCCCAAGCCCGTCGTCGCCGCGATCACCGGCTACGCCCTCGGCGGCGGCTGCGAGTTGGCGTTGGCCTGTGACTGGCGGGTGGTGGCCGAGGACGCCAAGCTCGGGCAGCCCGAGATCAAGCTCGGCATCATCCCCGGCGCGGGGGGCACCCAACGGCTGGCCCGGCTCGTCGGTCCGGCCCGCGCCAAGGATCTGATCATGTCGGGTCGGATGGTGGACGCGCAGGAGGCGCTGCGGATCGGCCTGGCCGACCGGGTCGCTCCGGCGGCCGAGGTGTACGACACGGCGGTGGCGATGGTCCGGCCGTACCTGAACGGGCCGGTCCAGGCGTTGCGGGCGGCGAAGCTCGCCGTCGACGGTGGCCTGGACATGGATCTGACCTCCGGCCTGGCCTGGGAGAGCCAACTCTTCGCGGCGCTGTTCGCCACTGACGACCGGCGCGAGGGGATGGCGGCGTTCGTGGCGAAGCGGAAGCCGGACTTCACCGGGCGCTGAGTGCAAGGAAGTTCACATTCCTCCTACCGGCCAGTAGCGTGTGACTCCGGTCAGGCGACGAGAAGGAGCGGGAATGACGGAGCGGATCGAAGGCCACGGTGGGGAACTCGCCCTCGCGGCGCTGCGCGCGTACGGGGTGCGGGAGATGTTCACCCTCTCCGGCGGGCACGTGTTCCCGCTCTACGACGCCGCGCACAAGACCGACTTTCCGATCTACGACGTGCGGCACGAGCAGTCGGCCGTCTTCGCCGCCGAGGCGGTGGCGAAGCTCCAGCGTCGGCCAGGGCTGGCCGTACTCACCGCCGGTCCCGGCGTGACCAACGGCATCTCCGGGCTGACCAGCGCCTTCTTCAACGCCTCACCGGTGATGGTGATGGGTGGTCGGGCCCCGCAGTTCCGGTGGGGCTCGGGCAGCCTCCAGGAGATGGACCACCTTCCACTGGTCGCCCCGGTCACCAAGCACGCGGAGACGGTGTTCAGCGCCGACGACATCCCCCAGGCGGTGGCCAACGCGCTGACCGTCGCCCTCACCCCGCACCGGGGCCCGGTGTTCCTCGACTTCCCGTTGGAGGCGATCTTCTCGGTCGGTGACGCGGAGGTGCCGGCCGGCCCGCGACTCGCCCCCCTCGACGCCGATCCCGACGAGGTGGCGCGTGCCGCGGACCTGATCGCCGGCGCGGCCCGCCCGGTGATCATCGCCGGTTCGGACGTCTGGACCGGCGACGCGGTGGACGAGCTGCGGGCGGCGGCCGAGGCGTTCACCGTGCCGGTCTTCACCAACGGGATGGGGCGCGGTGCCCTGCCACCGGAGCACCCCCTGGCCTTCGCCAAGGCGCGTCGGGTGGCCCTGTCCAACGCCGACGTGGTGGTGGTGATCGGCACCCCGCTGGACTTCCGGCTCTCCTTCGGCGACTTCGGCGATGCCCAGGTGGTGCACATCGTCGACGCGCCCAGCCAACGCGCCGGTCACGTGCAGCCCGCCGCCGCCCCCGCCGGTGACCTGCGCGCCATCCTCACCGCCGTGGCCGAGCACCCCGGCGACCGGGTCGACCACGACGACTGGATCGCCCAGCTGCGCACGGCGGAGGACGCCGCGCGGGCCCGTGACGCCGAGGAGATGGCCGCCGAGACCGACCCGATCCGCCCGGCCCGCATCTACGGCGAACTGCGCAAGGTACTCGACCGCGACGCGGTGACCATCGGCGACGGCGGCGACTTCGTCTCGTACGCCGGGCGCTACCTGGAGCCGGCCCAGCCCGGCACCTGGCTCGACCCCGGCCCGTACGGCTGCCTCGGCACCGGCATGGGCTACGCCATGGGTGCCCGGGTCACCCACCCGGACCGGCAGATCTGCGTGCTCATGGGCGACGGCGCGGCCGGCTTCTCACTGATGGACGTGGAGTCACTGGCCCGGCAGAAGCTCCCGGTGGTCATCGTGGTCGGCAACAACGGCATCTGGGGCCTGGAGAAGCACCCGATGCGGGCCATGTACGGCTACGACGTGGCCGCCGACCTCCAGCCCGAGCTGCGGTACGACCAGGTGGTCGGTGCGCTCGGCGGGGCGGGCGAGACGGTCGCCAAGGCCGCCGACCTGGGCCCGGCCCTGCAACGGGCCTTCGACGCCGGAGTGCCGTATCTGGTCAACGTGCTCACCGACCCGGCCGACGCGTACCCCCGCTCCTCGAACCTGGCCTGAGCCGCGACGCCCCCGCCCCGGCCGCTACACCTCGGGGCGGGGTTCCCCGCGTGGCGGCTCGCCCTCACGCTTGCGTAGGTCGTCCTCGCGTCGGCGGAGGTCCTCCTCCCAGCGGCGGAAGAGTTCCTGATCCTCCTTGCGGGAACGTTCCTCGATCGAGCGCAGGAACTCCGGATCGTCGTCGGGAGCGACCGGCCGGGAACGCTCGGCCGTTCGTGCGCCCGGCGCCCAGGAGGTGGACCCGCCGACGGCCGTACGCTCCCGCCCGGCGACGAACCAGGCGATCGAGCCGACCAGCGGGAAGAACAGGATGATCAGCAGCCAGGCGATCCGGGGGAGGTGGCGGATGCCGTCCTCCTCGGCGGAGAGGCAGCTGATCAGGGCGCAGACGGCGAGAACGACCTGCACCAGGAAGAGGAGGATGTACAGCCGGGCCATGTGACCATCATGACCTACCTCGCGCAGCGGTCACAGCCCGCGCAGCACCAGCAGCGTGCCGAGGAGCGCGAATCCGGCGGCGGCCAACCCCACCAGGGCGACCTGTCGGCCGCCGACCCGCGCCACACCACTGCCGGTTCCCCGTCGCCAACAGAGCGTGATGACCACTCCCCAACCGAGGATGGCCACCGCCGCCGGGCCGGCGCCGCCCCGGCCGCCGATGAGCGCGAGCCGGACGGTCAGCAGCGTCACCGCGGTCAGGGCGAGCAGGGTGCGTCGCCAGGCCAACCGGGTGCGTTCGGGTTGCAGCCCCGGGTCGCGGACCATCGTCATTCGTTGATCGCGCCGGCCAGCACCGCGACCACCAGTGACAACGCGCCGAGACCGACGATCAGGGCCAGCACGGCCGGAAAACGGGACGCGGGCAATTCCTGGCCGAGCCGGATGGCCCGTTCGGTGCGGGCCCAGTGGTCCACGGCCCGGATCGCGACGGTGCCGCCGAGCAGCATCAACGACACGGCGATGGCCTCGCGCAGGTGGACCAGGGACAGGGTGGGCAGGAACTGTGCGGCGGCGAGTCCACCGGCGATCAACGCCAGTCCGGTCCGCAACCAGGCCAGGAAGGTTCGCTCGTTGGCCAGCGAGAAGCGGTAGTCGGGGGTGTCGCCCACCGACCGCAACTCCTGCTGGTCGAACCAGTTCCTGATCATTTGCCACACCCTGGTGATTATCCGGTGCCCAGCGGGAATAGTGCGCAAGCATGACGGATCTTGACCCGATCACCCTGCGTGCGGCGTACGACACCCAGCTGCGGCCGGACCTGCCGCGCCCGGTGCCCGACGACGTGCTGGTGGAGCCCGACGGCCCGGTGTTCCGGGTGCTGGGGCTGGACCAGCGGGGCATGGTGACCTACCGCGATCTCGGCGGGCTGACCGGTGCCGACCTCGACGAGTTGATCGCCCGGCAGGTGGCGGTGTCCCGCGAGCGGGGCGAGCCGATCGAGTGGAAACTGCACGGACACGACGAACCGGCCGACCTGCCGCAGCGCCTGCGAGCCGCCGGTTTCGTGCCGGAGGACCAGGAGACCGTCGTGGTCGGTCCGGTCGCGCCGCTGGCCTCCACCCTGCCGGTGGTGCCCGAGGGCGTACGCCTGCGCGAGGTGACCGGGCGGGCGGACCTGGACCGGATCGCGGAGCTGAAGACACAGGTGTGGGGGCGTGACCTGAGCGCGCTGGCCGACGGGCTGGAACGGGAGATCGCCGCTGATCCGCAGGCGATCACGGTCGTGGTGGCCGAGGCGGACGCGACGATGGTGAGCGCCGGTTGGGTGCGGTACCCGGCGGGCAGCACGTTCGCCACGCTGTGGGGTGGTTCCACCCTGCCGCGGTGGCGGCGGCAGGGCATCTACCGGGCGCTGGTCAGCTACCGGGCCCGGTTGGCCGGGGCGCGAGGGCGAGCGTTGGTGCAGGTGGACGCGGCGGAGACGAGCCGTGGTGTGCTGGAGCGGCTCGGACTCGTCCCGGTCACCACCACCACTCCCTACGTCTACACTCCGTGATCATGAGCCAGCGGCTGACGGACGACGAGATGATGACCCTGAAGACCGGGGCGTTCGGCGCGGTGCTCATGGTGTCGAACGCCGACCCGGGGCTGCTCGCGCTGTTCCGCGAGAGCTTCGCGGCCTCCGGTGCGATCGCGGACGCCAGCGGCGTGGTGAAGGCGGCGCTGACCGGCGGCCCGTTGCCGAAGCTGCCGCGCGACTCGGCGCTGGAGGTGGAGTCGGTGGTGCTGCCGGCGTTGCGCCGGGGGATCGAGATCCTGGCCGAGAAGGTCCCGCAGGACGTCCCGGTGTATCGGGACGTGGTGTTGGCCGCGGCTGAGCGTGCGGCCCGCGCCCACGACGGCGTCAGCCCGGCCGAGGCCGAGGTCATCGGCCGGATCAGGGGCGTGCTGGGCACCGATGCTACTGGCAGGTAACATGACGTCGTGGGCAACCGCACAACAGCCCACGGTTGACCGGACGGCACCGCACGCGCGAGGCTGCGCCCAGATCAGGGTGAAAACATCACATAACCACAGCAGGAGGGTCGTCGAAGGCGATGAACATCGTCGTACTCGTCAAGCAGGTGCCTGATTCGGGCGCGGACCGCAACCTGCGTACTGACGACAACACAGTCGACCGCGGTTCGGCGAACAACGTCATCAACGAGATGGACGAGTATGCCATCGAGGAGGCGTTGAAGATCAAGGAGGCGCACGGCGGCGAGGTGACGATCCTGACCATGGGGCCGGACCGGGCGACCGAGTCGATCCGCAAGGCGCTGTCGATGGGCCCGGACAAGGCGGTGCACGTGGTGGACGACGCCCTGCACGGTTCCTGCGCGGTCGCCACCTCGAAGGTGCTCGCCGCCGCCCTCGGGCAGCTCAACGCCGACCTGGTGCTCTGCGGCTCGGAGTCGACCGACGGGCGGGTGCAGGTGATGCCGCACATGCTCGCCGAGCGACTCGGCGTCGCGGCGCTGACCGGTGCGCGCAAGCTCACGGTCGACGGAACCACGCTGACCGTGGAGCGGCAGACGGAGGAGGGCTACGAGGTCGTCACGGCCTCGACCCCGGCCATCGTCTCCGTGTGGGACACCATCAACGAGCCCCGGTACCCGTCGTTCAAGGGCATCATGGCCGCCAAGAAGAAGCCGGTGCAGACGCTCTCCCTGGCCGACCTGGGCGTGGCCGCGAACGAGGTCGGCTTCGACGGAGCGACCAGCACCGTGGTGGAGCACAGCAAGCGCCCGCCGCGTTCGGGTGGCGTCAAGGTCACCGACGAGGGCTCCGGCGGCACGCAGCTCGTCGAGTTCCTCGCCACCGAGAAGTTCGTGTGAGGGGTGTGGGACATGTCTGAGGTTCTCGTCGTCGTCGAAGCCACCACGGAGTTCGGCGTCAAGAAGGTCACCCTGGAGATGCTCACCCTCGCGCGTGAGCTGGGCACCCCGTCGGCGGTGGTGCTCGGTGGCGCGGGTGCGGCCGAGGCGCTCGCGGGCAAGCTGGGCGAGTACGGCGCGGAGAAGATCTACGCCGCCGAGGGTGAGGAGATCGACGGCTACCTGGTGGCGCCGAAGGCCACCGTCGTCGCCGACCTGGTCAAGCGGGTGCAGCCGACCGCCGTCCTGCTCGCCTCCTCGCAGGAGGGCAAGGAGATCGCGGCCCGGCTGGCGGTCAAGTTGGACAACGGCATCCTGACCGACGTGGTGGCTCTGGCCGCCGACGGCACCGCCACCCAGGTGGCCTTCGCCGGGTCGACCATCGTCAAGTCCAAGGTCACCCGGGGCCTGCCGCTGGTCACCGTCCGGCCGAACTCGGTCAACCCGACGCCGGCCGCGGCCACCCCCACGGTCGAGCAGCTCACCGTCACCGTCACCGACAGCGACAAGCTGGCCAAGGTGGTCGACCGGGTGGCCGAGCAGAAGGGTTCCCGCCCCGAGCTCACCGAGGCCGGCGTGGTCGTCTCCGGTGGTCGCGGTGTCGGCAACGCCGACAACTTCAAGCTGGTCGAGGAGCTGGCCGACCTGCTGGGCGGCGCCGTCGGCGCCTCCCGGGCCGCGGTCGACTCCGGTTTCTACCCGCACCAGTTCCAGGTGGGGCAGACAGGCAAGACCGTCTCCCCGCAGCTCTACATCGCGCTGGGCATCTCCGGCGCGATCCAGCACCGGGCGGGTATGCAGACCTCGAAGACCATCGTCGCGGTCAACAAGGACGGCGAGGCGCCGATCTTCGAACTGGCCGACTTCGGGGTGGTCGGCGACCTGTTCAAGGTCGTCCCGCAGGCCGCCGAGGAGATCCGCAAGCGTAAGTGACACGTACGCGACCAGCCGCCGTCCCGACCGGGAGGGCGGCTGCGTCGTCTGCGCGCGGGAACTGACCGGCGGGCCGGGGAGCTGAACCGGCCCGCCGATCAGCCCGTCAGGGAGCCCCTCGACAGGCTGTCACCGGAGTGGGCGGTGCATACCTCGTAGTACCCCGGTACGGCCGGGAGATTCGCCACGTGCAGGTGCAACTCGCCACTGTCCGGCACCCCCGGGCGGCAGGCGGAGTCGAGCCGTACGCCGACAGGGGAGCGCTCGCCACCACCGTCGGCTCGGCGGGCGTAACGTCCCGCCAGGTAATCCGGACTGCGGTCGGCACCGCAGTGGTCGTTAGGCTGGACCGTGATGGCTTACCTGGATCATGCCGCGACCACTCCGATGCTCGACGAGGCACTGGAGGCGTACGTCGCGACCGCCCGCGAGGTCGGCAACGCGTCTTCCCTGCACGCGTCCGGTCGGCGTGCCCGCCGCCGGGTGGAGGAGTCGCGGGAACGGGTGGCCGCCGCGTTGGGTGCCCGGCCGTCCGAGGTGATCTTCACTGGTGGTGGCACGGAGAGTGACAACCTCGCGGTGAAGGGCATCTTCTGGGCGCGCCGGGACGCCGACGCCACGCGGCGCCGGGTGATCTCCAGTGCCGTCGAGCACCACGCTGTCCTCGACGCGGTGGACTGGCTGGAACGGCACGAGGGCGCCGAGGTGGGCTGGTTGCCCGCCGACGGGGTGGGCCGGCTGCACCCGGACGCGCTCCGGGCCGAGTTGGCCGAGCACGGTGATCGGGCGGCGGTGGTCACCGCCATGTGGGCCAACAACGAGGTCGGCACCGTCCAGCGGATCGGTGAGCTGGCGGCGGTGGCCGCCGAGTACGGGGTGCCCTTCCACACCGACGCCATCCAGGCGGTCGGTCAGGTGCCGGTCGACTTCGCCGCCAGCGGCGTCGCCGCGCTCACCGTCACCGGGCACAAGCTCGGGGGACCGGTCGGGGTCGGCGCGTTGCTGCTCGGCCGGGACGTGGCGGCGGTACCGCTGCTGCACGGCGGGGGGCAGGAGCGCGACGTGCGCTCCGGCACCCTCGACGCGGCCGGCATCGTCGCCTTCGCGGTCGCCGTCGAGGCGGCCGTCAAGGGCCAACAGGAGTACGCGACCGGGCTGGCCGCGCTCCGCGACGACCTGGTGCGGCGGGTCCGGCAGGCCGTCCCCGAGGTCGTCTTCAACGGTGACCCGACCGATCGGCTGCCCGGCAACGCGCACTTCTCGTTCCCCGGTTGCGAGGGGGACGCGCTGCTGCTCCTGCTGGACGCCCAGGGCATCGCCTGCTCGACCGGTTCGGCCTGCTCGGCCGGGGTGGCGCAGCCCTCCCACGTGTTGCTGGCGATGGGGGCGGACGACGACCGGGCGCGCTCCTCGCTGCGGTTCTCCCTCGGCCACACCAGCACCACCGCCGACGTCGACGCGCTCATCGCCGCCCTCCCGGGTGCGGTGGAGCGGGCCCGGCGGGCGGCGGGGCCCCGTACTCCCCGCTGAGCCGGTGACCGGGCGGGGATAGGCTCGGTGGGAAGGGAGAGTGGTCCGGTGAGGGTGTTGGCGGCGATGTCCGGCGGCGTGGATTCGGCCGTGGCGGCGGCACGGGCGGTGCAGGCCGGGCATGACGTGACCGGCGTGCACCTGGCGCTGGCCCGAAACCCGCAGACGTACCGCACCGGCGCGCGGGGCTGCTGCACCCTGGAGGACTCGCGGGACGCTCGGCGGGCCGCTGACGTGCTCGGCATCCCGTTCTACGTCTGGGACATGGCCGACCGCTTCCACGCCGACGTGGTCGACGACTTCGTCGCCGAGTACGCGGCGGGGCGTACCCCCAATCCGTGCCTGCGCTGCAACGAGAAGATCAAGTTCGCGGCGGTGCTGGACCGCGCGGTGGCCCTCGGTTTCGACGCGGTGGTGACCGGTCATCACGCCCGGCTCGGTGCCGACGGTCTGCTGCGCCGCAGCGTCGACGCGGCCAAGGACCAGTCGTACGTGCTGGCCGTGCTCACCCGTGAGCAGCTGGACCGTTCGATCTTCCCGCTCGGCGACTCGACCAAGGCTCAGGTCCGGCAGGAGGCCGCCGACCGTGGCCTCGCCGTCGCCGACAAGCCGGACTCGCACGACATCTGCTTCATCGCCGACGGGGACACCCGAGGCTTCCTGGCCCAGCGCCTCGGTGAGACCCCCGGCGACGTGGTCGACGCGACCACCGGCGCGGTGGTGGGACAGCACGCCGGAGCGTACGCGTACACCGTGGGGCAGCGACGTGGCCTGCACCTGGACCGGCCGGCACCGGATGGTCGGCCCCGCTATGTGCTCTCCATCACTCCTAAGACGAACACCGTAACCGTCGGCCCGGCGGAGGCGTTGGAGGTTTCCACGGTCCGGGCCGTCCGTCCGGTCTGGACCGGTGGCCAGCGGCCCGACGGCCCGATCGAGTGCGAGGTTCAGCTGCGCGCCCACGGCGTCGTGGTCCCCGCCGCCGTCAAGGTCGACGGCGACCGCCTCCACGCCGAGCTGCGCCAGCCGGTGCGGGGGGTGGCCGCCGGGCAGGCCATCGTCGCCTACCGCCCCGACCCGGCAGGCGACATCGTGCTAGGTTCCGCCACCATCACCGACTGACCGCCCCTTCGCCGAGTTGACCAAGAGGTTTTCGTCTCCGGCACGCCCGATTCCAGACCAGAACTTCTTGATCAACAAGTGTCGGGGTCGGTGGCGGGTAGTCTGCGGCGGTGAGTGAGCAGGGGTTGCCGTGGGGAATGGGGGCGGCGACGGGTGTCGGGTCGTTGCCCGGCACCGACATCGCCGAGGCGCAGCGGATCGTTCTCGGTGAGCTGCCCGATCTGCCTCATCTGCCGGAACTGCCGGCCCGGGGGCCGGGAGCCGATCTGATCGGGCGCACCGGCGGTCTGCTGGTGGAGCTGCCGATCGAGCTGTACGCCGCGCGGTGGCGGGTGGCTCCCCGTCCGGGGCGGGATCTGCGTCGGGCCCGCGACCTGATGGAACGCGACCTGGACCAGCTCGCCGAGCAGGCCGAGGAGTACGCCGGCCCGATCAAGATCCAGGCGGCGGGTCCGCTGACCCTGGCCGCCTCGGTCGAGCTACCGATCGGTGGGCGGATGCTGCGCGACCCCGGCGCGGTACGCGACCTGGCCGCCTCCCTGGCCGAAGGCCTGCGCGGCCACGTCGAGGCGGTGACCCGCCGGCTGCCGCAGGCGTCGGTGCTGCTCCAACTCGATGAGCCGTCCCTGCCGGCGGCGCTGACCGGCCGGGTGCCCACCGAGAGCGGCCTCGGCACCTATCGGGCGGTGGAGACGGGTGACGCCCGTACGCTGCTGGGCACGGTGATCGGGGCGGCCGGGGTGCCGACCGTGGTGCACTGCTGTGCCCCGAACGTGCCGCTGGAGTTGCTCCGGTCCGCCGGGGCGATCGGCGTCGCGCTCGACCTGAGCCTGGTCACCGACCTCGACCCGCTCGGTGAGGCGCTCGACACCGGGTTCGGGCTGCTGGCCGGTGCCGCGCCGACGACGTCGACCGGTCGCGCGCCCACCTCCGCCGACCTCGCCGACCGGGTACGCACCCTCTGGGACCGCCTCGGCTTCCCCCGCCGCCGACTCGCCGAGCAGGTGGTGGTGACCCCCGCCTGCGGTCTGGCCGGGGCGGACGTGGCCTACACCCGGGCGGTCCTCGCGGCCTGCCGGGACGCCGGGCGGCGGCTCGCCGAGGAGTGAGTTTTCGGTCGTACCCATCGGGCACCATCCTCGACATGATTGGACAGCTGCGTTCGACGGTGATCGACTGCCCAGATCCGCGTGCGCTGGCCGGCTTCTACTCGGAGCTGCTCGGCGTGCCGCTGATCGAGGACAACTCCGACGGTAACGACTGGGTGGTGCTCGGCGGGCCACCCGGTCACCTGCCACGACTGGCCTTCCAGCGGGCACCCGATCTGCGTCCGCCGGCCTGGCCCGATCCGGAGCGGCCCCAGCAGTTCCACCTCGACGTGACGGTGGACGACATCGAGGCAGCGGAGAAGGCGGTCCTGGCCCTGGGCGCCCGCCGGCTCCCCGGCGACGGTGAGGGATTCCGGGTGTACGCCGACCCGGCCGGTCACCCGTTCTGCCTCTGCTGGGACTGACCGCCCCGGCTCCGCCGACGACCGGCGGCGACGCGGCCTGCCCTGGATACCGGGGTGGATTCCAGGGCAGTGCCGGTTCGCGCCGAGGTCGCCGGGCACCGGCAGCGCTGTCGGTCGCGGTACGTCCGGTGCTGCGCGGGCTGGCGACGGCGGGGCATCATCGCTTTCATGATCAGCCCTGCCTCTCGGCGCGCCGCCGGTTCGCTCTTCGGCCTGGCCTACGGCGACGCGCTCGGCAAACCCACCGAGTTCCTCACCGTCGCCGAGATCGACCGGCGGTTCGGTCCGAGCGGCCCCCGGGAGCTTGTCGGCGACCCGGCACTGGTCACCGACGACACCCAGATGGCGCTGGCGGTGGCCTGGGCGCTGCGGGACGCGCCGACGTACACCGCCGAGGCGGTGGAGCCGCTGCTGCGTCGTCGCTTCCTGGACTGGGCGGCCAGCCCGGACAACAACCGCGCGCCGGGGATGACCTGCCTGCGGGCCTGCGCCGAACTGTCCCGGGGGTTGCCCTGGCAGCAGGCCACCGAGGCCGGGTCGAAGGGGTGCGGGGCGAACATGCGGGTCACCCCGGTCGGGCTGCTCGACGTCGACCTCGACGTCCTCGCCGGGCTGGCCCAACTCCAGGCCGGTCTCACCCACGGGCATCCGACCGGCCTGGCGGCCAGCGAGCTGACCGCGTACGCGGTCCGGCTGCTGGTCGACGGTGCCGCGCCGGCCGACCTGCCGGGCCTGCTCGCCGTACGGTGCCAGCAACAGCATGGCGTCTACCGGGCCGACTGGCTCGGCGAGCTGTGGCGGCGAACGGATGCCGCCACGCCCGAGGAGTTCATCGCCCTGGGCTGGCACGAGTGCCGGCGGGCGCTGGCGCGACTCGACGCGGCGCTGGCGGCTCCGGACGACGGCGGTGACCCGTGCCGGCTCACCGGTGAGGGCTGGATTGCCGAGGAAGCCCTCGTGACGGCCCTGTACTGCGCCATCCGGCACGCCGACAGCCCGGTCGACGCGCTCGTCCGGGGTGCCCGGACCGCCGGTGACTCCGACTCGATCGCGGCCCTCGCCGGAGCCTTCGTCGGCGCGGCCCACGGCATGTCCGGCTGGCCGACCGAGTGGGCGGGGCGGATCGAGTACGCGGACCAACTCGCCGCGCTGGTCGAGGCGTACGCCTGACCCCACGGCGGACCGCCAGGGGCCGGTAACGCCGGGATCCGGTGACCGGCCGCGCGCAGCGCCGGTCGCGTGGCACGGTTGTCCCACCCGGGGACTACCGTGCGGAGGTAGCACGATCACGGGAGGTCGACGACGGTGTCCGAAGGCGGCAGGGTGTCCGAGGAAGCGGTTCCCCAGCAGGGCGATGCGGCGCAGGAGGCCGCCGGCCGCGAGCCGACGCCGCAGGCGCGGGAGCGGCACGCCACGCTCAGCCAGGAGCTGACCGAGCATCAGTACCGCTACTACGTGCTCGACTCGCCGACCATCTCCGACGCCGACTTCGATCGCCAACTGCGTGAGTTGGAGGCGCTGGAGGCGGAGTATCCCGCGTTGCGCACCCCGGACTCTCCGACCCAGCGGGTCGGCGGCACGTTCTCCACCGACTTCACCCCGGTCGCCCACGCGGAACGGATGATGTCGCTGGACAATGCCTTCGCCGACGAGGAACTGGTCGCCTGGGCGGAGCGGGTGGAGCGCGACGCCGGTGGTCCGGTGCCCTACCTGTGTGAGTTGAAGGTCGACGGGCTGGCGATCAACCTCACCTACGAAGGCGGCCGGTTGGTCCGGGCGGCCACCCGGGGCGACGGTCGTACCGGCGAGGACGTCACCGCCAACGTGCGCAGCATCCGGGACGTCCCCAGCCGACTGACCGACTCGGCGGAGTTCGGGCCGCCGCCCGAGTTCATCGAGGTGCGTGGCGAGATCTACTTCCCGGTGGCCGGCTTCGCCGACCTCAACGCGGGCCTGGTGGCGCAGGGCAAGGCCCCGTTCGCCAACCCGCGCAACGCCGCCGCCGGCAGCCTGCGGCAGAAGGATCCGCGTGTCACCGCCTCCCGACCGCTGCGCCTGGTGGTGCACGGCATCGGTGCCCGTCGCGGTTTCCAGCCGCGCGCCCAGTCCGAGTCGTACGCGGCGTTGAAGGCGTGGGGGTTGCCCACCAGCGACCGGTGGCGGGTGGTGCCCGACCTCGTCGGTGTGCGCGACTACATCGCGCACTACGCGGAGCACCGGCACGACGTCGAGCACGAGATCGACGGTGTCGTGGTGAAGGTCGACCCGGTGTCCATCCAGGGGCGGCTCGGGTCGACCAGCCGCGCACCCCGCTGGGCGATCGCCTTCAAGTACCCCCCGGAGGAGGTCAACACCAAACTGCTCGACATCGAGGTCGAGGTCGGGCGGACCGGTCGGGTCACGCCACGGGCGGTGCTCCAGCCGGTCCGGGTGGCCGGTTCCACAGTCGAGTACGCCACTCTGCACAACGCCCGCGAGGTCGAGCGCAAGGGGGTCCTGATCGGCGACACGGTGGTGATCCGCAAGGCCGGTGACGTGATCCCCGAGGTGCTCGGGCCGGTGGTCGACCTGCGCCCGCCGGACGCCCGACCGTTCGTCATGCCCACCAACTGCCCGGCCTGCGGCACCCCGCTCGCTCCCGCGAAGGAGGGCGACGTCGACATCCGGTGCCCCAACTCCCGCAGTTGCCCCGCGCAGTTGCGGGAGCGGGTGTTCCACCTGGCCGGGCGCGGCGCCTTCGACATCGAGGCGCTCGGCTACAAGAGCGCCGCCGCGCTGCTCGACGCGCAGATCATCACCGACGAGGGAGATCTGTTCTCCCTCGACGCCGAGCAGTTGGCCCGCTCGCCGTTCTTCGTCAACAAGGACGGCAGCCTTGGCAGCAACGCCATCAAGCTGCTCGACAATCTCGCCGCGGCCCGGGACCGCGACCTGTGGCGGGTGCTGGTGGGGCTCTCCATCCGGCATGTCGGGCCCACCGCAGCTCAGGCGTTGGCCCGGCACTTCCGCTCGATCGAGGCGATCGACAAGGCGACCGAGGAGGAACTCTCCTCAGTCGACGGTGTCGGCCCGACCATCGCGGCCAGCATCCGCGAGTGGTTCTCCGTCGACTGGCACCGCGAGGTGGTCCGCAAGTGGGCCGAGGCGGGTGTCCGGATGGCAGAGCCTGCGGTGGAGGAGGGGCCACGCCCGCTGGAAGGGGTGACCGTGGTGGTGACCGGCACGCTCGCCGGTTTCTCCCGCGACCAGGCCGCCGAGGCGATCCAGGCCCGGGGCGGCAAGGTCAGCGGCTCGGTGTCGAAGAAGACCGGGTTCGTGGTGGTGGGCGACAACCCCGGCAGCAAGGCGGAGAAGGCAGCCAGCCTGAAGGTGCCCGTGCTCGACGAGGAGGGCTTCCGCGTGCTGCTCGACGCCGGCCCCGAGGCGGCCCGGAAGGTGGCCCACGTCGAGGAGTGACGATCTTTACGACACTCTGTCAGATACCAACTTAATTACGACTACGACCGATTCGTGGCTGTCGCGGCGGTTAAGTGGGTGGTAGGGCGTTTCATTGGGGCACGGCGCGTGAGACCACGGGCCGGTCTCGTGCCGGGAGGTGTGATGGAGTCGCCCGATCCGCGCAACCTCGTGCCGCCCGGGCGGACCGCGCAGTTCTCGACGTTCGTCGCGGCCGTCGTCCTGGTGGCCGTGCTCGTCTCGGCGAACGGGCTGGTGTCCCTCGCCTCGACCCTGCCTGACCTGCCGGCGGCGTTCTGGACGATGGGGGTGCTCGCCGTGGCCTGCGACGCGCGCCCCTTCCTGCCGCCCGGTCGACGGCAGTCCTCCTCGGCCGTCTTCCCCTCGACCTGCTTCACCTTCGCGATCCTGCTCGGCTGGGGGCTCGGCCCCGCGGTCGCGGTGCAGACGATCGCCGTGGTGGTGTCGGGTGTCAGGATGCGGCACGCGCCCTGGCGGACCGCCTTCAACGCCGGGCAGTACGCCTGCTCGCTGTCCGCCGCGTACGCGATGACCCGGCTCGGGCCGGGCGGTGTCTACGACGGCGGGGCGTTGGGCTGGACCGACATCGCCGCGATCGGCGGTGCCGGGGTCGCCTGGTTCGCGGTCAACTACGGCTTGGTCACCGCCGCGGTGCGACTGCGCTTCGGCGAGCGGTGGTGGCCCAACGCGTGGCGCGGCCTGCCCTTCGAGCTGCTCTCCACCGGGTCGTTGTTGCTGCTCGCGCCGGTGCTGGTCACCGCCGCGAGGGCGAGTGCCGCCCTGGTGCCGCTGGTGCTGGTGCCGCTGTTCGCGGTCTACCGGATGGCCCGGCTCACCGTGGAGCAGCACCAGTTGGCCGCGCTCGACCCGCTCACCGGGCTACCCAACCGCAAGGCGTTGCTCGCGGAGGTCAACGAGCAGGTGCACCGACACGCCGAGCGTGCCGCCCGAGGCGAGCCCGACACCCGCCTCGCCCTGCTGCTGATCGACCTGGACCGCTTCAAGAACGTCAACGACGCGCTCGGCCACGCGGTAGGCGACCGCCTCCTGGTGGAGGTCAGCGCCCGGTTGACCGACGTGGTCGCGCCCCCGCAGATGGTCGCCCGGCTCGGTGGCGACGAGTTCGCGATCGTGATGACCGGGCTGACCGACGTCGGCGAGGCCCGCGCGTTGGCCGACCAGGTCGTCCAGGCTCTCGCCGAGCCGGTGCCACTGGACGGGCTGCCCCTGGACGTCGGTGGCTCCATCGGCATCGCCCTCTACCCGGAACACGGTCGGGACTTCGCCACCCTGATGCGGCACGCGGACGTGGCGATGTACGACGCGAAGCACCGCAACGACACGGTGGCCGTCTACACCGCCGAGTCCGACCACCACTCCGCCGAGGGGTTGAGCCTGCTGGCCGACCTGCGCCGGGTGCTGGAGGCCGGTGCGTCGGGGCGGGCGGACGGGTCCGTACCGGACGAGGTGGGCACCGTACGCGGCGGGGACGGGGCGGTCCTGCCCGTCGCCTCGGTGGAGGAGTCGACCGGTACCCGATGGTGGAGCCGGCGGCGGCGACGCCCCCGGTTGGTGGACCACGACGACGAGCTGATCGCCCGGATCATCACCGGCGCGGACCCGACCCTGCGCCGGGCGACCCGGACCGGGCGAGCGGACGACGCGGTAGACGGCGGTGCGGAGCTGCCGACCCCCGTCGACCGGCCCGCCGCCGAACGGTCCCCCGACGACCGACCCGGCGTCGAGCCGGGCATCGACGCGGGCGAGATCATGTTGTATTACCAGCCGCAGGTCGCCATCGCCACCGGCGAGGTGGTCGGGGTGGAGGCGTTGCTGCGCTGGCGACACCCACGCCGGGGCATGGTCGACCCGGAGGAACTGATCCGGGTCGCCGAGCAGAGCGCGGTGATGCGGCTGCTCACCCGCCGCGTCGTCGACGACGTGGTGGAGCAGCTCGCCAAATGGTCGGCCGCCGGTATCGGGTTGCGGGCGGCGGTCAACGTCAGCGTGCGGGACCTGCACACCGGGGAGATCGCCGACCAGATCGCCGACCGCCTCGTCCGCTACGGCGTGGCCCCCGAGCGGCTGCAACTGGAGATCACCGAGGGTGCGCTGATGGCCGACCCGCGCCGGGTGCTGACCACCATCACCCGGCTGCACCGGATCGGGGTGGGCATCGCGCTGGACGACTTCGGCACCGGTTACTCCTCGCTACAGCACCTGCGCCGGCTGCCGCTGTCGGAGGTGAAGGTCGACCGATCGTTCGTCCTCGGCATGGCGGAGGACCCGGACGACGCGGCGATCGTCCGGTCCACGATCGAGCTGGCCAAGGCGCTGGGACTGCGGGTGGTGGCCGAGGGTGTGGAGGACGAGCGGACCTGGCGGATGCTGCACACGGCCGGTTGCGACGCCGCCCAGGGCTGGTTCTACGCCCGGCCGATGCCGGCGGAGGAACTGGTCGCCTGGTTGGCCCGGTACCGCCCGCTGCGCCCGCTCGGCGGCCACGACGAGGCGGAGGCACCGCGCCGACACGCCCGCTGACCCCGGTGGGAGCCGCCCGGGACCGGTGGCGTCGGTCGAGGCGGGAGCAGCCGGGCCGGGCGCTCGGGGAGGCGGCACCGGCCCGCCGGGCGGGAAACAATAGACTCGCTGCCGTCACCGCGCGCCGGGTACCCGGCGGCGGTGGGCGCAGGTCAGGCAGACGCAGTACAGCCACGAAGGGGGCACCGATGGCCGCCATCTCCCGCGAGGAGGTCGCGCACCTGGCGCGACTGTCGCGGCTCGCCGTGACGGAGGAGGAGCTGGACACCTTCGCCGGTCAGCTCGATGTGATCCTTCAGTCGGTCGCGCAGGTGGGCGAGGTCGCCGCCGCGGACATCCCGCCGACGTCCCACTCGGTGCCGCTGACCAACGTGCTCCGCGCGGACGTCGTGACGCCGTGCCTGACACCCGAGGAAGCGTTGTCGGGTGCCCCCGACGCGGAGGAGCAGCGGTTCCGCGTACCGCGGATCCTGGACGAGGATGTGGCCTCATGACCGATGTCACCGCAATGACCGCGACGCAGATCGCCGGGCTCGTCGCCACCGGTGCGGCCTCCGCCGTCGAGGTCACCCAGGCCCACCTGGACCGGATCGCCGCCGTCGACGGCCGGATCAACGCCTTCCTGCACGTCGACACCGAAGGCGCGTTGGCCGCCGCCCGGGACATCGACGCCCGTCGGGCAGCCGGTGAGGAACTGGGCCCGCTGGCCGGTGTGCCGGTCGCGGTCAAGGACGTGCTCACCACCAAGGGCGTGCCGACCACCGTCGGGTCGAAGATCCTCGAAGGCTGGCGTCCACCGTACGACTCGACGATCGTGGAGCGGCTGCGCGCCGCCGGCACGGTGATGCTCGGCAAGACCAACATGGACGAGTTCGCGATGGGCTCCTCCACGGAGTACTCGGCGTACGGGCCGACCCGCAACCCCTGGGACACCGACCGCATCCCGGGCGGCTCCGGTGGGGGAAGCGCCGCGGCGCTCGCCGCGTACGAGGCGCCGCTGGCGATCGGCTCGGACACCGGAGGCTCGATCCGCCAGCCCGGCGCGGTCACCGGCACCGTCGGCGCGAAGCCGACCTACGGCGGCACCTCCCGGTACGGCCTGGTGGCCTTCTCCTCCTCGCTGGACACTCCCGGCCCGTGCGCGCGTACCGTGCTCGACGCGGCGCTGCTGCACGCGGCGATCGGCGGGCACGATCCGCGTGACTCCACCTCCATCCCGGCCCCGGTGCCGGACGTGGTGGCCGCGGCGAAGCTCGGCGCGACCGGCGACCTGAGCGGGGTACGCCTCGGCATCGTCACCGAGTTCGGCGGCGAGGGAGCGGAGCCCGGGGTGACCGCCGCCTTCAACGAGGCCGTCGCCACGTTGACCAAACTCGGCGCGGAGATCGTCGAGGTCTCCTGCCCGCACTTCCGCTACGCGCTGCCGGCGTACTACCTGATCGCGCCCAGCGAATGCTCCTCGAACCTGGCCCGCTTCGACGGCGTCCGGTTCGGGCTGCGGACCGGCGACGACGGCAACCGGTCGCTGGAGGAGGTCATGTCGCTGACCCGGGAGGCCGGCTTCGGCCCCGAGGTCAAGCGCCGCATCATGCTCGGCACGTACGCGCTCTCCTCGGGCTACTACGACGCCTACTACGGGCAGGCACAGAAGGTCCGTACGCTGATCACCCGCGACTTCACCGCCGCGTTCGAACGGGTCGACGCGCTGATCTCGCCGACCACCCCGTTCGTCGCCTTCCCCCTCGGCGCGCGTACCTCCGACCCGTACCAGATGTACCTTGCCGACCTGTTCACCATTCCGAGCAACCTGTACGGCGGACCGGGCATCTCGGTGCCGTGCGGGCTCTCCGACGGGCTGCCGGTCGGACTTCAGGTGATGGCACCGACGCTGGCCGACGACCGGATGTACCGGGTCGCCGCCGCGTTGGAGAGCGCCGTCGGCACGTTCACCCCACCGGCACTGTGAGGCAGGAGCACAGATGACCACGACACTGCCCGCGTACGACGAGGTCGTCGCGCGCTACGAGCCGGTGATCGGCCTGGAGACGCACGTCGAGCTGGGCACGAACACCAAAATGTTCTGCGGCTGCCCGACCGACTTCGGTGGCGAGCCGAACACCCGGGTCTGCCCGGTCTGCCTGGGGCTGCCCGGCTCCCTGCCGGTGGCGAACGCCGCCGCGATCGAGGCCACCATCCGGATCGGTCTGGCGTTGAACTGCTCCATCGCGACGTGGTGCCGGTTCGCCCGGAAGAACTACTTCTACCCGGACATGCCGAAGAACTTCCAGATCAGCCAGTACGACGAGCCGCTCTGCGTCGACGGTTACCTGGACGTCGACGTCAACGGCGAGACGGTGCGGATCGGCATCGAGCGGGTGCACCTGGAGGAGGACACCGGCAAGACGCTGCACGTCGGCGGTGCCACCGGCCGGATCCACGGTGCCACCGAGTCGCTGGTCGACTACAACCGGGCGGGCATCCCGCTGGTGGAGATCGTCACCAAGCCGATCCCGGGCACCGGGGCGTTGGCACCGGAGGTGGCGCGGGCGTACGTCACCGAGCTGCGCGACGTGATCCGCAGCCTGGGCGTCTCCGACGTACGCATGGAGGAAGGCTCCCTGCGCTGCGACGTGAACACCTCGCTGAACCTGCCGGGGCAGGAGTGGGGCACCCGGACGGAGACCAAGAACGTCAACTCGCTGCGCTCGGTGGAGCGGGCGGTCCGGTCCGAGATGCTGCGCCAGGCCGCCGTCCTCGACGCGGGAGGCCGGATCACCCAGGAGACCCGGCACTTCCATGAGGACACCGGGGACACGACCCCTGGGCGGTCCAAGGAGACCGCCACCGACTACCGGTACTTCCCGGAGCCGGACCTGGTCCCGCTCGCGCCGGACCCGGCCTGGGTGGCGGAGCTGAAGGCCGCCCTGCCGGAGCTGCCCCGGCTGCACCGCCGCCGGCTCCAGCAGGATTGGGGCCTGTCCGAGGCGGACATGCAGTCGGTGCTCAACGCCGGTGCGGTCGAGCTGATCGAGGCCACGGTGGCGGCTGGTGCGACACCGGCGGCGGCCCGCAAGTGGTGGCTGGGCGAGCTGTCCCGGCGGGCCAACGAGACGGGTGTGGAACTGGCCGACGTCGGTGCCACCCCGGCCCAGGTCGCGGAGCTTCAAGGGCTGGTCGACGCCGGGAAGCTCAACGACAAGCTGGCCCGTACCGTGCTGGAGGGCGTGGTCGCCGGTGAGGGTTCGCCGACCGAGATCATGACCAACCGCAAGCTGGAGGTCGTCTCCGACACCGGCGCGCTGACCGCGGCGGTGGACGAGGCGATCGCGGCCAACTCGGCCATCGCCGACAAGGTCCGCAGCGGCAAGGTGGCGGCGGCCGGTGCGCTCGTCGGCGCGGTCATGAAGGCCACCCGTGGGCAGGCCGACGCCCAGACCGTCCGCACCCTGATCCTGGAGCGTCTCGGCGTCGAGGGCTGAGCGCTCCGCAACCCGGTCCTGGACGCGCTTCAGGGCCGGGTTCTCCGAGGCCGCCGTCGTGACCCGGCGGCGGCCCGTGGTCCCGCCCGGCGGGCGGGACCGGCACCACCCCGGCGAGGGCGTCAACGGCGACGCCCGGATGGAGTTGACCGTGAACCAGCACGACCTCGATGTCCTTGACGAGATCCAGCGGCGGGTGCTGTGGCTCGCGACGCGGATCGTGGACGCGGCCAACCACGATCGCGGTACCGGCGACGGGGTGAAGGTCGGCGGGCACCAGGCGTCGAGCGCCTCGCTGGTCACCGCGATGACCGCGCTGTGGTTCGCCCACCTGGACGCCGAGGACCGGGTCGCGGTGAAACCGCACGCCTCTCCGGTCTTCCACGCCATCCAGTACCTGCTGGGCAACCTGGACCGGTCGTACCTGCCCCGGCTGCGGGCGCGCGGCGGGCTCCAGTCGTACCCGTCGCGGACGAAGGACCCGGACGAGGTGGACTTCTCCACCGGTTCGGTGGGGCTCGGTGCCGCCGCGCCGCTGTTCGCCGCGGTGACCCGGCGCTACGTCGACGCCCACTTCGGGGCGCGTCCGCACTCCCGGTTCGTCGCCCTGATCGGTGACGCCGAGCTGGACGAGGGCAACATCTGGGAGGCCGTCGCCGACCCGGCGACCACCGGGCTGGGCAACGTGATGTGGGTGGTCGACTTCAACCGTCAGTCGCTGGACCGGGTCGTCCCCGGGGTACGCATCGACCAGTGGCGCGGCCAGTTCGAGGCCGCCGGCTGGCACGTGGTCGAGGTGAAGTACGGTCGGCGGCTCGCCGAGGCGTACGACCGGCCGGGCGGGTCGGTGCTGCGCGACTGGATCGACGCGATGCCGAACGAGCAGTACCAGTCGTTGTTCGGGCTGACCGGGCCGGCACTGCGCAAGCAGTTCCTGGACGGGGCACCCGAGGGCGTCGAGGCGTTGCTGACCGACGTCTCCGACGAGGACCTTGGCCCGCTCGTCACCGACCTGGGCGGGCACGACCTGGCGGCGATGCTGGACGCGTACGCCCAGTGTGACGCGGTGACCGACCGGCCGAGCGTGGTGTTCGCGTACACCGTCAAGGGGTGGGGGTTGCCGATCGCCGGTAACCCGCGCAACCACTCTGCGCTGTTGACCCGCGAACAGGTCGACGCGTTGCGCGCCGCGCAGGGGTTGACCCGGGACACCGAGTGGGACCGTCTCGACCCGGCGTCGCCGGCCGGGATCCGGGCCGGGCAGCGTCGCGAGGCACTGTCCCGCGCGCCCCGCGAGCGTGCGCTCGGGGTCGCCGTCCCGCAGAGCACGAACGTACGCGCCAACAAGCCGATCTCCACCCAGGAGGTCTTCGGTCGGGTGCTGGTCGACCTGGCTCGCGACCCGCAGGTCGGTCGGTATCTCGTCACCACCGCGCCGGACGTGGCCACCTCCACCAACCTGGCCGGATTCATCAACAAGACCGGGGTGTTCGCCCCGACCGCCCAGCGTTCCTGGTCGTCGGACCGGATGCTGCGCTGGACGGAGAGCCCTGAGGGCCAGCACATCGAGCTGGGCATCTCCGAGATGAATCTGTTCCTGCTGCTCGGCCAGCTCGGCCTGGCGTGGGACCTGTCCGGGCAGCCGCTGCTGCCGGTCGGCACCGTCTACGACCCGTTCGTGCTGCGCGGGCTGGACGCCTTCCTCTACGGCACCTACTCGGGTTCCCGGTTCGTCGTCGCCGGCACCCCGTCCGGGATCACCCTCGCCCCGGAGGGTGGCGCCCACCAGTCGACCATCACCGCGAGCGTGGGCCTGGAACTGCCCGGGGTGACCTTCGTCGAACCCGCGTACGCGGCCAGCCTCGACTGGCTGCTCTGCGACGCGTTCGGGCACATCGCCGGCGCGACCCGGTCGACACCGACAGCGGTGCCGGCCGAGGACGGGGCGTACTACTTCCGGCTGAGCACCCGGCCGGTGGACCAGGCGCCGTTCGAGGCGGCGCGGGCCCGCCTCGGCGACGCGGTGCTGCGTCGGCAGGTGCTGGCCGGGGCGTACCGACTGGTCGACGCCCACCAGGCGTACCCGCACCTGGCCGACGCGCCGACGGTGCAGCTGGCCGCCTCCGGGGCGGTGCTGCCCGAGGTGCTGGCCGCCGCGGCGGAACTGGCCGACGAGGGGGTCGCCGCCCACGTCGTCGACGTGACCAGCCTGGACCGGCTGTACCGGGCCTGGCAGCGCACCCTGCGTCAGGGCGTACGCACGGCGACCGTGCCGAGCGTGCCCGGCGCGCTGCGGTCCGCCTTCGCCGACCGGGTGCCGGTGGTCACCGTGCACGACGCCGCCTCGCACGCCATGGCCTGGCTCGGCTCGGCGGTCGGCGCTCCCGCCGTTCCGCTCGGCGTCGACGAGTTCGGCCAGTCCGGCACCGTCTCCGACCTCTACGACCTGCACGACCTGCTCCCCGGCAGCATCGTCAACGCCGCCCTAGCCGCCCTCTCCCTCCGCTAACCCCCCGCCCCCCGCCCCCCCCGCCCCCCCCGCCCCCCGCCCCCCGCGCCGTGCCCGCCCCGGTGATCAAGAAGTTTTGGTCACCGTGGAGCGCTCTCCGTGACCAAAACTTCTTGATCAACCGGGGCTAGAGGGGGGCGGGGGGGCGCGGGGGGTGGGAGGTAACGGGGTGGGGGTTAGCGGGTGGGGGTTGGGGTGGGGGTTGGGGTGGGGGTGGTTTGGGGGGAGGTGGGGGGTGGGGCGATGACGGTACGTTCGAGATTCACCTGGGCCTGGCCGGTGCCGCCGACGGTGATGTCGTCGTACGCCTGGAGCCGCTTCTCCTGGTCGAAGTAGAGCACCGTCATCGCCAGCGGGGTCGGCTCGTCGCTTTCCAGCCCGCGCAGCCCGGCACCGCCGGTGGAACCCTGCACCATCAGCGTGGTGGTCTGCTGGCCGGGCACCTCCGGCAGCGTGTTGAGCTGCCGGTCG
Source organism: Micromonospora sp. DT48 (assembly GCF_049844495.1). Classification (NCBI taxonomy): domain Bacteria; kingdom Bacillati; phylum Actinomycetota; class Actinomycetes; order Micromonosporales; family Micromonosporaceae; genus Micromonospora; species Micromonospora sp. DT48. Next base: position 139,112 of record NZ_JBNCLE010000005.1, read on the forward strand.
TGGGTGTGCCCGGCGAGCACCAGCGGGCAGGTGCCGGAGAGCGGGCCGGCGGAGGCGGGGTCGTGCACCAGTGCGATGTCGACCGGCCGGGGCGAGCTGCGGATGGTCGCGGCGAGCTTCTCACCGTTGCTGATCAGCTGATCGGCGGTGGGTTGGCTCAACCCGCCGCTGGCCGGCGAGGTGCTCTTGTCCGGGGTGAACCGGGGATCGCCGATCCCGGCGATGGTGAGCCCGGCGACCGTGGTCGTGGTGTTGTCCAGCACGATCGCGTTGGGCTGACGGGCCACCGCCGCCGCCGTACGGCCCGAGTCGTGGTTGCCCCGGATGTACACGTACGGCTTTTCGAGCAGGCTGATCGATCCGACGTAGGACGCCTCCGGCTCGCTGCCCCAGTCGGTGATGTCGCCGGTGTCGACCACCACGTCGATGCCGAACTGCTCCGTGACGGTCCGGATGAGCTGCCAGGCGCTCGGGTTGAGGTGCAGGTCGGAGATGTGCAGTACCCGGGTGGTGCCCGGCTCCGGTTCGTACACCGGCAGCGCCGACACCGTCGTGTACAGCTGGGTGACGTTGCCGATGAGCCGTTGGAGCTGCTCGGCGTACCGGGTGTAGTCGTCGGCGATCTTGCGTACGTCGCCGACGATCGCCGGGGCGTTGACCAGCAGTCCCTCGTACCGGGGCTCCTCGATCGACTGGGGCCGGATGGTCGCCGCGGCGGTGCCCAGACTTCCGGCCGTGATCAACAGCGCCAGGCCACCGGCCCAGGCGGCCCGGCGGGTGTCGCGGAACACCAGCAGCGCCAACACCAGGGTGGTGAGTACGCAGGAGCCGATCGTCCGTAGCCCGAGCCGCATCACCCCCTCCCGGACCTCGTCGACGGCCGACTGGGTGGCCCGGTTGAGGCTCGCCGGATCGTCGATCAGCGCCTCGACGCGGCTCTGGTCCAGCGCGCCCAACTGCACGGTCAGGTGGGTCGGCCCGTCGTGGCTGCGGAGCATCAGCGAACCCAGCGGCGGGATGTTGACGGTGGTGCCGCCGGTGGTCGAGGGCGACACGGACAGCCGGGCCTGGAACGGCCCGATGTCGGTGCCCACGTTTCCGCCCGCTACGACACCGGCGAACACACCGACCAGCGTGACGGCCAGGACGGCACCGGCCACGCCGAGGCGGTGCGGCCATCGACGTCGCCCCCCATCACGACGCGGTACGGCGATGCGTCGCATCGAGGGGAAGCGGCGCGGCCGACCGGTGGGGGTTTCCCCGTCCCGATCGCGGCGCGGCTCCTCGTTCTGCTGACCGTCCATGCTGAGATTCTGACCTGCCCGACGAAGGATCTTGGCAAACCTGTGATGACGGGTCGGGTGACCGCGTCAGCTGCGTCCGGCACCGCCACCGGAGAAGACGAGGCGCAGCAACCGGTCGTCCTCGGGTACCGGCCGACCACGCCCGTCGTGGTTGGAGGTGCTGACCCAGAGCGAGCCGTCCGGGGCGGCGGCGATCGCCCGCAGTCGCCCGTACCGCTCGGTCAGCAGTTCCTGCGGTTGACCGAGGACCGTGCCGGTCTCGGTCAGCTCGACCAGCCAGAGTCGCTGACCGCGCAGGCAGGCGGTGGCGAGCATCCGTTCCGTCGCGGCCAGGCCGGAGCAGGACGCCTCGTCGGTCGACCACTGCACGATCGGATCCACGTACCGCTTGTCGCCCTCGCGCCCCTCGACCTCGGGCCAGCCGTAGTTCTTGCCCTTGGTGATCTGGTTGATCTCGTCCCAGGTGTTCTGGCCGAACTCGACGGCGTACATCCGTTCACCGGCCCAGGCGATGCCCTGCACGTTGCGGTGGCCGAGGGACCAGACCGGGGAGTTCGGGAAGGGGTTCCCGGGGGCCGGCTTCCCCTCCGGCGTGATTCGCAGGATCTTGCCCCCGAGCTGCTTGACGTCCTGCGACTGGTCGGTCTCCCCGGCGTCGCCGGTGCTGACGTAGAGGTGCCCGTCGGGGCCGAACGCCAGGCCGCCGCCGTTGTGGATGCCGGCCTTGGGGATGCCGGTGAGAATCGGAGTCGGCGCCTCACCGAGCCGCAGTCGGGCCACCCGGTTGTCCCGCTCGGCGGTGTAGTAGACGAAGACGGTGCGGTTCTGGGCGAACTCCGGAGACACCGCGATGCCCAGCAGACCACCCTCGCCGCCGGCGGTCACATCCTCGATGGTCTGCACCTCGGTGACCTTCAGACCGTCCTTGGTCGACTCGGGCCCGACCTGGACGATGCGGCCACTGTCACGTTCGGTGACCAGAGCGCCGCCGTCCGGCAGGAAGGCGATCCCCCACGGCACCCGCAACCCCTGGGCGAGCACGGTGGTGACGACCTCCTGGTCGCCGTTGCCCGGGGTGAGGGTGGGGCGGGGCAGGTTCGGCGGCTCGCCGGCCGGGTCGGGTTCCGGATCCCCGAGACTGCAACCGCTGGCGACGAGCAGCAACGTCGCGCAGGCCGCCACGAGGGCGGCTCGGACCTGACGGGCGCGGAGGTACGGGGGAGCGCTCACCCGCCCCAGAGTAGCCCGCCCGGCCCCGCCCCGTGGAAGGCCAGGCGGGCCGACCCCCATCGGCTGGTCGGCCCGTCTGGACGCCTATCGTCGGCGAGGTGAAGGTATGGATTCCGCACGAGGCCGGCCACGCCTTGCTCGGCGAGCTGCCGCCGGAGGTCACCGTCGAGACGATGGAGGATCCGGCGAAGCTGCCCTCACCGGTGGCCGGCGTCCGGTTCTGGGTACCGCCCTTCCTGGCCGGTGGGGAGGCCGTGGCGCTGCTGCACGAGCTGCCTGACCTGGCGGTGGTGCAGCTGCTCTCGGCCGGTGCGGACGCCTGGGTGGGACGGGTACCGGCCGGTGTCACGCTCTGTGACGCTCGTGGGGTGCACGACCCGTCGACCGCCGAGTGGGTGGTCGCGGCGATCCTGTCCCAGCTGCGCGCGTTCCCGGCCATGGCTCGGGCCCAGGCCCGGCGACAGTGGGCGTACGACGAGGTGGCTCCCACCGACGAGCTGGCCGGCAAGCGGGTGCTGATCGTCGGGGCGGGTTCGATCGGCACCGCGCTGCGGGACCGGCTGACGCCGTTCGAGGTCGAGTTCACGCTGGTAGCCCGGACCGCCCGGCCCGAGCAGGGTGTGCACGGCGTCGACGAACTGCCGCGCCTTCTGCCGCAGGCCGATGTCGTGGTGCTGTTGGTGCCGCTGACCGAGCAGACCCGCGGGCTGGTCGACGAGACGTTCCTCGCCGCGATGCGCGACGGCGCGCTGCTGGTGAACGCCGCCCGAGGGCCGGTGGCTCGGACCGACGTCCTGGTCGCCGAGCTTGCCACCGGACGGATCTCCGCCGCTCTGGACGTGACCGACCCCGAGCCGCTCCCCGCCGACCACCCGCTCTGGGAGATGCCGAACGTGCTGCTCACGCCACATGTGGCCGGCTCGGTGCGGGGCCTGCTGCCCAGGGCGTACCGCCTGGTCGGTCAGCAGATCCGACGGTTCGCGGCTGGCGAGCCACCGCGCAACGTGGTGGTGGACGGCTACTGATTCGAGTCGGGCGCGGCGCGCCCAGCCGCGGCCGCCAGCCGGGACAGGTCCTCGCGGCGGACGGCCGGAAGCATGAACCAGCGGCCGTCGTCGAGTTGGGCCACCGCCCGACCACGTGGGTCGGCGGTCAGCTCGACCACCTGCTCCCAGGAGATCCGGCGCTCGCCGGCGAGCGCCCGGACGCGCAGTCCACGGGCGTCGGCGTCGGTCCCGGCCCGCCAGGCCCAGACGGCCACCGCCACCGGGACCAGCAGCACCGGCAGCAGATAGGGGCGGGCACTGGCCAGTGGGAGAGCGCCGATGGTGGCGACGATCGCCCCGACCAGGATGGCCTGGTTGTGCCGGAATCGTGCGGTGTCGGTGCGAGGCATGACCAGATGATCCCACCCGGGTCGCGACGGCCAACGGTGGGCCGAGACCGTCGGGTGGAACACCTCCCGGGCGGACGTGTTCGTGCCCGGATCGGGACACTCAGTGGCGGTGACCTGACTCACTGTCGATTGACCGTCACTTACCGCCGGGATGGTCGTTCATCGATGGTGGGCGGTGGACCATGTCCACCGTCCGCGTACCGCCCCAGTGCCCCCTCACGAAGGCGAACGTCGTGCCTGTGTTCCGTGCCGCCCCGTTCCGTGCCACGAGCTGCCGTCCGCTCCTGCCGGAGATCTCTGTCCTCGCGGTCGCCGCAGTGCTGATCGTCCTCGGTGCGACCGGTCCGGTGCCCGCGCTCGCCGTGGTGGCGCTCGCCAGCGCAGCCGCGTCCACCCTGGCCGGGGTGCGGTTGTCCCGGCTGACCCTGAATCCCGAATCGCCCCCCGGAGGCCCGTCCGTCGGCCGGCTGGCCCGTCGACGCGCGGCGCGGCCCCGTCGGGCCGCCGGTCTGCTGCACGCCGCGGTGGTGACCGCCGGTCTGACCGCGGCGGTGCTGCCGCTGGCCTCCGCCGGTTACCGCCCGGCCGCCGCCGTGGCGGGGCTCGTCGGCACTGCGGCCCTGCTCGTCGGCGGCCTGTTCAGCCTGTCGCCCCGATCCCGTCCGCCGGTCCGGGACCGCCTGCACCGCCTGCTCGACCAGGTCGCCCCCGGTGTCTGTTTGGTGCTCACCGCCTGGCTGCTGCTGCCGTACGCCGGTGTGACGTCCCCGGTTCGGCTGATGGTGGCGGTGGCCCTGGGCCTGCTCGCCGTCGACGCGTTGGCCGCGCTGAGCGGGGCGGACCGGCACCGTGGCAGCGCCCGCTGTCGCGGCGGCGCGGCGTTGACCCTCCTCGCCCTGGTGCTGCTGGCCGCGCTGCCGGCCGGTCCGGCCGCCGGGCGGGCGGCGCTGCTGGCCGTACCTCCCCTCGTGGTCGGCGTGTTGCTGGTCGCCGCCGGGGGTCGGCAGGTGGGCCAGGTCCCGCCGGCCGGGCAGACCGCGCTGCGTTGGCCCCGGGCGGTGCTGCCACCGGTCGCGGCGGTGGTCGCCGTCGTCTACCAGCTACAGGCCGGCTTCCTGCCGGACCTTACGGCGGTGCTGCTCGCGCTCGCCGCGGTTCCCCCGCTGGTGGTACGGGAGCTGTTCGGGGCCGCACCGGCCGTGCCGGACGGGCCGACGGTCACCGACCCGGCTCCGGCGCCCTCCGCGGCGGCCGGTCCGGGCGGCGCGACCGGACGTGCCGACCTGCTGCGGGCGCTGGCGGCCCGCTCGGAACCGGCCTGCGGCGCACTGCTCGTGGTCGACCTGCATCTCACCGAGCTGCCCGGCCGCCTGGTGCGCGACGACGTGGCCGCCGAGGCCGTCCGCCGGGCCCGAGCCGTGGTGGCCGACGAGGACGAGGTGTTCGACCTGGCCGGCAGTGGGCTCGCGGTGGTCAGCGGGTCGGGACCGATGATCGCGTACGCGCTGGGCGCCCGGCTGCTCGCCGCGCTGAGCCGGCCCTACGAGGTCTCCGGGGCGGTGCTGCGGTCGCGACCCAGCGTCGGGCTGGCCGAGTTGGGCCGGGGGCGTCCGGAGGAACTGCTCCGCCAGGCCGACCTCGCCCGTCGGCGCGCGGCCCAGCTCGGTCGGGACCGGGTCGAGTGGTACGACGCCTACCTGGAGGAGCAGCTGGTTCGTCGGCTGGACCTGGAGCGGGAGCTGCCCGGTGCGGTCGCCCGGGGCGAGTTGGACCTGGTCTACCAGCCGGTGCTCGGCTTGGCCGACCAGGCTCCGGTCGGTACGGAGGCGCTGCTGCGCTGGCGTAACCCGGTGCTCGGCACCGTGTTCCCGGCGGAGCTGCTCCCGGTGGCCGAGGACCTCGACATCGTCGGTGAGCTGGGCGTCTGGGTGCTCGACCGGGCCTGCCGACAGTTGGCCGACTGGAGCGTGGGCGGGCGACGGCTGTGGATGGCGGTCAACGTGACCACCCGGGAACTCACCTCCCCGGACTTCGTACCCCGCACGGCGGCGGTGCTGGAGGCGTACGGGATCGGGCCGGACCAGTTGGTCATCGAGGTCGCCGAGCCGAAGGTGGCCACCGAACTGCCCACGGTGGTGGCCCGGCTGGCCGGGCTGCGGTCGATGGGCATCCGGACGGCGCTCGACGACTTCCGTGCCGAGCAGGCGTCGCTCACCCAGCTCCGGCGGCTGCCGATCGACCTGCTCAAGGTCGGCCCGGAGGTGGCCACGGCCGGTGGTGACCCGCACCGTCCACTGCTGGACGTGGTCGTCACCGTCGCCGAACGTCTCGGCCTCGAGGTGGTGGCCGAGGAACTGGAGTCGGCGCATCAGGTCGAGGCGGCGCATCGGGCCGGATGCCGCTACGGCCAGGGATTCGAGCTGGCCAGGCCGGCGACCGCGGAGCGGGTCGAGGCGTACTTCGAGGAGTTTCCGTCGACCTCGCGCTGATCACCGTGGTTGCGCGACCGTTGCGCCTGTCGGTGGCGGTGGGCCGGTGCTGCCACGCGGGGTCAGGTGGGGTGTCTCGTCCTCCAGCCCGCCCGTCGGTGCGCCCTCGATCAGCTGGAGCAGTTGCCGCGCCGCGTGTGCCCCGTGTTCCGGGATGTCCCGACTCAGCGCGGTGAGCGGTGGGTGCACCAGCCGACACAGCGGGGAGTCGTCCCAGGCCACGATGGACAGATCAGCCGGGACAGTCAGCCCCATCTCCTGGGCGACCGAGAGCCCGGCGATGGCCATCACGTCGTTGTCGTAGATCACCGCAGTCGGTCGTACCCGGGAGCTGAGCAGTCGCCGGGTCGCCCGCGCGCCCTCCTCGCCGGTGTAGTCGGAGGAGACGGTGACCGCGTCGGCGAGGCCGAGACGCCGGCACACCTCGGTGAACGCCTCGGTGCGGATCGCGGTGTGCTGGAGCTCGGGCAGGCCGCCGACCCGGGCGATCCGCCGGTGGCCGAGGGCGTAGAGGTACTCCACGGTCTCCACCAACGCCGCCGCGTCGTCCGACCAGACACTGGGCAACCCACCGGTGCCGGTCGGGCCGCCGATCACCACCGCCGGCAGACCCAGTTCCTCCAGCACCGGCACCCGGCCGTCGTCGGTCCGCAGGTCACAGATGAGCACGCCGTCGACCCGCCGCTCGGCCCACCAGCGTCGGTAGACCGCGATCTCGGCGGTCTGGTCGGCGACCATCTGGAGGGTCAACGCGTACGACCGGGCGGACAACTCCGCCTCGACGCCGCTGATCAACTCCATGAAGAAGGGCTCGATGCCGAGGGTGCGGGCCGGTCGGGCGAGGATCAGGCCGATGGCGCTGGCGGTCGCGCCGGACAGGGCACGGGCGGCGCTGCTCGGGCTGAACCCGATCTCGGCGGCGATGGCGATAATGCGTTGCCGGGTCGCCTCGGAGACGCCGGGCTGGCCGTTCAGCGCGTACGAGACCGCGCCCTTGGAAACCCCTGCCCGCCGGGCGACGTCCGCGATCGTGGGTCGCTTCACCGGCGTACGTCCTCCTGAACCAGTTCGTCCGGCCGACCGCGTCGATGGCGTGCGCGGCGGTGGACACGCTACCCGCCCTGTTGCCCGGGTGGCTGTGGGCCCGCTCGCCCTCGTACGGTCGCCTGGCTTATCCGGTTCAGTCAACATTGCTCGATCTCTTGGCCGTTGCCGACAGGTTTCGGGGGACGGGTCATGAGACGGTTACTCATCGATGGCTGCGGGGAACCATGGAAGGCGCGGTGGAATCTTGAGCGATGCGCGGGGGAACGACCCGACCCGGCTGGCGCTGCACGACGGGTGGACCATGTGGGCGGTGCCCGACCAGCCGCAGGTGCCACCCGAGATCGACGGGGTGATGGTGCCGGCGAGCGTGCCGGGCTGCGTGCACACCGACCTGCTGGCGGCCGGGCTGATCCCCGACCCGTACCTCGACGACAACGAGACCGGGTTGGCCTGGATCGGCCGCACCGACTGGGCGTACGAGACGACCTTCGACCGGCCGTCCGGCGAACACACCCGCCTCGACCTGGTCTGCGCCGGCCTGGACACGGTCGCCACGATCACGCTCAACGGGGTCGAGGTCGGTCGCACCGAGAACATGCACCGGGGCTATCGCTTCGAGGTCACGTCGCTGCTCCGCGCCGAGGACAACCACCTGGCGGTACGCTTCGACTCCGCCTACCGGTACGCCGAGGCGCAACGGGACCGGCTCGGCGACCGGCCCAACGCGTACCCGGAGCCGTTCCAGTTCATCCGCAAGACGGCCTGTAACTTCGGCTGGGACTGGGGACCGACGCTGGTCACCGCCGGCATCTGGCAGGGGATCGGCCTGCACTGCTGGTCGGTGGGTCGACTGGCAAAGGTGCGCCCGGTCGTCACCGTCGACGGCGACACCGGCCGGGCGGAGGTGCACGTCGACGTGGAACGGGTCGCCGACCGGCCGCTCACCGTGCGGGCGCGGCTGGCGGGCCGGCACGCCGAGGTGATCCTCCCGGCGGGGCAGTTCTCGGCGGTGCTGACTCTCACCGTCCACCGGCCGGAACTCTGGTGGCCCCGAGGCTACGGCGCACCGAACCTGCACGACCTGACGGTCACCCTGCACGACGACGACGGTGGCACTCTCGACGAGTGGCACCGCCGGATCGGGTTCCGGTCGGTACGCCTGGACACCACCCCCGACGAGCACGGTGCTCCGTTCACGCTGTACGTCAACGAGGTGCCGGTCTTCGTGCGGGGAGTCAACTGGATCCCGGACGACGTCTTCCCGAACCGGGTCACCCGTCGGCGTCTGGCCGAACGCTTCGACCAGGCCGAGGCCGCGCACGTCAACCTGCTGCGGGTCTGGGGCGGCGGCCGGTACGAGTCGGACGACTTCTACGACCTGGCCGACGAACGGGGACTTCTGGTGCAGCAGGACTTCCTCTTCGCCTGCGCCGCGTACCCGGAGGAGGAGCCGTTCGCCACCGAGGTGGCCGCCGAGGCCGTCGAACAGGTGATCCGGCTCGCGTCGCACCCCTCGCTGGTGTTGTGGACCGGCAACAACGAGAACATCTGGGGCTGGCACGACTGGGACTGGCAGGGACCACTGGCCGGGCGTAGCTGGGGGCGGGGCTACTACCTCGACCTGCTGCCCGGCATCGTGGCCAGGTTGGACCCGACCCGGCCGTACTGGCCGGGTAGCCCCTGGTCGGGCAGCGAGACGATCCACCCCAACCATCCGGCTTACGGCACCACGCACATCTGGGACGTGTGGAACACCGACGACTACGTCAAGTACCGCGAGTATCTGCCCCGGTTCGTCGCCGAGTTCGGCTACCAGGGCCCGCCCGCGTACGCGACGCTGCGCCGGGCCCTCTCCGACGAGCCTCTCGCCCACGACTCACCCGGCATGGCACACCACCAGAAGGCCGCCGACGGTGACCGGAAACTGCGCCGGGGGCTGGAGGCGCACCTGCCCGAGCCGCGCGACTTCGACGACTGGCACTGGCTGACGCAGCTCAATCAGGCGCGGGCCGTCGCCCTCGGGGTGGAACACTTCCGTTCCCACCGAGGGCGGTGCATGGGCACCATCGTCTGGCAACTCAACGACTGCTGGCCGGTCACCTCGTGGTCCGCCGTCGACGGCGACGGCCGCCGCAAACCACTCTGGTACGCGCTGCGTCGGGCGTACGCCGACCGGCTGCTCACCGTGCAGCCACGCGGCGCCGGACTGGCCGTGGTCGCGGTCAACGACGGCGGGCGGCCGTGGCGGGGGTCGACCACCGTCGCCCGGCTCACCCTGGCCGGTGAGCCGAAGGCGAAGACCACAGTGGAACTGGACGTGCCCGCGTACTCGGCGGTGACCGTGGCGCTGCCGGACGAGCTGACCCGGCCCGACGACGGCCGGGCCGAACTGCTGGTCGCCGACCCCGGCGACCAGGCCGAGCGGGCGTGGTGGTTCTTCGCCGAGGACCGTGACGTGCGATGGCCGGCGGCGGCCTTCGACGCGACCGTGGAGCCGGTCGACGGCGGCCAACGGGTACGCGTCACCGCCCGCACCATCCTGCGCGATGTGACCCTGTATCCGGATCGGCTCAACCCGTCCGCCGAGGTCGACACGGCGCTGGTCACCCTGCTTCCCGGGGAGTCGGCCACGTTCACCGTGCGGGCCGACGCCCCGCTGGACGTCGCCGCGCTGGCGTCGCGCCCGGTGCTCCGTTGCGTCAACGACCGGCAGGAAGACGGTTCGCCGGGATAACCACCATTCGATTGTCCTGAAGGCAACTCTTCCTACGCCTCCGTTCGGTTGCGGGCTCAGAATGAGCAGACATCGACTCTCCTAAAAGGAGGTTCCTCATGGGTCCTGTTCGGCGCGCGTTGCTCGCGATGGCGCTGGTCGTCGCCGCGACGCTGCTGGTACCGGCTGCTCCGGCCCACGCTGGCGGTCAGCCGGTGACGATCTGCTTCAAGGTCGGCGAGTTCGACGGCCGGCCCGTCTTCGACTGTCACACGATCCTGTTGCCCGACTTCAAGCCGAAGCCGATCGGACCGGTCGAGTGCCTGACCTGTCCGCCGGTGTTCGACCTGTGGGACCGAATCGATCCGGAGAAGCGCATCGAGTATCTGAAACTGCTGGGCCGAGGGCTGTCGTTGCTGGGGGAGTCGGCCCAGGCGGTGGATCCGGTGGAGCAGAGTTATCTGCGTGACCTGGCGACGGAGAGCTTCTGGTCGTCGGCGAAGCAGCTGGACGACTCGGAGGTGGAACTGGGTCAGGTCGGTTGGGCGGACCTGAAGAACGGGAAGTTCTACGGCGATCCGGAGCCGCAGCCGATGCTGGTGGCCAGCGGCGTGAACATCGCCGGCGGGATCGGGCTGATGCAGAAGGCGCTCGGCGACCCGGATCCGGAGCCCAACATCGCGGCCTCGTTGGCCCGTTTCGACCAGGCGTACAAGGATCTCGGAGCGCTGTTCGCCGGCTGGTGACCCGGCGGCGACGGTGCGGCGGCCGGTGACCGGGCCGCCGCACCGGGCGGTCCACCGCACCCACCGACTTGAAGAATTTCGCAAGTGCTAAAGTCTTCACGGTGTCGCCGGGTGGTGGCACCGAAAGGAGCGCGGGCGTGTCGGTGCCGCTGTACCAGGCGAAGGCGGAGCTGTTCCGCACCCTCGGACATCCGGTCCGGATCCGGGCGTTGGAGCTGCTTCAGGACGGCCCCAAGCCGGTGCGCGACCTGCTGGCCGCCATCGACGTCGAGGCGTCCAACCTCTCCCAGCAGCTCGCCGTGCTGCGCCGGGCCGGCATGGTCACCTCGTACCGGGACGGTTCCCTGGTGATGTACGCGCTCAGCACCCCCGACGTGGCCGACCTGTTGGCCGCCGGGCGGCGGATCCTCGGCGCGGTGCTCACCGACCGGGACGGCCTGCTCGACGAGTTGCGCGCCGGCGGACCGGACCGGTGACTGCCCCCGACACCCGGCCGACCAACCCGGCCGGAGAGACCCTGTCCGCCGCCTGGCGTCGCGTCCGCGACCTGTTGCCGGGTCGCGCCGACTGGCAGGCGGTACGCCGCTCGCCCCGCCGGGACCTCGTCGCCGGGCTCACCGTGGCCATCGTCGCGTTGCCGCTGGCGCTCGCCTTCGGCGTCACCTCCGGACTCGGCGCGGAGGCCGGGCTGGTCACCGCCGTGGTCGCCGGTGCGGTGGCGGCCGTCTTCGGCGGCTCTAACCTCCAGGTGTCCGGTCCGACCGGCGCGATGACCGTGGTGCTGGTGCCGGTCGTGGCGCAGTTCGGGCCGACCGGGGTGCTCATGGTCGGCGCGCTGGCCGGGTTGATCCTGATCGTCCTGGCCCTCGCCCGCCTGGGCCGCTACGTCCGCTACCTGCCGGTGCCGGTGATCGAGGGCTTCACCGCCGGCATCGCCGTGGTGATCGCCCTGCAACAGGTGCCCGCCGCGCTCGGCGTCACCGACGCGCAGGGTGAGAAGGTGTGGGCGGTGGCGGCCGACGCGGTCGCCCGCTTCGTCGTACACCCTCGTCCGGCGGCCGTCGCGGTGGCCCTCGGCGTCGCGGCGGTGATGCTGATCGGTGCCCGGTGGCGTCCCGCCGTACCCTTCTCCCTGCTGGCGGTGGCCGCCGCCACGCTGCTCGCCGAGTTCGTGCCGGCCGACCTGGTCCGGATCGGCGCGCTGCCGCAGGGGCTGCCCGCGCCGTCGCTGGACTTCCTCGATCTGGGGGCGGTGGGTGTGCTGCTGCCCGCCGCGCTCGCGGTGGCCGCGCTGGCCGCGCTGGAGAGTCTGCTCTCGGCCACCGTCGCCGACGGGATGACCGTCGGCCAGCGGCACGACCCGGACCGCGAACTCTTCGGCCAGGGCCTGGCCAACCTGGCCTCCCCGCTGTTCGGTGGCATTCCCGCCACCGCGGCCATCGCGCGTACCGCCGTCAACGTGCGGGCCGGAGCGGCCTCGAAACTGGCGGCGCTGACCCACGCGGTGGTGCTGGCCGTCATCGTGCTGGCCGCCGCTCCGCTGGTCAGCCGGATTCCGCTCGCCGCGCTGGCCGGTGTCCTGCTGGCCACCACCGTGCGGATGGTCGAGGCGGCGTCACTGCGGGCGCTGGCCCGGTCCACCCGGGGCGACGCCCTCGTGCTGGTGCTGACCTTCGCCGTCACCGTGATCTGGGATCTGGTCACCGCCGTGGCCGTCGGTGTCGCGGTGGCGGTCGTGGTGGCGCTACGCGCCATCGCCCGCAGCGCCAAACTCGAACAGGTGCCGCTGGACTCCAGCGAGCACAGCGCCGAGGAGCGGGCCCTGCTCGCCGAACACATCGTGGCCTACCGGCTCGACGGGCCGCTCTTCTTCGCCGCCGCGCACAACTTCCTGCTCCGGCTCTCCGACGTCGCCGACGTGCGGGTGGTCATCCTGCGGATGTCCCGGGTCTCCACCATCGACGCCACCGGCGCCCAGGTCCTCGGCGACGCGATCCGTCGACTTCAGGGACGCGGGATCACCGTGCTGCTCTCCGGCATCGTGCCCGGCCACGATCAGGTGCTCGATGCACTCGGCGTGGCCGACCAGTTGCGTCGGGACGGCCTCGTCTTCCCCGACACCCCGGCCGCCATCGCGTACGCCCGGAAGCTCGCCCTGCCTGCGGTCGGTGACCGAGAGGGCCGCCGTGCGTCCAAGCCGCCCCAACCTCGGCACGGCGCACAGGTCAGCGTCGGCCAACGCGCGGGCGAGTCCGCCACGGTCGACGGACACTGACCGCCCTGTCCGTGCCGCGGCACCCGGGCGTACCGGATCGGCAGGCGCGACAACGGAGGAAGGCGGTACGCCGACGGCTCTGGACCTGGCCCGCGCCGCGCGGGCTGGCGTCCGCGTGGCGAAGGTGACATTGTGTCCGCTACGGCCCTGTGATCATGTCCGGGCAGGCGTGGGTGCTGAGCCAGCAGGAGAGCATCATGTCCCAGAATGGCAGTGGTCAGTCACACCTGCGGATAGGTGGCTGGCTTTCCCAGACCGGCCAATCTGATCCGGACCATGGCCAGCCCCTACCTGACAGCGCGGTGCCTGCCGCTCAACACCCAACGGCCCCCGACGATCCGAAACCGACCGCCGAACCGCTGGCGGCGGCGGACCCGGGAGCGGCGGTCGGCCGGTACCGGGTGACCGGCGGAGCCGTCGGCCAGCGCCGTGCTCGTGGCACCGCGTCACGCGCCGCCGCAGACCGCCGGGCTCAGCTCGTCGGCCGGGCCGCCCCACGTCGTACGCACCTGCTCGGCGGCGTCGGTCTCGTCGTCGTCACCGCGCTGATCGGCGTGATAGCACTACGCGACGCGAGCCCCCAGGAGCCGATCCGCGGCGAGTTCGTCGCCGGGATGCCCTCGCCCGCAGATCCTGCCCTCGGCGACCGGCCTACCGACGTCACCGGACCCGAGACCCGAGCCGCCGAGTCCGCTCCGCCGAGCCCGATCGCCGACACGGTGGCCCGGCCCGGTCTCAATCCGCGCGCCGCCGGTGGCGACGCCAGCCCTGACCCGACAACCGTCCCCGACACCGTACCGGCGATGCCGGGCAGCCACGCCCCACCGGCCGCGCCGAATTCGCCTGCACCGCCTCCGGCCGCACCCGCCGACCCGGGCGGACCGGCGCTGGTACCCGGTGCCCGTATCGGGCTGGAGTTCGCGAACCTGCCCGGTCACCGGGTACGACACGTCAACTTCCAGGCTCGGGCCGAGCGGGTGGGTCCTGCCAGCGGCCCCGGTGTGAAAGCCGATGCCGCCTTCGTGGTCCGTACCGGCCTCGCCGACAGCGGATGCGTCTCGTTCGAGTCGGTCAACTTCCCCGGCTACCACTTGCGACACGTCGAGTTCCGGGTGTTCCTGCACCGCTCCGACGGCAGCGCACTGTTCCGTGCCGACAGCACCTTCTGCCCGGTCACCGGCATCGGCGGCCGACACGTCTCACTGCGCGCCTACAACTACCCCGACCGGTACCTCAGCCACGACTCCCATCGGCAGATGCGGATCTCACCGATCGGTAACGGCGCCTCACCCGCGACCGCCACCTTCCTGATCCGCCCCGCCCTGTAGCCGGAGGTGGCGGGTCCTGATCCGACGGCCGCCGCGAGAAGCGCGTCCGGATCCTCGCCGTCCGCGTCAGCCGATCTGGCTGAGCAGCCGTTCCAGGTTGGTCAGGCGTTCCTTGACCTCGGTCAGTTCGGTACGCGTCGCGTGTAGCTCCTCGCGGATGCCGTCGAGGGCGGTCGCGGTGGTCCCGGCGTGCTCGACGAGCCGGGTCTGTGCGTCACCGGCGCGCTCGGCCAGCTGTCGGTAGTGCTGTTCCCGGGCGGCGGAGTGCCGGGCCCGGTAGATCCCCACCGCCACGAACGCGATGATCGCCATCAACGCGACCAGCACCACGGTCGACGTGATCATCGCGATCTCGGGGATGTTGTCGTCGGCGGCCACGATGCTCGTCATTGTGAGTCCTCATCCTTCTGACCGGGAACGGTCAACGTCGGTACGGCCGCCGCGATGGTCTGCGGAGTCAGCGTCAGCGCGAACGGAGCGAGGTCGAACCACTTGACCGAGCTGCCGTCCGGAGCCGTCTCCAGGGTGCCGACGACCAACTCGGCGGCCTCCAACTTCTGTAGGTGCATGTAGAGCAGGGGACGGTTCATCCGCAGCCGGCGTGCCAACGCGCTGACGTAGCTGCGGCCCTCGGCGAGCGCGGCGACGATCCGCAGCCGGTGTGGACTGGCCAGCGCCGCGAGCACCGCCAACAGCTCGTCGCCGCTCGGCGTCTCACGACTCATTCGTCAGCCCCCTCCGCACCGGGTGTCAGAAATTACTGACCCCCCTGTCAGATAATGCTGACAGGTTGGGTGTGCGGCCGTCAAGCAATGTTCAGACTGCCGATGAGCGAGTCGACCCGTGCCGCCACCGACCCGGCGGAACGGGCGGTGGCCGAACATGGCACGGTGTGCGTGGGAGGTGGCGGTGGGCAGGGCGGTCGAGGAGACGAACCGGGCGATGCTGCGCGCGCGGGACGCGATGGACCGGGCGTACGCCGAACCGCTCGACATCCCGACGTTGGCGAGGATCGCGCACGTCTCCGAGGCGCACTTCATCCGCACGTTCCGGGCGACCTTCGGCGAGACCCCGCACCGCTACCTGCAACGGAGGCGGGTGGAGCGGGCCATGTACCTGCTGCTGCACACCGACCGGGAGGTGACCGACATCTGCACCGCGGTCGGGTTCGGCAGTCTCGGGACGTTCAGTCGTACCTTCCGGCAGATCGTCGGGGAGTCGCCCACCGACTATCGCAAGCAGCGGACGGCACCGGTCGCGCCGGTGCCGAGCTGCTTCACGAAGGCGTGGACCAGACCGAGCAGTTTTGGATAAGCAGCAGGTCAGGGCACTGCACTAGCGTTTCGGGCATGACGATCAACGCGATCAGCCGCTCTCAGATCTACGTCCTCGACCAGGACGAGGCGCTCGACTTCTACATCGGAAAGCTCGGCATGGAACTGCACACCGACCAGGATCTCGGCTTCATGCGCTGGCTCACGGTCAACATCCCCGGAGACCGGCAGCGGGAGATCCTGCTGGAGAAGCCGGGCCCGCCGAACCTCGACCCGGCCACCGCCGAGCAGGTCCGGGAACTGCTCACCAAGGGCGCCACCGGCGGCTTCCTCTTCCTGACCACCGACGACGCCTACAAGACGTACGAGAACCTGGTCGCCAAGGGCGTCGACATCACCGACGAGCCGATGGAACGGCCGTACGGCATCGACTTCGGCATCCGCGACCCGTTCGGTAACAAGATCCGGATCGGCCAGATGTTCACCAAGGGGACCGAGCACTGAGTGCCGGCGAGCGCCATGTCACCCAGGCAGGATTCTGTCTGGGTGACATGACGGCGGACCTTCGGAAACGTGGCGGTGTGCGCCATGTAGACCGCCATGCCGTACTGGTCGGGAAGAGCGAAGCCGTGCTCTGCCCCCACCGCGGTGCCGAATGCCTCGACTCCGTCAGCGCCGACTCACCAGCACACCGCCTCGATGGGCGAGCGAGCCAGTACCGGCGCGCTCGGCCAGGTCACCGCCGGTGTAGTGCGGCGGTGACCGCGCGGGCCCGGTCGGCCCTACTGAGTACCTCGGTGCTGTCCACGAACTGGTCGACCCCGCCGATGTGCGGCGGCAACGCCAACACCTGTGGGTCCGTGATCGCACGGCGGGTGGCATCGGCGAACCGGTCCGCTGCTGGCACGCGGTACGGCCGGTCGTGGAACGGGCGTACGGTCGGCTCGACCGGTTCGCTCAGGCCGAGGTCGTTGTGCGCGCGGGCGAGATGTTCGTACGCGGCGCAGAGTGCGTCTTCGCGGTGCGGCCATGCGGCGTCGGCCAGGGCGTCGGCGAGCAGCGGTTGCAGCGCCGGGGCGCAGCGCAGCCGGGCGAACGCGGTACCCAGCCATTTGCTGTAGGGCGGGTAGCGACGCTCGATGAGCATCGCCAGGCGCATCAAATCGCGGACCAACCGGGCGGTGACCAGCCGGGAGCCGAGGTCGTCGCCGCTCTCCGCACACCGGCCGGGGAACGCCTCCTCCTGAGCGATACGCCGCCACTGGCAGGCCAGCAGATACCGCCAGACGTCATCCGGGTACCACGCCAGAGCGGCCCGGACGGGCTCGAGCTGGCCGAGTCCGTCGTGGAAGACGGCTCCCTCGGTGACCTCCAGCAGCAGTTGGGTCGGGATGGCCAGCCAGTCGTGAGCGGCCATGTCGTCGCGCGGGTCGACGCCGATCCGGTCGACCAGCCAGGTGTCGAGGTCGTGCAGGTCGACGCGGTGGTCGACCGGGGCGTCGCCGACGGGTCGCAGAGTCCGTGATCGTCCGGGTTCAGGTGGGCTGAAGTTCGTGCTCCAGCCGCCCACCGAGGCGGGCATCCGCTCGGCGAGCAGCCTGCTGATCTGGCGGGCGTGCCGACGGGCGTCGGCGGGGTGGAGAAAGAGCAGCAGACGCGGCCCCCAGTCGTGGTCGGTCGAGCGGGCGGTGTCGAAGCCGAGCACCTCGGAGCCCGGGCCCAGTAACGCCGCCGAGTGCGCCAGATCCGGAAAGGTGGCATCGAGGATCGGCCGCACCGCCTCGCGGTAGGTGGCGGCGGCCAGCGACAGGCCGGGTACGAACGTCGGCACAGGTCACCCCCCGGGTAGCGCCAACCGCCCGGTGCGCGGTCAGTGATCGGTGACGGTTCACAGTGGTCCCAGGACGGCGTGCGGGTCCGCGTCCAGCGCGAGCGTGTCGAGTACCGCCAGGAGTTGACGTTCCTCGTAGCGGAAGTGGCTCTCCATGATGGCGGCGATCCCCTCGACGTGGCGGTCGAGTTCGGCCGGGGAGGCGGCCCGCTCCACGGCGGCCTGTAGCCCGCCGATGAGGTGCGCGATCATCGAGTGGTCCTGCTTCAGGTACCGCAGGGTGTCGCGCAACTGCGGGTGGGCGGCGGCGATCGCGGGGAACAGTTCCCGGTCCTCGCCCTCGTGGTGTGCGGTCAGCGCGGCGCAGAAGCCGTGACAGAACAGCAGCAGATCACGGGTGGCTGGTGCCGCCGCCACGCCGTCGGCCAGCGCGGCGCGGGTCACCTCCAACGCCTCGCGCAACCGGTCGTGCACGCGGCGCATTTCCTGACTCCAGGCGACAAGCCTGGTCTTCTCGCCCTCAGTCACTGGAGGGCGAAGGCAACGACTGGGTCACCGTCGTGGTCCTTCGATCCGGCGCCTCCATGCCTGACACGGCCTGCCACCGACACGCGACGCTGGAGAGCAGGCTACCCGATCATGCCGACGGGTGGCAGCCCGTGGCTGGCCCGGCACCCGAGCGCCGGGCCAGCCAGCAAGGTCACTCCGGCACGCGGCGGTAGGCGCCGTCGCTGGCCGAGGTGGCCATCGAGGCGTACGCGCGCAGCGCCGCCGACACCGGGCGCTGCCGGTTGAGCGGGGTGTAGGGGCGATCCCGCTTCTCCTGGGCGACCCGGCGGGCGTCCAACACCTCGGCCGGCACGTTCAGCTCGATCGAGCGTGCCGGGATGTCGATGACGATCTCGTCGCCGGGCTCGACCAGCGCGATCAGCCCACCGGAGGCGGCCTCGGGCGAGGCGTGGCCGATGGACAGGCCCGAGGTGCCACCGGAGAACCGGCCGTCGGTCAGCAACGCGCAGGCCCGGCCCAGCCCTCGGCCCTTCAGGAACGAGGTGGGGTAGAGCATCTCCTGCATGCCGGGCCCACCCTTCGGCCCCTCGTAGCGGATCACCACCACGTCCCCGGCGACGACCTCCTTGGCCAGGATGGCGGTCACCGCGTCGTCCTGGGACTCGTAGACCTTCGCCGGGCCACGGAAGGTCAGGCACTCCTGGGGCACCCCGGCGGTCTTCACCACGCAGCCGTCCGGCGCGAGGTTGCCGTACAGGATGGCCAGTCCACCGTCGGCGGTGTACGCGTGCTCGCGGTCGCGGATGCAGCCACCGGCCGCGTCGGTATCCAGAGAGGACCAGCGGTTCGTGGTGGAGAACGGCTCGGTGGTACGCACCCCACCCGGCGCGGCGTGGAACAGCTCGATCGCCTCGGGCTTGGCGCTGCCGCCGCGCACGTCCCAGTCGGCCAGCCAGCGCTCCAGGGTGGGGGAGTGCACCGCGTGCACGTCCCGGCGCAGCAGGCCGGCGCGGTTGAGTTCACCCAGGATGGCCGGGATGCCACCGGCGCGATGCACGTCCTCCATGTGGTACTGCGGCGAGTTCGGGGCGACCTTGGCCAGGCACGGCACCCGACGGGAGACGGCGTCGATGTCGGCCACGGAGAAGTCCAGCTCGGCCTCACGGGCGGCGGCCAGCAGATGCAGGATCGTGTTCGTCGATCCGCCCATCGCGACGTCCAGGGCGATGGCGTTCTCGAACGCGGCCCGGGAGGCCACCTCGCGGGGCAGCACCGAGGCGTCGTCGTCGTCGTACCACCGCTTGGCGATCTCCACGGCGGTGCGGCCGGCCTCGACGAAGAGCGACCGGCGGGCCGCGTGGGTGGCCAGCGTCGAGCCGTTACCCGGCAGCGCCAGGCCGATCGCCTCGGTGAGGCAGTTCATCGAGTTCGCGGTGAACATGCCGGAGCAGGAGCCGCAGGTGGGGCAGGCGGAGCGCTCGATCTCGCCGAGTTGCTCGTCGCTGACGTTCTCGTTCGACGAGGCGATCATCGCGTCGATCAGGTCGATCTTGCTGTGCACGATCCCCTCGATCGCCACCGTCTTGCCGGCCTCCATCGGGCCGCCGGAGACGAAGACGGTGGGGATGTTCAGCCGCAGCGCGGCCAGCAGCATGCCCGGGGTGATCTTGTCGCAGTTGGAGATGCAGACCAGGGCGTCGGCGCAGTGCGCGTTGACCATGTACTCCACCGCGTCGGCGATCAACTCGCGGCTGGGCAGGGAGTAGAGCATGCCGCCGTGGCCCATGGCGATGCCGTCGTCGACCGCGATGGTGTTGAACTCCCGGCCCACCCCGCCGGCGGCGGCCACCGCATCGGCCACCAGACCGCCCATGTCCTTGAGGTGTACGTGGCCCGGCACGAACTGGGTGAAACTGTTCGCGATGGCGACGATCGGCTTGCCGAAATCGTCATCGGTCATCCCGGTGGCCCGCCAGAGGGCCCGGGCACCCGCCATCGTCCGACCGTGCGTGGAGGTCTTCGACCGCAGCTCAGGCATGTGTACCAGCATGACACCGCCGACCGGGTGCGGGTGCGGGCGTCCGGCCGTGTCCCAACAGATGCACACCCGACCCCCACAGCGGGCGTCGATCCGGCAGAGTTGAGGGCGTGCACACACCCCCGGCCATGATCGGCGCTGCGGTGCTGAGCACGCTGATCGCCCTGACGGCCGGCGTGTTGCTGGCCGCCGCCGTTCGCCGCCGCGCCGCCCCCCACCGCCCGGTGTACGCGGTGCTGGCCGTCGGTGGCGCGATCGCGCTGGCGACCATGCTGGCCGGGCTGGTCATCACCCTGACCACCACCGAGCACTGGGCGCACGAGCAGCAGCAGCGCACCAGCTGGGCCACGCTGGTGGCGCTCGGCACGGCCACCAGCGGCCTGCTGTTCTGCTTCGGTCTGCTCCGGCTGCCCGGGGTGGTCGGTTCGACACCCTCGGCGGCCCGGCTCGCGCTGGACAGCGTGATCGTGGGTACCGCGCTGTGGTTCGTCGGCTGGGTGGTGTTCTCCGAGCCGACCCGGCTACTGGGCGACGCGACGCCGATGGCCTGCCCGTCGATCCTGCTCGCCTCGGTCAGTGCGGCGTTGAGCGTCGGGCTCTCCGCGATCATGGTGCTCCGGGCACCCGCACCTCGACGGTGCCTGATCGTGCTGGGCACCGGGATCATCGCCGCGTCGGTGGGCGGGCTGGGTGTCGCCACCGGGCTCT
Organism: Micromonospora sp. DT48; assembly: GCF_049844495.1. Taxonomy (NCBI): domain Bacteria; kingdom Bacillati; phylum Actinomycetota; class Actinomycetes; order Micromonosporales; family Micromonosporaceae; genus Micromonospora; species Micromonospora sp. DT48. Next base: position 160,001 of record NZ_JBNCLE010000005.1, read on the forward strand.
GCCAGGCCGGGCCGACCCTGGCGCTGGTCGGCGCGCTGGTGCTCGCCCTGGGGCTGCTGGTCGCCGGATTGGCGGCCTATCGCATCGACCCGCCGGGCGAACTCGCCATCGACGTGATCCGCCGCGACAGCGAGTACGCCTTCGTGCCGATGGTCGCCATGGCCGCCTCGGCGATCTATCACCTCTTCCAGGACGGCCGTTTCGACGGGCTGGCCGTCACCGCCGGCAGCATCGAGGGGTTCGCCCTGGTCGCCCGGCAGTACCTCACCCTGCACGACGTACGGGCGTACGCCCGCCGGCTGGCCGACCGGGAGGCGCACTTCCGGCAGCTCGCCCACACCGACGCGCTGACCGGCCTGGCCAACCGTCGTGGCCTGCTCCAGGCCCTGCACCGCGGCGCCGCGGAGCGGGTGCCGTGCGTGCTGCTCGGGCTGGACCTGGACGGCTTCAAGAACGTCAACGACATGCGGGGCCACGACGTCGGCGACGCGGTGCTCGCCGAGGTCGGTCGACGACTGCGGAGCAACCTGCGGCCCGGCGACCTCGCGGCCCGACTCGGTGGTGACGAGTTCGCGGTGCTCATGCACGCCGGACCAGCGGAGGCGGAGGTGGTCGCGGAGCGGTTGCTGAAGGTGCTCGGGGGCGCCTACGAGCAGCCCGAGGCACCCGTCTTCCTCTCGGTCAGCATCGGTTTGGCCGGCTGGGCCGACGAACCCGACGTCGAGCTGCTGCTGCGGCACGCGGATCTGGCGCTGCGCTACGCCAAGCAACGCGGCAAGAACCGGATCGAGCGCTACGACGGCGCGTACGACCGGCTGCTGCGCCGTCGCACGACGCTGGAGCACGAGCTGCGCGGCGCGATCGAGCGGGACGAACTGCGGCTGGTGTTCCAGCCGGTGGCCTCCCTGCCGTCGGTGCGCCCGGTCGGCGCGGAGGCGCTGCTGCGGTGGCATCACCCGGAGCTGGGCAACGTCCGGCCGGACGAGTTCATCCCGCTCGCCGAGGAGAGCGGGATGATCGCCAAGCTCGGCGCCTGGGTGCTGCACCAGGCCTGCTATCAGCTGTCCCGCTGGCTGGCCGAGGGCCACGACGTCTGGGTGTCGGTGAACGTCTCCCCGCGTGAGCTGCACGCCCCCGAGTACGTGGTGCAGGTCGCCGAGGCGCTGCGCGCCCACCACGTGCCGCCACAGCGGCTGGTGCTGGAGGTCACCGAGCACGCGGTCGCCACCGATCTCGACGAGCTGATCCGGCGGTTGACCGCGTTGCGGCTGACCGGGGTGCGGATCGCCCTGGACGACTTCGGGGCCGGCTACTCCTCGCTGAACCAACTCCGGCGGCTCCCGATCGACATCCTGAAACTCGACCACGGCCTGGTGGCGGAGCACGAGCCGGTCCGTCCGGTCGGGTGCGACGGGCCGGCCTTCGCCCCGATGGTCGACATCGTGATGCGGTTGGGGCACCAGTTCGGCCTGGAGGTGATCGCCGAAGGAGTCACCACCCCCACCGAGCTGGCCGCGGTGGTGGCCGCCGGCTGCCGGTTCGGCCAGGGCGCGTTGTTCGGGTGGGGCGTACCGGCCGAGCACCTGGAGGCGATGCTGGAGGCGGCGACCTCGCCGGGTGCCCGCCCGGCTCGCCCGGTAAGCGAGGGTCAACCACCAGCGCGACCTGCTGGTCTACCCGTCCAGCGTCGGCCCGAAAGTGCCCCTGAGCAGGTCTTGCCCGGCGCGTTCGGCGCGTCGGGCGGTGACGCGCCGACGTCCGTGAACCAAAATGTGGGATCAGTTGACTCATCGCGTGAGATGCGTCAGTCTTGAGCCCATGTCGTCGTACCGGTCGCTGCGAGTACTTACCTGAGCGCACTCTCCCTGACTGAGAGTGCGCTGGCCCCGTGCATCTGGCACGCGGGCTTTTTTCTTGCCGTTTAACCGATCGAGCGCAGGCACTGCCCGCGTTCCCCAGTGTGAGCAGCCCCACCCACTCCAGCCGAAGGCCAACCGTCATGACGAGACCCACGCCCGAGACACTCGCCCACTCCGCCCGGCGTGCCCGCACCGCCGTCGAGGCGCCGGGCGACGCCGACCACGCCCGCGCCGCTTCGTCGGCTGCGGCGGCCCACCCCGCCCCGGCCCAGGTGTCGGGTGCCGGCTCGCTGGTGCGCTCCCTGGAGGCACTCGGCGTAGACGTCGTCTTCGGTATCCCGGGAGGTGCGATCCTGCCGGCGTACGACCCGCTCTACGACTCGTCCGTGCGGCACATCCTGGTCCGGCACGAGCAGGGCGCCGGTCACGCCGCCACCGGATACGCCCAGGCCACCGGCCGGGTCGGGGTGTGCATCGCCACCTCCGGTCCGGGTGCGACGAACCTGGTCACCCCGATCGCCGACGCGTACATGGACTCGGTGCCGTTGGTGGCGATCACCGGGCAGGTGGCCCGCCCGGCGATCGGCACGGACGCCTTCCAGGAGGCGGACATCCAGGGCATCACGCTGCCGATCACCAAGCACAACTTCCTGGTGCAGGAGGCCAGCGAGATCCCCCGGGTGCTGGCCGAGGCGTTCCACCTCGCCTCGACCGGGCGTCCCGGGCCGGTCCTGGTGGACATCCCCAAGGACGTCCTACAGGCGTCGACGACCTTCGCCTGGCCGCCCACGCTGGACCTGCCCGGGTACCGGCCGACGCTGCACCCGCACGGCAAGCAGATCCGGGAGGCGGCGCGGCTGATCAGCAGCGCCCGCCGGCCGGTGCTCTACGTCGGGGGTGGCGTGCTCAAGGCCGGTGCCACCGAGGGCCTGCGTCGGCTGGCCGAGCTGACCGGCATCCCGGTGGTCACCACGCTGATGGCGCTCGGCGCGTTCCCCGACTCACACCAGCAGCACCTGGGCATGCCCGGCATGCACGGCACGGTCGCCGCGGTCTACGGGTTGCAGAAGGCCGATCTGATCGTGGCGCTGGGCGCGCGGTTCGACGACCGGGTCACCGGCAAGCTGGACTCCTTCGCGCCGGACGCCACCGTGGTGCACGCCGACATCGACCCGGCCGAGATCGGCAAGAACCGGCACGCGGACGTGCCGATCGTCGGCGACGCCCGACACGTCATCGACGAGTTGGTGACGGCGGTCACCACCGAGCGGGCGGCGGGGCGTACTCCCGACATCTCCGACTGGTGGGCGCAGTTGAACGACCTGCGCGAGCGTTACCCGCTGGGCTACGAGGAGCCCGCCGACGGCACCCTCTCGCCGCAGTACGTCATCAAGCGGCTGGGAGAGATCGCCGGACCGGACACCATCTACGTCGCCGGTGTCGGCCAGCACCAGATGTGGGCCTCCCAGTTCATCTCGTACGAGAAGCCGCAGACCTGGCTCAACTCCGGTGGTCTCGGCACCATGGGCTACGCGGTGCCGGCGGCGATGGGCGCCAAGGTGGGCCGACCGGAGACGGTGGTCTGGGCCATCGACGGTGACGGCTGCTTCCAGATGACCAACCAGGAGCTGGCGACCTGCGCGCTGGAAGGCATCCCGGTCAAGATCGCGGTCATCAACAACGGCAACCTGGGCATGGTCCGCCAGTGGCAGACGCTCTTCTACGGTGAGCGCTACTCCAACACCGACCTCGGTACCCACAAGCACCGCATTCCGGATTTCGTCAAGCTCGCCGAGGCGCTCGGCTGTGTGGGGCTGCGGTGCGAGACCGCCGAGGAGGTGGACCGGACCATCGAGATGGCCATGTCCATCAACGACGCGCCGGTGGTCATCGACTTCGTGGTCGGCAAGGACGCCATGGTCTGGCCGATGGTCGCCGCCGGAACCAGCAACGACGAGATCATGTTCGCCCGCGGCGTCCGCCCGGCGTTCGACGAGGATGACATCTAGTCATGGCCGATCGCACCGAGCGAAGCGAGGGCCGTGCGGGCATGACGAGGAAGGTGCCGCTTTGACCATTCACACACTCTCCGTCCTGGTGGAGAACAAGCCCGGCGTGCTGGCCCGGGTCTCCGGGTTGTTCTCCCGGCGCGGGTTCAACATCGACAGCCTCGCGGTCGGCGAGACCGAGAACCCGGACGTCTCCCGGATCACCATCGTGGTCAACGCGGAGTCCTCGCCGCTGGAACAGGTCACCAAGCAGCTCAACAAGCTGGTGAACGTACTCAAGATCGTCGAACTGGATCCGGCCACCTCGGTCGCCCGTGAACTGTTGCTGGTCAAGGTGCGCGCGGACCGCAACGCCCGAGGTCAGGTCCTGGAGACGGTCAACCTGTTCCGGGCCCGGGTGGTCGATGTGGCCGCCGACACCCTCACCGTCGAGGCGACCGGCACCCCCGACAAGCTCGACGCGCTGCTGCGCGACCTTGAGCCCTTCGGCATCAAGGAGATGGTCCAGTCGGGCCTAGTGGCGATCGGGCGCGGCTCGCGTGCGATCACCGCCGGCCCGGCCCTGCGGGCCGCCTGACCCCCACCCCGGCCCGGTCCGCGTGACCGGGCCGGTCACCAGCCACGACGGGCCGTTGCGGCCGCGTACGAAAGGGAAGTCATGAGCGTTGAGGTGTACTACGACGACGACGCCGACCTGGGTCTGATCCAGGCGAAGAAGGTCGCCGTGATCGGTTACGGCAGCCAGGGGCACGCGCACGCACTGTCGTTGCGTGATTCCGGCGTCGACGTGGTGATCGGCCTGCCGGAGGGCTCGAAGAGCCGGCCGAAGGCCGAGGAGCAGGGGCTGCGGGTACTCACCCCGGCTGAGGCGGCGGCCGAGGCCGACGTGATCATGATCCTCGCCCCGGACACCGCGCAGCGCCACATCTACGCCGAGTCGATCGCACCGAACCTCAGCGCCGGCAAGGCGCTGTTCTTCGGGCATGGCTTCAACATCCGGTACGGCCTGATCAAGCCGCCGGCCGACGTGGACGTGGCGATGGTCGCCCCCAAGGGCCCGGGTCACCTGGTCCGCCGGCAGTACGTCGACGGCAAGGGCGTGCCCTGCCTGGTCGCCGTGGAGCAGGACGGCAGCGGTAGCGCGTTCGCGCTGGCTCTGTCGTACGCCAAGGGGATCGGTGGCACCCGGGCCGGTGCGATCAAGACCACCTTCACCGAGGAGACCGAGACCGACCTCTTCGGTGAGCAGGCGGTGCTGTGCGGCGGCGCGGCGGCGCTGGTGCAGACCGGCTTCGAGGTGCTCACCGAGGCCGGCTACGCGCCCGAGGTGGCCTACTTCGAGTGCCTGCACGAGCTGAAGCTGATCGTGGACCTGATGTACGAGGGCGGCATCGCCCGGATGCGCTACAGCGTCTCCGACACCGCCGAGTACGGCGACCTCTCCCGTGGGCCCCGGGTCATCGACAGCCGGGTCAAGGAGGAGATGCGCAAGATCCTCGGTGAGATCCAGTCCGGCGAGTTCGCCCGCGAGTGGGTGGCCGAGGACGAGGCCGGGCGGCCGAACTACAACAAGTGGCGCAACGAGGGCGCGGCGCACCCGATCGAGGCGACCGGGAGCAAACTGCGCGGGATGATGAGCTGGGTGGACCGGCCGATCACCGAGACCGCCTGAGCGCTTTCCCCAGCGGCACCCGGACCCGGCGTTCTCCCCGACGCCGGGCCCGGGTGCCGTGTTGTCTTCACTTCGCTAACGATCGTTAACACGCACGTCATGACCGGTTTGTGAGGGCACTCACCTCTCACTCCGAGGCGTAGAGGGCGGCCCGCCCCCTACGATCGCGGGTAGGTGCTCCAGGCGGCACCTGACGGCCATGGCCCGGAGCGCGCCGGGCGCAGCGCAGCGTCCAGCCCCCGGCCGACCGCTATGACGACATCTACGAGGACCAATGACTCCTGTCGTACTGATCGCCGAAGAACTCGCCCCTGCCGCCATCGAGGTATTGGCCCACGACTTCGACGTCCGGCACGTGGACGGTACCGACCGCCCGGCCCTGCTCTCGGCGCTCTCCGAGGCCGACGCCGTCATCGTCCGCAGCGCCACCCAGATCGACGCCGAGGCGATCGCCGCCGCCCCCAGACTGAAGGTCGTCGCCCGGGCCGGTGTCGGTCTGGACAACGTCGAGGTGCCGGCCGCCACCGCGCGCGGCGTCATGGTCGTCAACGCACCCACCTCCAACATCGTCTCCGCCGCCGAGCAGGCGGTCGCGTTGCTGCTCGCGGTGGCCCGTAACACCGCCAGCGCCAGCGCGGCCCTCAAGGCGGGGGAGTGGAAGCGGTCGAAGTACACCGGCGTGGAACTCCAGGGAAAGACCGTCGGTGTGGTCGGCCTCGGCCGCATCGGCGTGCTCTTCGCCTCCCGGATCGCGGCGTTCGGCACCCGGCTCATCGCCTACGACCCGTACATCCAGCCGGCCCGGGCCGCGCAGCTCGGCGTCCGCCTGGTCGGTCTGGAGGAGTTGCTGCGGGAGAGCGACTTCATCTCGATCCACCTGCCGAAGACCCCGGAGACCGTGGGCCTGATCGGTGAGAAGGAACTGGCCATCGTCAAGCCGGGCGTACGGATCATCAACGCCGCCCGGGGCGGGCTGATCGACGAGCAGGCCCTGGCCGACGCGCTCGCCGAGGGCCGGGTCGCCGGTGCCGGGGTGGACGTCTACGCCAAGGAGCCGTGCACCTCGTCGCCGCTGTTCGCCTTCGACAACGTGGTGGCCACCCCGCACCTGGGCGCCTCCACCGCCGAGGCGCAGGACAAGGCCGGGCTCGCCGTAGCCAAGAGCGTCAAGCTGGCCCTCCAGGGCGAGTTCGTGCCGGACGCGGTCAACGTGCAGGCCGGTGGCGTGGTCGCCGAGGACGTCCGTCCGTTGCTGCCGCTGGCCGAGAAGCTCGGCCGCGCCTTCACCGCCGTGGCCGGTGGGGTCGCCTCCAGCGTCACCGTCGAGGTACGCGGTGAGATCGTCGAGCACGACGTCTCGGTGCTCAAGCTCGCCGCCACCAAGGGCCTGTTCAGCTCGGTGGTCGAGGAGCAGGTGACCTACGTCAACGCGCCGCACCTGGCCGCCCAGCGCGGAGTCGAGGTGTCGTTGAGCACCCAGACCGAGACCGCCGATCATCCGGTCCTGGTCACCGTGCGTGGCGCGCTGCCCGACGGTCGTACGGTCAGCGTTTCCGGCACCGTCACCCACGCCGGTAGCCGCGACGTCATCAAGCTGACCGAGGTGGACGGCTTCGACGTGGAGATCAGCGCCGAGGGCATCCTGCTCTTCCTCCGCTATGCCGACCGCCCGGGTGTGGTCGGCATCGTCGGCACCCTGCTCGGGCAGGCCGGCATCAACATCGCGGCGATGCAGGTGGCTCGCCGGGAGGCCGGCGGTGAGACGCTGATGACCCTCACCGTGGACCAGGCGCTCGGTGCCGACCTGCTCACCTCGGCCGCCGACTCGATCGGCGCCACCTCCGCCAGCGCCGCCGACCTGCGCGACGAGTAGTCCACGGCGGACGTTTCAGGCATGCCACGACGGGGCCCGGCCAATGGCCGGGCCCCTCGTCGTTCCCCCGGGCACGCGACGGTTGGGACCACCGTGCCCGCAGGTGTCGCCGGGTCGTCCCCGGTTTGCAGGTCAGCCGGGTAGCCGGACCCCGGGCGGCGGATAGACCGAGCCGTCCTGGGCGTCGAAGAGCATCAGCCGGTGCTCACCGGCCAGTCGCTCGATGTCCAGCAGCACCTGGTCCGGGCAGGTCGGATCCAGGTTCAGCTCGATGTGGTCGGCCGCCTTGTGCAGTGGCGTGACCGCCCATGGAGTGTTCGGGCCGGCCGGCTGTTCGGGGTAGCTGGCAGTGAGCGCCCGGTAGAAGGCGACACACCGTGGGTCCGGTTGACGCTCGTGGTGCCGGCCGTCGCGGCACTGCTGCACCGCCGCTCGTACGTCCTCGGGCGTCGCCCCGTCCGCCAGGGCCCACACGCTCAGATCGAAACTCACGGCGGACAGCGTGCCATCTGCGGTTCGGCTTGTCGAAAACGCCCTGCCGCAGGCAGGCCCCTGAGGTTCCAGGATCGCGCAGATGCTCCCCTCTGGAACCCTTGCCGCGAAACACGCCAATTCGATAGCGTACGAATGCGGTGACCTGCCGAGCACGTGGCGCCGACCCGTCTTCGGGTGGCGAGGTTGACGTCCGGCCGAGCGGCCCGCACCCCTCGATTGCGCGAGCCACGCGCACTCGTCGCCGACCGGCCTCCACGGTCGTTGCCGCGACCGTGGAGGCCGATCGCTGTCTGAAGTCCACTTGAGATCCCGCCGCGGCGGTTCGACTGTCGCTGTGCCCTGGGCCGTGCATCCACCTGGCAACCGTGTGGGTCAGCGGGGTGCGGCGAAGAGCACCCGGTAGTCCGACCCGGGGTGGAACCAGGCCAGCCCGGCCGGTCCGGCGGCGTACAAGGCGGTGGCGTAGGCGTCGGCGACCGCGAGGTCGGGACCGACCACAGTCGCGGCGACCAACTGGGTGGCCGGCTCACCGGTACGCGGATCGACCACGTGTCCCTGTCGTCCGGTCACCCCGGAGGTGCCGACCGCACCGGCCGTCATCTCCAGCAACAGCGGTGCCCGTTGCCGATCGGTGGGGTGGTGCACCGCGACCCGCCACGGGCCACCGTGGGCGGCGTTGCCGCGTACCACCAGGTCGGCGCCGCAGAGCACGGCGTAGTCGTGGATGCCGGCGTCGCGCAACCGGGCCGCGGCCCGCTCGACCGCCCATCCGCCGAGCAAGCCGCTCGGGTCGAAGCCGCCCGGCACCGCCCAGGCGTCGAACCAGCCGTCGGTGGCCGCGCGCATCGCGGCGCACCGGTCCACCAGATCGGCCAGCGGTGGGAACGACTCGGGGCTGATCTCGCCCCGGCGCAGCCGGGACACCAGGCTCGTCGGACGGTTCGGGCCATACGTCAGGTCGATCGCCCGTAGCTCGGCCACGGCGTCCCGCAGCGCCTCGCCGACGCCGCGTCGCCCCAGCCATTCGGGGGCGTTCAACACCAGGGTGTACTCCGCCGTGGAGGTGCGGACGGTGTGTCGGACGGCGATCCGGTCCCCGGAGACCAGGTCGGCGCGGTCCGGCCGCTGTCGTGCCGGACCCAGCCGCAGGTCGGGTCGGCGGAAGCGGAAGGCCGCCGGGTCGACCCAGCGGGTTCGTGGCTGCTCGTCGGTCCACATCGTGTCCGCCCCCTTCTGGGCGCGTGTCGCCCCGTCGCGACGCTCGCCCGGCCACACGGCCCCGTGACGCTTCACGCTAGGCGGCGCAGATGACCGCGCCATGAATGCCGGCTGGGAAGCTGCTGTGCGTCACCTTCTTCCCGAAAAGTGGAACATTCGTACCGGGGGGCGGGACGGCCGCGTACCGTCGAGCCATTCGAGCGAAGGAGCTGACGGACGTGGCACGGATCGCGGTGGTGGCCGGGGACGGGATCGGACCCGAGGTGGTCGGTGAGGCCCGCAAGGTCGTTGACGCGGTGCTGCCCGGCGTCGACGTGACCGAGTACGACCTGGGCGCAGCACGGTATCACCGCACCGGCGAGGTCCTGCCCGACTCGGTGCTCGCCGAGCTGGCCGGGCACGACGCGATCCTGCTCGGCGCGGTCGGCGACCCGACCGTGCCGCCCGGCGTGCTGGAGCGGGGCCTGCTGCTGAAGCTGCGCTTCGCCTTCGACCAGTACGTCAACCTGCGCCCGTCGCGGCTCTGGCCGGGCGTGACCAGTCCGCTCGCGGCGGTCAAGCCGGGCGAGGTGGACCTGGTGGTCGTCCGGGAGGGCACCGAGGGGCTGTACGCCGGTGCCGGCGGCTCGCTGCACCGGGGCACCCCGGCCGAGATCGCCACCGAGGAGAGTCTGAACACCCGGCACGGGGTGGAGCGGGTGATCCGGGACGCCTTCGCCCGCGCCGCCCGACGTGAGCGGCGCAAGGTGACCCTGGTGCACAAGACCAACGTGCTCACCCACGCCGGTTCGCTGTGGGCCCGCACCTTCGAGGCGGTCGCCGCCGAGCACCCCGACGTCGCCACCGAGTACCAGCACGTCGACGCCGCGGCGATGTTCCTGGTCACCCAGCCGCAGCGGTACGACGTGGTGGTCACCGACAACCTCTTCGGTGACATCCTCACCGACATCGCCGCCGCCGTGACCGGCGGCATCGGGCTCGCCGCCAGCGGCTCCATCAACCCCGACGGGACGTACCCGTCGATGTTCGAGCCGGTGCACGGCTCCGCGCCGGACATCGCCGGTCGTGGGGTAGCCGACCCGGTCGCCGCCGTGCTCTCGGCGGCCCTGCTGCTCGACCAGCTCGGGCACGCCGACGCCGCCGCCCGGATCACCGCCGCGGTCAGCGCGGAACTGGCCGCCCGCAGCCCGGAGACGCCCGTACGCACCGCCGAGGTGGGCGACCGGATCGCGGCGCAGGTCGCCGGCTGAACCGTACGCGTCCCACCGGCCGGCGATGCTTCGTCGGCCGGTACGGGTTGCGGCGGTTACACACCGGTTTCGGGCCACCTGTCCACCGGTGGACCTATCCGCTGAACGACCGTTCGGGGTAGGTTTTGGCAACAACATGTTTCCGGCGTGCGGTCGGCGCATGCCGTCGTCCCCCAGGGAGGTCAGCGCGATGAGCGGTGGTGACAAGATCGATTTCGAGGTCCGTCCGAACCCCGCACCGGTATCGGCCACCGACCGTGCCGCGCTGCTGGCGAACCCCGGGTTCGGCCGGGTGTTCACCGACCATATGGTCACCATCCGTTACGCCGAAGGCAAAGGCTGGTACGACGCACGGGTCGAAGCACGCGCGCCGATCCCGATGGATCCGGCCAGCGCGGTGCTGCACTACGCCCAGGAGATCTTCGAGGGCATGAAGGCGTACCGGGCGGCCGACGGCGGCGTGACGATGTTCCGCCCGTACGCCAACGCGGCCCGGTTCAACATCTCCGCCGCTCGGATGGCCATGCCGGCGCTACCGGAGCAGACCTTCGTGGACTCGCTGCACCGGTTGATCGAGATCGACCGGGAGTGGATTCCCGACGGCGACGACGGGGGCAGCCTCTACCTGCGGCCGTTCATGTTCGCCAGCGAGGTCTTCCTCGGCGTCCGCCCGGCCAACGAGTACCTCTTCTCGGTGATCGCCTCGCCCGTCGGGGCGTACTTCTCCGGCGGGGTCAAGCCGGTGACGGTCTGGGTCTCACCCGACTACACCCGGGCCGCGCCCGGCGGCACCGGTGCGGCCAAGTGCGGCGGCAACTACGCCGCCTCGCTGGCCGCCCAGGCCGAGGCCCTGGAACACGGCTGCGACCAGGTGGTCTTCCTCGACGCGGTGGAGCGCCGCTTCGTGGACGAGCTGGGCGGCATGAACGTCTTCTTCGTCTACGACGACGGGTCGATCGTCACTCCGCCGCTGACCGGCACGATCCTGCCCGGCATCACCCGCGAGTCGGTGCTCACCCTGGCCGCGGCGGCCGGGCACCGGGTCGAGGAACGGCCGGTGACCTTCGACGACTGGCGGGCGGACGCCGCCAGCGGCCGGCTGCGCGAGGTCTTCGCCTGCGGCACCGCAGCGGTGATCACCCCGATCGGGCAGGTGCGGTTCCCGGACGGCGAGTTCAGCGTGGCCGGCGGTGAGCCGGGCGCGGTCACCATGGCGCTGCGCCAGCAGTTGGTGGATATCCAGCGGGGCAACGCGGACGACCCGTACGACTGGGTCCACCGCGTCTTCTGAGTTGTAAGGAAGGGCACCTTCTTAACGCCTGGTGTATAGGAAGGGGCCCTTCCTAACGCTGCTTGCGAGCTAGTCGAGCAGGTGGGTACGCAGGGCGGTGAGCTGGCCGTCGGTGACGCCCGCGCCGCGCAGATAGTTGTCGACGGAGCCGTGACCCGCGCGGATCTCGGCGAGGAAGAGCAGCATCGCCTCGCTCGGCGAGGACAGGAACGGGGACGGAAGGTCGGTCGCGTCCGGGAAGGTGGCGGCGACCCAGGTGCTGTACCGCTTCGACGCCTCGGTGCTCAGCGCGTAGTCCGCCGCGATCTCGCCGTCGTCGACCCCGAGCACGGCGAGCGTCAGCCCGCAGACGATTCCGGTGCGGTCCTTGCCGGCGACGCAGTGCACCACCACCGGCGCGTTGGCCTCGTCGGCGATCAGGCCGATCGCCTCGGCCAGCCCGGCGGTGCCGGTGCGGGCCAGGTCGGCGTACCGGTCGGCGAGGTAGCGGGCCAGGTCGTCACCGGGCTGGTAGGGCTGCTCGCCCCACTCCGCGTGCTCAGGGTGGATGTGCCGGTAGGTCAGCCCGTCGAAATCGGGAACCCGACCGTCGCGTTCGACCTCGTGGGGGCGGCGCAGGTCGATGACGGTCCGTACGCCGAGCGCCGCGAACGCGTCCCGGTCGTCGCCGTCGATGCGGTGCAGCGAGTCGGAGCGGAAGAGTCGGCCGGTGCGTACCTGGCGGCCGTCCTGGGTGCGATAGCCACCCACATCCCGGAAGTTGAAGGTGCTGGTGAACGGGTTCCTGCGGTTGACGTCGATGGAGTCCACCCCTGACACGGTAAACGGCCGGTGGGTCGATGCCCACCGGCCGTCATACCGTCGTCTGTCGTCGGTTACCGCAGCCCGTTGCCGGGCGGAGTGGCGGCGTACGTGTCGTTGTAGTAGCCGCCGAGCTTGTCCCGGTAGGCCGGGTCGGTGGCCGTCTCGTCGTACTCCGGTGCGGCCTTGATCTGGTCCTTGGTGCGGTCGACGTAGACCTTCTGCTCCTCGTGGTCGACGTGGTTCACCGTCCCGGCGGGGAGCATGACCTTCTTGCCGAAGATCCACGGGCCGGTGTCCACCACCAGGTAGCTGGCGTTGACCTCGCTGCTGTCGCTGTCGATCTTCCCGATCGAGCCGTCGCTGGCCTCCACCTTGTAACCGGCCAGGTTGGTGCCGGCAACCCCGGCCTCGTCCCGGTAGCTCCAGGGGTCGAAGGCGCCAGCGGGGGTGCCGCCGCCGACGACGCTCTGGTCGACGGCGCGCAGGTCCGCCTCCGGGGTGGCGTTCGTGGTGTTCGGGTCGAGCCTGTCCATGGGATGTCTCCTGCCCCGGCTGTGCTCAGCCGTCTCGGAGGAACGTGTTTCGTTGTCCCGAAATCTCCTACCCCCCAGCGGACGCTCTACACGCGTCACACCAAAACCATCCGGCCCGCTCGCACCAGCGCGTCCCGGGATGTGGATTGTGGCTCCCAGATTGCGTGGCGAGGTGGCAGAGTACCGATCGTGACCAGCACCGCCCGCATTATTGGCAACTAGCGCGCCGGCTTCCCCCCTCGCCGAGCGCGCAGACCTCCCGCATCCGCGGGGGGTCTTTTTGTTGTGCTGGCCGGTGCCTGACGAAGGGATCACCATGACGTTCCAGGTCTACGACACCACGCTGCGCGACGGTGCGCAGCGCGAGGGGCTCACCTACTCGGTGGTCGACAAGCTCGCGGTGGCTCGGCTGCTCGACGAGTTCGGTGTCGGATTCATCGAGGGCGGTTGGCCGGGTGCGGTGCCCAAGGACACCGAGTTCTTCCGCCGGGCGCGTACCGAACTCGACCTCAAGCACGCGGTGCTGGTCGCCTTCGGGTCCACCCGCCGGGCCGGTGCGGTGGCCGCCGACGACCCGCAGGTGCGCGGTCTGCTCGATGCGCAGACCCCGGCGATCGCCCTGGTCGCCAAGGCTGACCTGCGGCACGTCGAACGGGCGTTGCGCACCACCGCCAAGGAGAACCTGGCGATGATCCACGACACGGTGACCCACCTGGTCGCCGAGGGACGCCGGGTCTTTGTCGACGGCGAGCACTTCTTCGACGGTTACCGCCACGACGCGGCGTACACCGCCTCGGTGGTGGAGACCGCGCTCGAGGCCGGTGCCGAGCGGTTCGTGCTCTGCGATACCAACGGTGGAATGCTGCCGTCCTGGGTCACCGCCGCCATCGCCGACCTCACCGACCGGATCGGCGTCGCGCCGGAGCTGCTCGGCATGCACGCCCAGAACGACACCGCCTGCGCGGTGGCCAACACCATCGCCGCCGTGGAGGCTGGTGTCCGCCACGTGCAGGGCACCGCCAACGGGTACGGCGAGCGGCCCGGCAACGCCGACATCTTCGCGGTCGTCGCGAACCTCCAGCTCAAGCTCGGGCTGCCGGTCCTACCGGAGGGCTGCCTGGAGCAGATGGTGCGGGTCTCCCACGCCATCGCCGAGATCGCCAACATCGCACCCGACACCCACCAGGCGTACGCCGGGGCGGCTGCCTTCGCCCACAAGGCGGGGCTCCACGCGAGCGCGATCAAGGTGGATCCGCTGCTCTACAACCACGTGGAGCCCGAGGTGGTCGGCAACGACATGCGGATCCTGGTCACCGAGATGGCCGGCCGGGCCAGCATCGAGCTGAAGAGCCGTGAGCTGGGATTGGACCTGGCCGGCCATCCGGAGACGCTGGCCCGGGTCACCAACCGGGTCAAGGAGTTGGAGGCCGGTGGGTGGTCGTTCGAGGCCGCCGACGCCTCGTTCGAGCTGCTGGTCCGCTCGGAGCTGCCGGACGCCGCGCCGGTGCGGCCGTTCTCCCTGGAGTCGTACCGGGTGCTGGTCGAGCACCGTGAGGACGGCGCGGTCGTCTCCGAGGCGACCGTCAAGATCCGGGTACGCGGGGAACGGGTGATCGCCACGGCCGAGGGAAACGGCCCAGTGAACGCACTGGACGAGGCGCTCCGCACCGGTCTCGCCCGGCACTACCCGGAGCTGCGGGAATTCGAGCTGGCCGACTACAAGGTGCGGATTCTGGAGGGCAGCCACGGCACCGGCGCGGTGACCCGGGTACTGGTCGAGACGGCCGATGGCCGGGGCGATGGCTGGACGACCGTCGGCGTGCACCCCAACGTGGTCGAGGCGAGCTGGCACGCGCTGGTCGACGCGCTCACCTACGGCCTCGACCGAGCCCGGGTGTAGCCGGGCCGCTCACCGCTGGGCGGCCGGTAGCCGCAACTCGGCGAGGACCATGCGGTGGTCGCTGCCGGGCAATGGGTGGACCGTCACGTCCCACACGGCGATGCGGCGGTCCACCAGCACGTGGTCGATCACCACGGGCGGGATGAGGTCGCCGTCGTGCGGCCCCCAGGTGCCGACGAGCCCGGCACCGACCGGTGCGGCGGCGTCGACGTATCCGGTGTCGAGCAGCGGGCGCAGTGGACCGTGATCGAGGGTGGCGTTGAAGTCCCGGCGAGGATGCTCAACGGCCCGTCCGGGGTGGCGGTCGGCTGGGCGGCCAGGTCGGTCCGCCAGAAAGCCCAACTGGTCGATCGCGTACGGGACTGCCGGGTGCGCCGACTCGACGCGTACCGGGTGCCCCGGGCACCGCGACGGTCGCGCGGTCCGACGGACCGGCGCGTAGGCGGGAATAGTTCTCACCCGCTGCTCTAATTGTCTTTTCGTGAATTTGTATCGGCTTCGCTTTCGCGATTGCTGGCGTTGATCCGACAACGCGCCGACGGCTTTATCACTATTGACCCGCAGCATTTTTCGGTGCTACGTTTCAGCTGCTCGGGAGGTTGTGTCTAGCCAAATATCCCCAGCTCAGAGCACATGACAGTCGACGAGGCCGAAACGTCTGTGGGGTGTGCTCCCGGACGGGGTTTGTAGGCGGTGACCGCTCATTGCCGCCCGACTCGGAAAAGGAAAGAACCGCCCCGTGTGCTGCGGGCCGGCCGTATCTCCACGCCTGGACAAGGGAGACCCGTCATGACCAGATTATTCCGACGTAAGACGGCTGCGGTGGTGATCGCGGCGCTGGCGTTGGCACTTGCCGGCGGCGGAATCGCCGTGGCGAAGCCGACCGCCGAGTCCGCCCAGCCCGCAGCCCGCACCAGCGGCCAGCCGGCTGTCACCACGGCCTCGCTGAACAGCGCGAAGGCTGCTCTCGCCAAGGGCGACGAGATGAGCACGCAGGCGGTCGCCGGCTTCTACGCCACGTCGGTCAACGCCAACGGCACCAAGGCCCGTGGCGCTGGCATCGTCATCAAGTACGGCGTCGGCGAGTACGAGGTGCAGTTCGGCACCGATGTCACCAACGGCATCTACGTGGCGACGATCGGTCGACCGGACTCGTGCTGCATCCCGCCGGCGGGTGAGATCTCGGTCGCGCGTCGACTGCTGACCCCGAACGCGGTCTTCATCCAGACCCGCAACTCCGCCGGGGCCCCCGCCGACCTGCCGTTCTACCTGCTCGTGCACCGCTGATCCGTCCACTGTCACCGGCCCCCGCCACTGGTGGGGGCCGGTGTCGTGTGGGATGGGCCCCGAGCGCTCTGAGTGGCCTGTCCGGTAACGCCGTCGGCGCGTGGTCTGGGTCGCCCAGGGCCGGAAATTCCGACGTTTGTCGGCCGGTCGCCTCGGGAAGCAAGCACCGTGACGGACATCTCGGACACCATGGCCAGCCTGCCCAGCCCGGCCGATCCGGACGCGACCGCAGCGCAGTTGGATCAGACGCTCTTCGAGGTCAAACGCGTGATCGTCGGGCAGGATCGGCTCGTCGAACGCCTTCTGGTCGCGTTGCTCGCCGACGGGCACTGCCTGTTGGAGGGCGTACCCGGGGTGGCCAAGACCCTCGCCGCGCAGACCCTCGCGACGGTGGCCGGCGGCAGCTTCTCCCGCATCCAGTTCACCCCGGACCTGGTTCCCTCCGACATCGTCGGCACCCGGATCTACCGCGCCTCGAAGGAGAGCTTCGACGTCGAGCCGGGCCCGGTGATGGCGAACCTGGTGCTGGCCGACGAGATCAACCGTGCACCGGCGAAGGTGCAGTCGGCGTTGTTGGAGGCGATGGCCGAGCGCCAGGTGTCGATCGGCGGGCGCAGCTATCCGGTGCCGGAGCCGTTCCTGGTGCTGGCGACCCAGAACCCGATCGAGTCCGAAGGGGTCTACCAGCTGCCGGAGGCGCAGCGGGACCGCTTCCTCATGCGGATCGTCGTCGACTATCCGGACGGCGCGGACGAGCTGGCCATCCTCTACCGGATGAGCGCCGACCGGCCCCGGGCGCACCAGGTGCTCGACCCGCAACGACTGTGCGAGTTCCAACGCCAGGCCAGCCAGGTCTTCGTCCACCACGCCATCGCCGAGTACGTGGTCCGGCTCATCCTGGCCACCCGAGATCCGGCCCGGTTCGGGTTGCCGGAGCTGGCCGGGGCACTCGCCTACGGTGCCAGTCCGCGCGCCACGCTCGGCCTGGTCTCGGCGGCCCGCGCACAGGCCCTGCTGCGCGGACGGGGCTACGTCCTCCCCGACGACGTCCGGGAACTCGCCGTGGACGTGCTGGCCCACCGGCTGGTGCTCACCTTCGACGCGGTCGCCGACGGGGTGAGCGCCGAATGGGTCGTGCGACGGCTGGTCGAGGCGGTCCCGCCACCACGGGAGGCCGCCACCAGGGCGGAGCAGCTGACCGACCTGGCGGTCGCCTGATGGGCCGCCGGACCTCCGTACCGCCGGTGGCGGCGGATCCGAACCTGACCGACCTCACCCCGGACGAGCGGCTGCGACGGCTGGAACTCACGGTGACCCGGCGTCTCGACGGCCTGCTGCACGGCGAGCGGCGCGGGCTGCTGCCCGGCCCGGGTAGCGAACCGGCGGGCAGCCGCGAGTACCGGCCCGGTGAGGACGAGGTACGCCGGATGGACTGGTCGGTCACCGCCCGTACCGCGGTGCCGCACGTCCGGGAGGTCGACGCCGACCGGGAGCTGACCACCTGGTTGTTGGTCGACGCCAGCCCCAGCATGGAGTACGGCACGGCGGCGGTGGACAAGCGGGAACTGGCGGTGGCGGCGGTCGCCGCCGTCGGCTTCCTCACCGCCGGGCCGGGCAATCGGCTCGGCGCGCAGGTGCTCACCCCGTACGGGCTGCGCCGGATGCCCGCCCGAGGTGGGCGTACCCACTTGTTCGGGCTGCTGCGCGCGTTGCTGGCCTTGCCCCGGTCCGGCGACGACACCGCCTCGGCGGTGGTGCCCGCCGCCGGGCTGGCCGACGCGCTGGCCGAGGTGCGTCGGGTCGCCCATCGGCGGGGTCTGGTGGTGGTGATCTCCGACTTCCTCGACGGTCTGCCCGACGATCCACGGCTCCCGGCCCGCTGGGAGCGCCCGCTGCGGCAACTCTCCGTCCGCCATCAGGTGCTCGCGGTCGAGGTCACCGACCCGCGCGAGTGGGAGCTGCCGGATGTCGGCCTGATCACCCTGGCCGACCCGGAGACCGGCGATCACCGCGAGGTGTGGACCGGTGACCGGCGGCTGCGGGAGCGGTACGCGGCCGCGGCGGCGGCCCAACGCGAGCAGGTCCGGCACGCTCTGCGCCGGGCCGGCGCGACGCATCTGGGGCTGCGCACCGACCGCGACTGGACAGTGGACATCGTGCGGCACGTGCACGCCCAGCGTCGGCTGGCCGCCGCCTCCCCACCACCTCGGGGAGGTGCGGTGTGATCTGGCAGTCACCCGTCCGGCTCTGGCTGTTGCTCGGTGTGGCCGCGCTCGCCGTGGCGTACCTGCTGGCGCAGCGTCGTCGGAGCCGGTACGCGGTCCGATTCACCAACCTGCGCCTGCTTGACCGGGTGGCACCCCGGCGGCCGACCTGGAGACGGCACCTGCCGGCCGGTCTCTTCCTGGCGATGCTGGCTCTCCTGGTGGTCGGTTTCGCCCGTCCCACCGCCGAGGTCCGGGTGCCCCGGGAGCGGGCCACCGTGATGGTGGCGGTCGACGTCTCCACCTCGATGCTCGCCGGTGACGTCGAGCCGGACCGGCTCAGCGCGGCGAAGAGCGCCGCCCGGCGGTTCGCCGACGGACTGCCCGACGAGTTCAACGTGGGGCTGGTCGCGTTCGCCGGCAGCGCGGCGGTGCTGGTGCCACCCAGCACCGACCGGGAGGCGTTGGCCGACGGGATCGAACGGCTCGCCGAGGGGGTGACCGGGGTGCAGGGCACCGCGATCGGCGAGGCGATCAGCACCTCGCTGGGCGCCGTGAAGGCGCTGGACACCAAGGCCGCGACCGAGCCGCCGCCGGCCCGCATCATCCTGCTCTCCGACGGGGCGAACACCTCGGGCATGGATCCGATGGAGGCCGCCGCCGAGGCCGTGGCCCTCGAGGTGCCGGTGCACAGCATCTCCTTCGGTACGCCGAGCGGCTTCGTCGACCGGGGCGGCCGACCGATCCAGGTGCCGGTGGACGGGGAGACGCTGCGGGCCGTGGCCGAGGAGACCGGGGGTGGCTTCCACGAGGCTGGTACGAGCGCCGAACTGCGGGCCGTCTACGACGACATCGGCAGTTCGGTGGGTTGGCGCAAGGTGCGGCAGGACGTCTCGGCCCGGTTCATCGGGCTCGGGTTGGTGTTCGCCATGGGTGCGGCGGCCGGCTCGTTGCGCTGGTTCTCCCGCCTGCCCTGATCCCGGCGGCCCGATCCGCGACAGCGGCCACACCCGGCCGCGCACGTGAGGAGCGTACGTATGGCAGTGCAGACCGGACTGGGCGAGCCGCGTGGGCCCTGGTTCGTCTCGCCCGATCTCGACCCGGACGGGCGGGGCGGATCGGACGCGGCGTCGCAGGCGCGGGAGGGGCCGTTGGACGGTTGGCGACGCCGACTGCTGGCCGGGCTGGCGATGGTGGCGATCTCCGCTGGGTCGGGTGCGGCGGCCGGGAGTTGGGCGGCCGGGCAGGACGGTGTGCCGGGTCCGGCCGCCGCATCCGCGGCCCCGGTGCCGGCCGAGTTGGTGACGGCCGCCGAGAAGACCGTGCCCGGTGTGGTGTCGGTGCTGGTGGGTGGCCGTGCGGGGGGCTCGGCGAGTGGTTCCGGCTTCGCCATCGACGCCGAGCAGCACATCATCACCAACGACCACATCATCGCCAAGGGCCGGGGCGGTCCGGTGACCGTCGAACTGCCCGACGGTCGGCGGTACGCGGCGCAGGTGGTGGGTCGGGAACCGGAGAGCGATCTCGCGGTGCTCAAGGTGCCGTCGTCGGCGGGCCTGACCTCGCTGCCGCTGGCCCAACCTGGCGCCAGCCGGGTCGGTGAACCGGTGCTGGCGGTCGGCTCGCCACTGGGGCTGCCGGGCACGGTGACCGCCGGCATCATCAGCGCGCTGGACCGCCAGGTGCGCCTCGGTGACAACCGGCACCGGGCGGTGCAGACCGACGCGTCGATCAACCCGGGGAACTCGGGCGGGCCCCTGGTCAACGCGCGGGGCGAGGTGGTCGGGGTGAACACCGCGATCGCCACCATCGACGGCAACGGCTCGATCGGGATCGGTTTCGCCATTCCGATCGAGCAGGTGCAGCAGACGGCCGACACGATCATCGGGAAGGGCGGCTGACCACTCTCAGTCACTGTCCGATTACGCAGTGATTGAGGCAACTGTCGGATTCCAGCGTTCGATGATCGGGGAATGGAAATATGACGCTCGGTATGGATACTGGCGTGGGTGGAGCGTCCTCTCATCACGGTCCTCCTGCTGGTGGGCCTCATCATCGGAAGTGGCGTCGGGTCGTCGTACGCACGCGCCCGGCGGGGCTGGAACGACTACCAGACGGCTAAGAAGACCGTGCCCGGAGCGCGCCGGGCCGCCTGGATGCTGATCAAGGTGGTCACCACGAAGGTCGGGATCCTCGCCCTGCTCCTGATCGGCGCGGTCGCGTACGCCGCCGCCGGTGGCAGTGACGAGCCGGCGCCGCAGCCGACGCCGAGCAGCAGCGCCGACGAGCGGCCCCGCTGACCCGCCGATCGCCGGGCGGGACGGGCGCGCACGCGACATTGGCGCGGACGGGCCGCGCGGCTCGCGCTAGCCTCAGGGCGTGGATGACGGGCTGCGGGTGACCGACCGGTGGGTGGTTCCCCCCGCCGAACTGCGGGAGCGGTTCTCCCGGTCGTCCGGGCCGGGTGGGCAGGGGGTCAACACCGCCGACTCGCGGGTCGAGCTGAGCATCGACCTGGCCAATTCACCGAGCATCCCCGAGCCGCTGCGCACCCGGGCCCTGGAGCGGCTCTCCGGGCGGCTGGTCGACGGCGTACTCACGATCGCGGCCAGTGAGCACCGGGCGCAGTTGGCCAACCGGGAAGCGGCCCGGGAGCGGCTGGTGTCGGTGCTGCGCGAGGCGGTCGCACCGCCACCACCGCCACGCCGACCGACCCGCCCGTCGCGGGCCGCCAAAGAGCGTCGGCTGGCCGAGAAGAAGCGTCGCGGGCAGCGCAAGCGCGACCGTCGGGTGGACGGCGAGTAGCCGTCACTCCTCGGCGCGCGCCTCCGGTTCGGCCTGCGCCAACAGCGCCGAGCAGATCTCGATCAGCTGGGCCCGCAACCGACCGGCCCGCTGGGCGAACTCGCGTTGCTGGGCCACGTACTCGGCCTTGCCCTCCGGCGTCTCGATGGCCACCGCCGATTCGCCGTACGACGAGAAGTCGTACGGCGACGCGCGCATGTCCAGCAGCCGGATGTCACCGGCCAGCTCGAAGCAGTCGAGCGCCAGGGCACCGGGCACGGCGGGGCCCAGCTTGGTGGCCCACTTGTGGCAGTCCATGGAGGCGTGCAGGCAGCCCGGCTGGTCGAGGTCCACCTGGCTGGCCCGGGTCGGACGGTGCAGGTTGAGGTCGACCGCGTCCGGGGTGAAGAACCGGTACGCGTCGAAGTGCGTGCACCGGATCTGGTGCGACTCGACCACCGCGTCGGTGCCCTGCTGGCCGAGCCGCAGGGGCAACGGATGGCGGTGCTCCCGCTGGCGGTAGACCATCGCCCACTCGTGCAGGCCGAAACAGCCGGTGAAGGCGGGTCGGGACGCGATGGCGGTCAGCAGCCGGTGGATGTACCGCACCGAGTCACCCCGGTCGGACAGGAACGCCGCGACGTCGAGGCGTACCGCTTTGTCGGCGTCCGTGGTGTACCACCGCCACCGGTGGTGCGGTGCCGGGCCGTCCGGGCCGGCTTCCAGCCGGACCCCGATGCCCGGATGCCACCGGCGCAGGGTCGACGGGCGGGTGCCGTAGTAGTCGTACAGGAAGTCGTCGATGGCGTGTCGTTCCCCGGTGGCCCGGCGGGCCCGGTGCCCCGCGGTCAGCGAGTCGGCCCGCCGTTCGTGGTCGGCCGACAGGGACCGCCAGGTGGCTGCGGGAAGGCTGGTCACGGGGGCCCGCTCGACCCGGCTCGGCCCACCGTCACCAGCGACGACGGCAGGTGTGGCGGAGGCGGGGACGGCGGTCACGGCCCAAGGGTACGACCGCCGTCCGAGCGCCGGTCAGGGCACGTCGACCCGTACGCCGGCCGAGAAGACCCCGCTGCGCAACTCCAGCCGCTGCGGCACCTCCCGCCCGTTGATGGTGAAGACCAACGGCAGCACCAGGCGGCTGCCGGCGGCGACCGGGTCGGCGAACACGTCGCGTCCCTGGTTCGCCCGTCGGGTGGCCGACTCGTCGGTGGTGACCCAGTTCCCGTTGGCCAGGTACGCCCGTTGCAGCTTGCCGTGCCAGCTCTGGTGTTCCCGGGTGAGGTTGCGGACCCCGACGGTCGCCTGGCACTGCCGTGCGCCCCGGCCCGGCTCGCAGCTCATCCGGTAGACGGTGAACTCGAACGCGTCCTCGCGCAGCGGCATCCCCAGCACGCCCTGGACCCCGGTGCCCTTCCACGCTCCGGTGGTCGGCTGGCTGTCCGTGTCGATCGCGGTGACCCGTCGGGTGGCCGACCAGGCGGCGGCGCCCACCGTGCCGGCCAGCACGGTCGCGGCCACCGGCACCACCAACCACACCGGCGGCTTACGTCGCCGGGTCGGCGGTCGCGGGGTGGCCGGGCGGGGATAGATCGTCCCCGGGCCGTCCGAGGCCAGCGCCGCGGCCACCGGCCGTCGACGCCGCCGCCAGGTGATCAGCGCCACCAGACCCAGCACCAGTAGCGCGGTCCCGGCGGCCAGGAGCGCGGGTGCCTGACGACGCCAGCCGGTGGGCTCCTGCGCGTTGAGGGCCGAGTCCCCCGGCGCTGTCCAGGTGGCGCTCGCGCAGTCGTACGGCTGACGACCGTCGCTGGCGAAGGCGCACGCCGGTGCGGTCACCGGCTGCTGCGAGGCGGTGGTGAGCGTGGTACCCAGCGTGGTGGTGCCGCCCGGCGGCAGCCTCAGTCGCCAGGTCACCTCGGTCGACCGCGACCCGTCGGGGCTCACCACCCGGCCGCCGTCGCTGACCGTGCTCGCCGAGACCCCCTGCGGCAACTCCTGGCGGACCGTGGTCTCGACCGAGGTGGAGCCGGTGTTGCGGACCTCGATGCGGTACCTGGGGTCGGGGCTCTGCTCCGGTGCGACCCGTACGCTCACCTTCGGCCTGGCGGCCGGCTTGACCACCCGGGTCGGCGTCGGGACCGCCGGTGGCGCCGACGGCAGGTTGGGGTCGGACGTGGTGGCCGCCGCCGGCTGGAGCTGCCGAGCCGCCGACGAGTCGGCAGCGGTGTCCGCCGGCAGCACCGGCAGGGCGGTCAGCAGCCCGACGCAGTGCACGATCGCCGCGAGGGCCTTGTGGTGTCGTGTCGATGCAGGCATACGAACGAACCTCCGCAGCCGACGCTAGGGGCGGGCGCACGCCGTGCGGGTACGAAGCGGCGAATCCGGCTCCGACCGGCGGCGAGGCGGGTAAGCTGCGGCGATCGCCGCTGTTCGCACTACATTGGCTTGGTGCGTATCGCTCGTTTCGCTCATGCCAAGGGAATGTCGTTCGGTGTCGTCGAAGGGGAGCCGGAGGCGGGCCCGCAGGGGCTCACCATCGCGGAGATCTCCGGTCACCCGTTCGGCCAGATCACGTTCAGCGGGGTCCGCTGGGCGCTGTCCGATGTCCGGCTGCTCTCGCCGATCCTGCCTAGCAAGGTGGTCTGTGTCGGGCGTAACTACGCCGAACACGCCGCCGAGCACGGCGCGGAGGTGCCGAAGGAACCGCTGTTGTTCCTGAAGCCGTCGACCTCGGTCATCGGCCCCCGGGACGCGATCCGGCTGCCGGAGTTCAGCAAGCAGGTCGAGCACGAGGCCGAACTGGCGGTGGTGATCGGCGCGCCCGGCGCCCGCCGGGCGGACCGTGCCGCGGCGGAGCGGGCCATCTTCGGCTACACCTGTGCCAACGATGTGACCGCCCGGGATCTCCAGCGTTCGGACAGCCAGTGGACCCGGGCCAAGGGGTTCGACTCGTTCTGCCCGATCGGCCCGTGGATCACCACCGGGTTGGACGTCACCGATCTGGAGATCCGCTGTGAGGTCGGTCGTGATCCGGAGGAGATGGAGGTGCGGCAGCTCGGCCGGACCGGGGACATGGTCTTCGACGCCCCGGCACTCGTGTCGTACGTCTCACACGTGATGACGCTGCTGCCCGGTGACGTCGTGCTGACCGGCACGCCAGCAGGGGTTAGTCCGCTCACGGACGGGGATACGGTGAGCGTCCGGATCGAGGGGATCGGCGAGCTGACGAACCCGGTCGTGTCGGCGGCCTGAACGCCGTTTGGGCAGCTCAGGCACGTTATGGGGAAGTCGATTTGGCCTGTCGGTGCCGGGAGGGTAGAGTTTGTTCCCGGCGCCGCAAGGGGCCAATGGGGTATGGGGTAATTGGCAGCCCGACTGATTCTGGTTCAGTTAGTCTAGGTTCGAGTCCTGGTACCCCAGCGCAGTCGCGATTCCACGTGAATCGAGGCCGCTGGATTCTGGTGGAGTTCAGCGCCGACGCACCGCAAGGGGCTCGGCCATGAGGTCTGGTAGAGTTCGGCGACACCACCGCAGAGGTGGTGTCGCGATGTGTTCTGGCCCCGTCGTCTAGCGGCCCAGGACGCCGCCCTCTCAAGGCGGTAGCGCCGGTTCGAATCCGGTCGGGGCTACAGGTTGTTGACGGCTCGTTCCGCTGAGGCGGAGCGGGCCGTTTTGCTGTGCGCCCGTTCCGCTGCCCGTTCCGCTGTCCTGGGGAAGCGCGAGCGGTTTCGCCACCCCGATGGTCCGCACGTCGGGTCGGCCCACCCCTGTGCGGGCTGTCCCCAACGCGCCGCTAGACTACTGCCGCACCGCCCGCAGGGGTCGGTGAATCAGGAAAGTACCTGGCCCCGTCGTCTAGCGGCCCAGGACGCCGCCCTCTCAAGGCGGTAGCGCCGGTTCGAATCCGGTCGGGGCTACCAACACGAGTTGATCAAGAAGTTTTGGTCACCCCCGTACGGGATATCTGACGAAAACTTCTTGATCAACTCGGTGGGGTGGGTGGGTCAGAGGCCGGAGAGGCGTTGGCCGGCTCGGACCACCGCCATGGCGTGACGTTCGCCGGGGCGACGACCGAGACGCTCGATCGGGCCCGAGATGCTGATGGCGGCGATGACCCGGCCGGTACGGTCGCGGATCGGCGCTGAGACGCTGGCCACACCCGCCTCGCGTTCGGCGACACTCTGCGCCCAGCCGCGACGTCGCACCTCGGCCAGGGTGCGGCCGGTGAACTTGGACCGGGGCAGCAGCGGCATCACCGCCTCCGGCGGCTCCCAGGCGAGCAGGATCTGCGCCGCCGATCCGGCGGTCATCGGCAGCACCGAGCCGACCGGCACCGTGTCGCGCAGCCCGCTGGCCCGCTCGGCGGCGGCCACGCAGATCCGCTCGTCGGCCCGACGAAGGTAGAGCTGCGCGCTTTCGCCCGTCGCGTCCCGCAACGCGGCCAACAGTGGCTCGGCCGCAGTCAGCAGCACGTCCGGCGCCGCGTTCGCCAGCTCACCCAGGCGCGGGCCCGGACGCCAGCGGCCCTGGGTGTCCCGGACCAGCATCCGGTGAATCTCCAGTGCCTGCGCCAGCCGGTGCGCGGTGGCCCGGGGCAGCTTGGTGCGTTCAACGAGTTCGGCCAGGCTGGCGCCGTCGACACAGGCGGCCAGGATGACCACCGCCTTGTCGAGAACGCCGACACCGCTCATACTGTGTCCCACAAGCCGAAATTTACCTCCCAGAATTTAGGATGTCCAGATGGTGGGAGTCACTCCTGAGCCGAGGACCCTGGCCGAGAAGGTCTGGGACGCACACGTCGTCCGGTCCGCCGATGGTGAGCCCGATCTGCTCTTCATCGACCTGCACCTGCTGCACGAGGTGACCAGCCCGCAGGCGTTCGACGGCCTGCGCATGGCGGGCCGCCGGGTGCGGCGTACCGACCTCACGCTCGCGACCGAGGATCACAACACCCCGACCGGGTACGCGGATCCCAGCTTCCAGCAGCGCCGTGGCGACCTGCTCACCATCGCAGACCCGACCTCGCGTACGCAGATCGAGACGCTGCGCCGCAACTGCGCCGAGTTCGGGGTGAAGCTGCACCCGCTGGGCGACGAGAACCAGGGGATCGTGCACGTCATCGGCCCGCAGCTCGGGCTCACCCAGCCCGGCATGACGATCGTCTGCGGCGACTCGCACACGGCCACGCACGGGGCCTTCGGTGCCCTGGCGTTCGGCATCGGCACCAGTGAGGTCGAGCACGTGCTGGCCACCCAGACGCTGCCGCAGGCCCGGCCGAAGACGATGGCGGTCACCGTCAACGGCCGCCTGGGCCCCGGCGTCACCGCCAAGGACCTGGTGCTCGCCCTGATCGCCAAGGTCGGCACCGGTGGCGGGCGCGGGCACATCGTCGAGTACCGGGGTGAGGCGATCCGAGCGCTGTCCATGGAGGGACGGATGACGATCGCCAACATGTCCATCGAGTGGGGTGCCAAGGCCGGCATGATCGCGCCGGACGAGACCACCTTCGCGTACCTGAAGGGGCGGCCCAACGCCCCCAGCGGCGCCGACTGGGATGCGGCGCTGGAGTACTGGCGGACGCTGCCCACCGACGAGGGCGCGACCTTCGACGCCGAGGTGACGCTGGACGCCGCCCAGGTCACCCCGTTCGTGACCTGGGGCACCAACCCCGGGCAGGGCGCGCCGCTGGCCGCGACCGTGCCGGACCCGGAGGAGTTCGCCACCGAGCCGGAGCGGGCCGCCGCCCGCCGGGCCCTGGCCTACATGGACCTGACCCCCGGTACCGCGCTGCGCGACCTCGCCGTCGACGTGGTCTTCGTCGGTTCGTGCACCAACGGACGGCTGGAGGATCTCCGTGCCGCGGCCGACGTGCTGCGCGGCCACCGGGTGGCCGACGGGGTACGCATGCTGGTGGTGCCCGGCTCGGCTGCGGTGCGCGAGGCCGCCGAGGCGGAGGGGCTGGACAAGGTCTTCACCGACGCCGGGGCCGAATGGCGCTTCGCCGGTTGCTCCATGTGTCTCGGCATGAACCCGGACACGCTCTCCCCGGGGCAGCGCGCCGCCTCGACCTCCAACCGGAACTTCGAGGGCCGCCAGGGCCGGGGCGGGCGTACCCACCTGGTCAGCCCGCCGGTGGCCGCCGCCACCGCCGTCGTCGGCCGGCTGGCCGCTCCCGCCGACCTGTAGAAGGGCTTGCGACAGATGGACAAGTTCACCGTGCACACCGGCACCGCCCTGCCGCTGCGTCGGTCCGACGTGGACACCGATCAGATCATTCCCGCCGTGTACCTCAAGCGGGTGACTCGTACCGGATTCGCCGACGGACTGTTCAGCGCGTGGCGTGAGGACCCGGCATTCGTACTCAATGATCAAGCCTATTCGGGGGCGTCGATTTTGGTCGCCGGTCCCGAGTTCGGCACCGGATCGTCGCGGGAGCACGCCGTCTGGGCGTTGCGCGACTACGGCTTCCGAGTGGTGATCTCGCCGCGCTTCGGTGACATCTTCCGTGGGAACGCACTCAAGGAAGGGTTGCTCCCGGTCGAGCTGGAATTGAAAGCCGTCGAAGAGATCTGGCGTCTGGTCGAGGCGGAACCGACCACCGAGGTGGTCGTCGACCTGACCGCCCGCGAGGTACGGATCGGCACCGCAAACTGGTCGTTCCCGCTCGACGACTTCAGCCGATGGCGGCTGATGGAGGGCTTGGACGACATTGGACTCACCCTCCGACACGAGGACCGGATCAGCGCCTACGAGGCCCGCCGACCGGCCTTCCTGCCCCGGGTCGCGTAGCCCGACCGCCCGATCCAGAGCCGTTTTCGCCCCCGCCGGTGCCACCGGCGGGGGCGAATCCGTTACGACACAAGGGCTTTTTTCCACCGAATGTTTGTGTCCCGCCAGCACAGGGCATACCGTGCGCGCAGAATGGCTCGCGTCGAGTCAGTTGCACAATCAGGAGGAAGTCGTGAACAAGGCCGAGCTCATCGAGGCGCTCGCCGTTCGCCTGGGGGACCGGAAAACGGCGACGGCCGCGCTCGACGCGGTCCTCGCTGAGGTCCAGGCGGCGGTCACCAAGGGCGAGAAAGTGGCGATCACCGGTTTCGGAGCGTTCGAGAAGCGGGTGCGCGGCGCACGAACAGCCCGGAACCCGCGTACGGGGGAGGCAGTGAAGGTCAAGAAGACCTCCGTGCCGACGTTCCGCCCCGGCGCCGGGTTCAAGGAGATGGTGGCCAGCGGCAAGGTGCCGAAGGCCACCGCTGCGGCGAAGAAGACCGTCGGGGCCACCGCCAAGACCACCGGTGCCAAGGCGACCACGGCGAAGAAGACGACCGCGGCGAGAAGCACCGCAGCCAAGAAGACCACGGCGAGCAAGACCGCGCCGGCCAGGAAGACCACCGCGACCAAGGCGACCAAGACGACTGCCAAGGCCGCTCCGGCGAAGAAGGCCGCGACGAAGAAGAC
Source organism: Micromonospora sp. DT48 (assembly GCF_049844495.1). Lineage (NCBI taxonomy): Bacteria > Bacillati > Actinomycetota > Actinomycetes > Micromonosporales > Micromonosporaceae > Micromonospora > Micromonospora sp. DT48. Next base: position 188,638 of record NZ_JBNCLE010000005.1, read on the forward strand.
CACCGCGGCGAAGAAGACCACCACGGCGAGCAAGGCGACAGCGGCCCGCAAGACCGCGACCGCCAAGAAGGCCCCGGCGAAGAAGGCGCCGGCCAGGAAGGCGACGACCCGGCGCTGAGCCGGTCGTACGACGAGGGCGTCCGCCAGTCGGCGGGCGCCCTCGCCATGTGCCCACCCGACGGGTAACCCCGTCGCGGAACCGTTGACCGGCACCGGGCAGGGCCAGCAGAATCGCCGCACCACCCCTCGGCGGAAAGAGAACCTGTTGCGTCAGCGTCGTCTCGGCACCGTCGCCCTGGCCCTGGGAATCGTCGTCCTGACCGACGTGCTGCGGGTCTTCCTGCCGTCGGTCATCACCATCTTCGGGCAGGCCGCGTCCACCCCGGCCGAGTTGCTCGGCGCGTTCGCGCTCGGCTGGTTCGTGGTGGCGTTCGCCGCCCCGTTCCTCGTGGCGCGGGTCGGTGCCGACGTCGTCGGTGCCACCGCGGTGCTGCTCCTCGGTGTCTCCCGGCTCACCCTCACCGCCGCGCCGGGCGGCCGGGCCCAACTCTGGCTGGCCAGCGCCGGTCTGCTCGCCGGTCTGATCTGGCTGGCCGCCACCGCCGTCCGGGTCGCGCATCCGGTTCCCGGGTTGGCGTTGGGGCTGACCGCGAGCGCGCTGGGGCACGCGCTGCTCGGCACGTACGACCTGGTGTGGTGGCAGTGGTGGCCGGCGTGGGTGGCCGGCGTGGCGCTCGTGGCGGCGTTGCTGGCCGCCGAGGTCACCTTCGGTCGCACCCGTGACGGCGACACCCCGTCGGTCGGACCGGCCTGGTTGCTGGTCGGACCGACGCTGCTGCTCGGCGGGATGCTCGCGCTGTCACCGGCGGTCGCGGGCGTCGCGATGTCGTACTGGTACGGCGAGGCCGGCACCGCCGGGCCGCCGCTGTTCGCGCTGGCACCGCTGGGTGTCGCCGCACCACTGTTCCTGTTCGGCGCGCTGACCGCGCCGCGGCACCGGTGGCGGACGGTGCCGCCGGTACTGCTGCTGGTCGGGGTCCTGCTGAATGGATTCGGCCCACCGACGCTGCTCACCCTCGCCGTGCTGCTCAGCGCCGCAGGGCTGGGTGGTTGCCTCGGCCTGGTCGGTGCGGCGTCGCCGGTCGCCCGCAGCGGGGCGGCGTACGCGGTCGTGGGCGGCATGCTCGTCTTCGCCGTCGCCTCGGTGCTGTACTACGCCGCCTACGACCTCGGTTACCCCAACCAGTGGCTGCCGGCCGTGGTGGCCGCCCTGATCGTGGTGGTCGCGATGCGGGTCAACCCCGCCGCCGAGCGGTCGCCGCAGCTGCCGTCCACGCGTTCCGTGCGGTGGTACGCGGCGCTGGCCGCCCTCGTCGCCTTCGCCGCCGCCGTGCTGCACGGACCGTGGCTCACGGCGACCAATCGGGACGGGCCGCCGGAGCAGGTCCGGTTGGTGGCGTACAACATCCGGATGGGCTTCGGCCTCGACGGCCGCTTCGATCCCAGGGCACTGCACCGGGCGATCGGCCGAGCCGACGTGGTGGTGCTCAGCGAGGTCGACCGGGGCTGGCTGCTCAACGGCGGCCACGACACCCTGGAACTGCTCGCCGCCCGGCTGGGGATGCCGTACGTTTTCGCGCCCGCCGCCGACCCGCTGTGGGGGGACGCGGTGCTCAGCCGCTGGCCGGTGCAGCGGGCACGTACCCGTGCCCTACCGGCGGTGGGTGCGCCCACCGGAGCGCAGGCGCTCGGCGTCACCGTCGACTTCAGTGACGGCGTACGCCTGGCCGTGGTGAGCACCCATCTGCAACCGCCGCCCGGCACGGACCCGGTGGTGCAGGCCCGCGCCGTCGCGGACTTCGCCACCGAGTACGCCGACGGCGCACCGCTGGTGGTCGCCGGTGACCTCAACACCGAGCCGGGCGATCCGGCGTTCACCGCGTTCGCCGGTGCCGGGTTGGTCGACGCGCTGGCCTCGGCCCGCCCGCTGCCGACCAGCCCGGCGGACGACCCGCGTGAGCAGATCGACCACGTCTTCGTCTCGGCCGACCTGGTCGCCTCCGACGCGGTCGCGGTGCCGGGCACCGCCAGCGACCACCTGCCGGTCGCCGTCACCCTCACCCTGCCCGCAAGCTGATCGGGTCAGAGGCGGTCGGCGGCGACGAGGTGGCCACCGGTGAAGGCGAGCAGCCAGCCGCCGCCCTTGCCGGTGGCGTAGTCACCGCACCGCCCCGCCAACCGTTCCAAAGCACCGGGAATCACCGCGCCCTGGCTGCACAACGCCGACGCTTCGCCTGCGGCGGCCAGCTCGGCCATGCGCGCGGCGGCGGCCAGCACGCGTTCGTCGGGCTGCTGGCCGGCGCTCGGCTCGTCCAGGTCGCCGCAGACCTCGATCGGCAGGTCCAGCAACGCGGCAGCCGGGTCGAGGGTCTGCACGCACCGGCGTGGCGACGCGGAGAGCAACCGGGCCGGGCGGATCAGCCCGATCAGCGGTGCCAGCGCGTGTGCCTCGGACCAGCCACGGGCGTCCAGTGGTCGGCCGGTGTCCGGGCCGGGCCAGCCCAGCCGGTTACCGGCGTGGCCGTGCCGGACCAGCATCAGGGTCGTGGTGACCGGCGGCAGCGCCGCGAACGCGGCGAGCACCTCCACGTCGTGCGGGTAGCTGACCAGGGTCATCGCCTCGTCGACGGGCAACCACCGGACCTCGTCGACCTCCGTGTCGGGCTGGAATCCGCCGGTGCCCACCGCCCGCATCGTCCAGTAGTCGACCACCTTGAACCGGCCTTCGCTGCGGTACCGCACCGACGGCAGCCGCAGTTGCGGCGCGGCCTGCGCGTCAGTCTCCTCGGCCACCTCCCGAACGGCGGCGAGCAGCGGATGCTCGCCCGGCTCCAGCTTGCCCTTCGGCAGCGTCCAGTCGCCGTACCGGGGCCGGTGCACCAGACACACCTCGACGTCGTCGGTGTCCGTCGGTCGCCACACCACGCCGCCGGCGGCCCGGATCTCGGTCACCCCGGCCACCGGGAGCGACCTCGCCGGACACGCGAGACCGGCACGGCGGGGGACAGGTCGGGTGACCACCCCGCGACCCGCACCGTGAACGCCCGTTTCTCCTCGACCACCCGCTCAGCCTATTACCGCCGAGCTCAACCGGCCGTGCTGCCGACATGACGCAGCAGCAGGTGTTGCAGGTGACTCGGGGCGTGCCCCGGTCGGCCCGGGTGGCGGGTCCAGCTGCCGTCGCCGGCCAACTCGAACGCGTCCACCTCCGGGCTCATCGCGCTGCTGAGGACATGGTCCAGCTCGGCTCGGGCCACCGGGTCGGTCACCTGGACCAGCGCCTCCACCCGGCGATCCAGGTTGCGGTGCATCAGGTCGGCGGAGCCGATCCAGAACTCGCCGTCGCCGTTGTTGCCGAACCGGAAGATCCGGGAGTGTTCCAGGAAGCGGCCGAGGATCGAACGCACCCGGATGTTCTCCGACAGCCCGGGTACCCCCGGCCGCAACGTGCACATGCCCCGGATGATCAGGTCGACGTGTACGCCGGCCTGCGAGGCCCGGTACAGCGCGTCGGTGATCTCCTCGTCGACCAGCGCGTTCACCTTGAACTGGACGAGTCCCGGCATGCCCAGCCGGACCTGGGCGACCTCTCGCCCGATCCGTTCGATCAGGCCACGACGGATGCCCTGCGGCGCCACCAGCAGCCGCCGGTACGCGGTCTGCCGGCTGTAGCCGGTGAGCACGTTGAACAGGTCGGTCAGGTCGGCACCGATCTCGGGATCGGCGGTGAGCATGCCGAAGTCCTCGTAGAGCCGTGCGGTCTTCGGGTGGTAGTTGCCGGTGCCGATGTGGCAGTAGCGGCGGATCTGGTTGCCCTCCTGCCGTACCACCAGGGCCGTCTTGCAGTGGGTCTTGAGACCGACCAGGCCGTAGACGACGTGGCAGCCGGCCCGTTCCAGGGTGCGGGCCCAGCCGATGTTGGCCACCTCGTCGAAGCGGGCCTTCAACTCGACCAGCACCACCACCTGTTTGCCGGCGGCGGCGGCGTCGACCAGCGCGTCCACGATCGGTGAGTCGCCACTGGTGCGGTAGAGCGTCTGCTTGATGGCCAGCACGTTCGGGTCTGCGGCGGCCTGCTCGATGAACCGTTGCACGCTGGTGGCGAAGGAGTGGTACGGGTGGTGTACCAGCACGTCGCCGTCGCGCAGGGTGGCGAAGACGCTGCGCGGCACCTCGCCCTCGACGAGCCGGGGGTGGGTGGCCGGGACGAACGGCGGATCCTTCAGATCCGGCCGGTCGGCCTCGCCGTACAGCTGCCACAGCGCGGAGAGATCCAGCAGGCCACGGACCCGCAACACGTCCTGGGCGTCCATGTCCAGTTCCCGGACGAGCAACTCCAGCATGTGGTCGGAGATCGAGTCGGCCACCTCCAGCCGCACCGGCGGGCCGAAACGGCGGCGGGCCAGTTCCCGTTCCAGCGCTTGGAGCAGGTCCTCGTCCCGGTCCTCGTCGACCTCCACCTCGGCGTTGCGGGTGACCCGGAACAGGTGGCACTCGACCACCTGCATGCCGGAGAAGAGCTGACCGAGGTGCACCGAGATGAGGTCCTCCACCGGCAGCATCCGGACCCCGGGCCCGTCCCGGTCGACCCGGACGAAGCGGGGCACGTTGTTGGGGACCTTCACCCGGGCGAACAGCTCCGGCCCGCCGTCCGGGTCGCGTACCGCGACGGCCAGGTTGAGCGATCGACCCGAGATGTACGGGAACGGGTGGGCCGGGTCGACCGCCAGCGGGGTGAGCACCGGGAAGATCTTCTCCCGGAAGTAGGTGCGCAGCCGTTCCCGCTCGGCGTCGTCGAGGTCGGACCAGCACAACACCTGGATGTCCTCGGCGGCGAGCTTCGGCAGCAGGTCGTCGACGTAACAGGTGGCCTGTCGGGTCACCAGGGCGGCGGCCCGTTCCGCGATCAGCGCCAGCTGGGTCCGCAGCGGCAGCCCGTCGCCACCCCGGACGGGTAGGCCGGCAGAGAGCCGGCGCTTCAGCCCGGCCACCCGCACCATGTAGAACTCGTCCAGGTTGCTGGCGAAGATGGCCAGGAACTTGGCCCGCTCCAGCAGTGGGGTGCGATGGTCCTCGGCCAGGGCGAGCACCCGGGCGTTGAAGTCGAGCCAGGACAGCTCCCGGTTGAGGAAGCGGTCCGCGGGCAGCGGCGGGACGGATTCCGGTTCGTCGGTGGGCGGAGGCAGGCCCGCCCCGGAGACCGGGTCCAGCACCTCCTCCAGGCCCGCGGAGTCGGCCGCCGCGTCGCTGCCGCCGACGGTGTCGGCGGCCGGGCTGGTGGAACGTTCGCGAGGGGTGCTCACCAGTTCATAATCACCCGAACAGAGTTAACGCCGAACGAACTTGGAGTGGGTAGTCAGGACATCGTCGGCAGCGTGACGCGTACGACGGTGCCGGAGGCGTCGGTTTCCACGCGTACCCGCTGGCCGAGGCGGAGCAGGCGTAGCCCGGAGGCGTCGAACGCCGGGGCCGGGAAGGGTAGTTCGGTGCCGTCGTCCAGCAGCAGCAGCCCGCTGCGGGTAGCCGCGTCGAAGGTCGCCACCGTGCCCTGCATGCCAGCACCGTACCGCGCTCGGCCGGTCCCGCTCCACGAGGTCAGGTGGACGAGGATTCGCTGAGGCGACCGGCGACCAGCGCCGTGGTGCGCGGCCCGAGCCCGAGCCGCGCCGCGGCGGCCAGGTCGTCGGCGGTGTCCACGTCGCGCCGCAGGCTGGGCCAGTCGCCGGTGAGCGGGTGCGCGCCGCTCGCCGAGTGCGCGGCGGCCGAACCCGGCCCGAAGCGTGGGTCCAGTGGCACGCCCGGCGGTGCCGCCAGCAGCACGGTGCCGGTGCCCGGGGCGTCGGCCACGAACCGGCGTAGCCCCGGCTGCCCGGTCGTCGTCTTGTGCAGCGCCGCCGCCAACTCGGCCGGTCGCAGGGCGGGCAGGTCGGCGGTGAGCCCGGCCACCCACCCGGCGACACCGGCCGCGCCGTGCCGGAAGGCGGCGTTGAGCCCGGCGTCCGCGACGTCCGGCAGCACCCTGGCACCCCCGGAACGGGCCATGTCGGCGACCCGGACGTCGTCGGTGACCACCAGCACCTCGGCCACCGCCGGGCAGGCCCGCACCGCCGCCAGGGTGTCGGTGGCCAGGGCCAGGGCGAGGTCCTGATGGGGTACGCCCGGCAGCCCGCCACGCAGCCGGCTCTTCGCAGCTGCCAGGCGCTTGACCGGCACCACCACCGTCCAGGACTGCGTCACGCCTGCCATCCTGCCAGCCGGGCGGCGGTACCCTCACTGGCCCGTACCGGGGGCGAGCAGGCATGATTTCGGCTGCGAACCTCACCGGTTTCCTCCGGTGGGTGGGTCGGGGCGGGCACGAGGAGGCACGGTGGGGCGTCGGAAGCTGGGATTCTGGCAGTGGGTCGCCGTGGTGCTGGTGAAGCCGGTACTGACCGTTTGGACACGGCGTACCTGGCGAGGCATGGAGCACCTGAGGCAGGACGGTCCGGTGATCATCGTGCCGAACCACATCTCGCACGCCGATCCGCTGGTCTGCGCCCACTTCGTCTACGACGCCGGGCGGTGGCCACAGTTCCTCGGCAAGGCGAGCGTGTTCAAGGTGCCGGTGCTCGGCCGGATCCTGCACTGGTGTCGGCAGATTCCGGTCGAGCGGGGCACGGTCGACGCGGTGAAGTCGCTGGACGCCCTGGTCGCGGCGCTCAACGAGGGTGGAGCTGTGATCATCTACCCGGAGGGGACCATCAGCCGCGAACCGGACCTGTGGCCGATGAAGGGTAAGACCGGGGCCGCCCGGCTGGCGTTGGCCACGGGTGCCCCGGTGGTGCCGGTGGCGATGTGGGGGCCGGAGCGGATCTTCGATCCGCGCACCACCCGGATCAACCTGCGGCCCAGGATCCCGGTGACCGTGGTGGCCGGGCCGCCGATCGACCTGAGCCGCTGGGCCGGTGCCACCCCGACCCGGCAGGTGCTGGAGGAGATGACCGACGTGATCATGCTGCGGCTGCGGGACACGCTCGCCGAGATCCGGGGCGGGACACCACCGCCGCTGTGGCAGCGCCCCACCCGCTCGCAGACCGACCGCCAACGCCCGGAGAAGACGGTATGAGCGAGCGTCAGCGAGTGAATCATCGGTGCGGTGCGGTGGGGCCTCACGACGACGCCGACCGCAGGGAGGCGGCGGCGTGAACGGGCATGTGGCGGTGCTGGGGGCCGGGTCGTGGGGTACGGCGTTCGCGAAGATCCTCGCCGACGCGGGCCGGGACGTGACGCTCTGGGCGCGACGACAGTCGATCGCCGACGTGATCCGCGTCGAGCGACGTAATCCGGAGTACCTGCCCGGGGTGGTGTTGCCGGAGCGGATCACCGGAACCGGCGACCCCGTCGAAGCGATCACGGGTGCCGAGATGGTGGTGCTGGCGGTGCCGTCGCAGACCCTGCGCGGCAACCTCGCCGAGTGGGTCGAGCACCTGCATCCCGAGGCGACCCTGGTGTCGTTGATGAAGGGCATCGAACTCGGCACCACCAAGCGGATGAGCGAGGTGATCGTCGAGACCGCCAAGGTCGCGGCGGACCGGGTGGTGGTGGTCTCCGGCCCCAACCTGGCACCGGAGATCGCCGCGGAGCAACCCGCGGCCACCGTCGTCGCCTGTACCGATTCCGACCGGGCGACGCTGGTGCAGCGGTCGATCACCACGCCGTACTTCCGCCCGTACACCAACGACGACGTGATCGGTTGTGAGCTGGGCGGGGCGGTGAAGAACGTGATCGCCCTGGCGTACGGCATCGCCACGGCGATGGGCTTCGGACACAACACCCGGGCCATGCTGGTCACCCGAGGGCTGGCCGAGACCGCCCGGCTCGGGGTCGCCCTCGGCGCGGATCCGCTCACCTTCGCGGGCCTGGCCGGGATGGGTGATCTGGTGGCCTCCTGCTCGTCGCCGTCGGCCCGTAACCGCACCTTCGGCGAGCACCTCGGCCGGGGCGCGACCCTCGAAGAGGCACGGGTGGCCACCCGGCAGACCGCCGAGGGGGTGAAGAGCGCGCTGGCGATCCGGGATCTGGCCCGCGCGCACGGAGTGGAGATGCCGATTACCGAGCAGGTCGAGCTGGTCTGCCACGAGGGGGTGGATCCCCGGTTGGCGGTCCAGGCCCTGATGAGCCGCACCACGAAGCCGGAGTGAGCATGGCGGACGAGTACCGATGGCTCTCCCCGGAGCAGCACGAGCAGGCGTTCCCGGGGCACGGGGACGGCACCCGGTGCGTACACGCCGGTCTGCCCGAGCCCACCCCCGGCGCGCCGTTCCTGCCCGGGCCGGTGCTCGCCGCGCCGTACCACCTCGACCCGTGGCAGGGGCCGGAGGCGTCCCCGAACGGGTACGGACGCCCGGACAACCCGACCCGTCGGCTGCTGGAGGCCGCGATCGGCGAGCTTGAGGGCGGCGACTGCCGGGTCTTCGCCAGCGGACAGGCGGCGATAACCGGGCTGCTGCTGGCGGTGCTGCGGGCGGGGAACACGGTGGTGCTGCCCGCCGACGGGTACTTCCCGGTGCGTGCGTTCGCCACCGACACGCTCGCCGGCAACGACGTACGGGTGCTGTTCGCGCCGACCGCCGGGCCGTACCCACCGTTCGACGGGGTACGGCTGGTGTTGGTGGAGACGCCCGCGAACCCGGGACTCGACGTCGTCGACCTGCCGGCGCTGGCCGAGCGGGTGCACGCCGCCGGAGCCCTGCTGGCCGTGGACAACACCACCGCCACCCCGCTCGGGCAGCGTCCGCTCGACCTCGGGGCGGACGTGGTCGTGGCCTCCGGTACCAAGGCACTGACCGGGCACTCCGATCTGCTGCTCGGCTACCTCGCCACCCGGTCGCCGGACCTGTTGTCGACGCTGACCGCCTGGCGTACCGCCACGGGTGCGGTTCCCGGCGCCTTCGACGCCTGGCTGGCCCACCGGTCGTTGGCCACCCTAGACCTGCGCCTGGCCCGGCAGACGGCGAACGCCGAGGCGCTGGCCCGGCTGCTGGCCGGGCGCGCCGACGTCACCGGGCTGCGCTGGCCGGGCCTGCCGGACGATCCGTCGTATCCGGTGGCGGCGCGACAGCTGCGGCGGATTCCGGGCGTGCTCTCCTTCGATCTCGGCAGCGCCGAGCGGGTCGCCCGCTTCCTCGACGCGGCCCGGCTGGTCGCCGCGGCGACCTCCTTCGGCGGCCTGCACACCACCGCCGACCGGCGGGCGCAGTGGGGCGACGACACCGCGCCAGGGTTCGTCCGACTCTCCTGCGGGGTGGAAGACACCGCCGACCTGGTCGCCGATGTCACGGCCGCGCTGGACGCCGCCGCCTGATGGGATCGCCGGTCTCCCCGGTCGGGTACGACGTCGTGGTCACCCGGCTGCGGCGGGCCGGCTGCGTGTGGGCCGAGGAGGAGGCCCGCCTGCTCGTGGCGGCGGGCGGCGGCCCGCAGCGGCTGGCGGAACTGGTCGATCGGCGGGTCGCCGGTGAGCCCCTGGAGTACCTGCTGGGCTGGGCGGCGTTCTGCGGCGAGCGGATCGACGTCGACCCGGGTGTCTTCGTGCCCCGGGCGCGTACCGCCCTGTTGGTCACCGCCGCCGTCCGGGTGACCGGGCCGGGGGCGACCGTGGTGGAACTGTGCTGCGGCTCGGGTGCGATCAGCCGCGTGTTGGCGCGGCGGCTCACCGCGCCCCGGCTGGTCGCCGCGGTCGACACGGACCCGGTGGCGGTGGCCTGTGCCCGCCGCAACCTGGCCGCCCTGGGCGTACCGGTGCTCGCCGGTGACCTCTTCGAGCCGCTGTCGGCTGCCTGGCAGGGTCGGCTCGACCTGGTCGTGGCGAACGCCCCGTACGTGCCGACGGCGGCGATGGCCCTGCTACCGCCGGAGGCACGCCGGTACGAGTCCCCGGTGGCGCTCGACGGTGGGCCGGACGGTTTGGCGGTGCTGCGCCGACTGGCCGCTGCCGCGCCGACCTGGCTCGCACCCGGTGGGCATCTGGTGGTGGAGGTGGGCCGAGGTCAGGTGGAGCAGTTCCGGGTGGTGTTGACCGAGGCCGGACTGGTGCCGTCGGTGGTCTGTGACGACGCGTCGGGCGCGGCCGCCATGGTGGGCCGGTGCCCGGTCGACGTGGCGGGTCGACCGTACGAGAACTAGCCTCACGTCAGGTTGGGGCGGCGGGAGGCGGAACTCGGGTGGACAGCGCAACGGTGGTCGTCGGGATCGACAACGGTGGCACGGCCAACAACGCCACGGTGCTCACGCTTGACGGGCGGTTCCTGGTCGACCGCCTGGTGGAGACGCCGAGCCGGGTGCAGGACGGGCCCGAGGCGGCGGTGGCGGCGATGGCGGACGCCTTCGACGGCGTGCTGGCCCTCACGGGGGTGCCGCGCGCTCGGGTCGCCGCCGTGGGTCTGGACACTCCCGGCCCGGCCAGCGCCAGCGGCGTCATCTCGTCGAAGGGGTCCACGAACTTCTCCCAGCCGGCCTGGCGCGGCTACGACGTGCGGGGCGCCCTCGAACGTCGGTTGGGCTTGCGGGTGGTCTACCACAACGACGGCAACGCGGCCGCGCTCTACGCCCACCACGTCCACTTCGGGCCCGACGCGGCGCGGCGCTCGTCGGTGTCGGCGATCGTCGGTACCGGGCTGGGTGGTGGCGTGGTCGAGAACGGCCGGGTCGTCGCCGGGGCGGCGGGCATGGCCGGTGAGCTGGGGCACGTGCACATCCCGATGACCACCGTGCTGGCGGCGGGGCAGCCGGTGCCGACCTGCGCCTGCGGTTTCGCCGGTGACGTCGAGAGTGTCGTGTCGCTCACCGCGATCGAGCACAACCTGCTGCCGTACTGGCTGACCAACTTTCCGGGGCATCCGTTGGCCGGTGAGGAACCGGGCCGGGCGGCGAAACTGGTACGCGGTTACGGGGAGCGCGGTGACGAACTCGCCCGGGAGATCTTCGCCCAGCAGGCGAGGGCGCTCGGTGCTCTGTTCACCATCGCGGCGAACTTCACCGATCCGCACGCGTACTTCGTCGGCGGTGGGGTGGTGGAGACGGACGCGGAGTTCCGCGACTGGTTCCTGGCCGCCGTGCGGGAACACACCAGGCTCCGTGCGGAGCAGGCCGCCCTGGCCACTTTCGCGGTGGTGCCCGACCGCGACATGGCCGGCGCGCGGGGGGTGGCGCTGGCCGCGCTGGAAGCGATCCGGACGGCACCTTCGCCGTCGGCCGGCGACTGAGCCTTCGGTAGCCGGAGGGGCTGACCGGGCCGGCGGTGCCCTTACCGGCCCGGTCAGCGGCACTGGGGGTGCGGTTTGCTCCGGGGGCTCAGCGGGTCGGTGGAGCCTGGGCGAAGGTGGTCCACGCCGACGGCGGGAAGATCAGCAGCGGGCCGTGCGGGTCCTTGGAGTCGCGTACGGCGACCGTGCCGGGAGCGACCGCCACCTCGACGCAGGCGCCCTCGTCGCCGCTGTGGCTGCTCTTGCGCCACCCGGTCACGGTCACCACCGCGTTGGTCGTCGGTGTCATCGCATTACCGTCCCTTCAGGAGTTGGAAGATTGCCTCGCGGCTGGCCGTCGGGCTGAGTGCGACGGTGCGCAGGTGCTCCATGATCTTGGTGCAGGTACGCAGCTCGCCGGGACGGTCGAGGATCATCTGCCCGGCCACCGTCTCCACGGAGGCGATGATCGGGTCCTCCGGGTCGGCGAATTCGAGGATGTGCAGTGAGCCCCGGGTGCCCCGGTGGTAGCCGGCGGCCAGCGGGATCACCTGGACCGTGATGTTCGGCAGCTCGCTCATCTTGAGCAGGTGGCCTAGCTGGCCCTGCTGCGCGGAGTGGTCACCGACCGGGCGGAGCAGGGCGGCCTCGTCGAGGATCGCGTCGAAGATCGGCGGCTCATCCTCGAAGATGCGCTGCTGCCGGTCCAGCCGCATGCGCACCCGTTCCTCGACGTCGCTGTCGCTGAGGGTGTGTGGCCCGCCGCGCATCACGCCGCGGATGTAGTCGGCGGTCTGCAACAGCCCCGGCACCACCGACGGCTCGAAGTTGGCGATGGCGACCGCCTCGGCCTCCAGCGCGATGAAGTCGATGGTGCGCCGGTCGAGCAGGTACGAGTAGGACACCCACCAGCCCGGCTTGCGCGCGTCCTTGGCGAGCTCGACAGCGGCGGCGACCTCTTCCGCCGAGACACCGTAGAGGGTGAGCAGGGCCCGCACGGTGGCCGGACTGACCAGGGTCTGCGCGTTCTCGTAGCGGGAGAGGGTGCTACGGGTGCTGTTGATCTCGTCGGCTGCGGTCTCCAGGGTGAGGCCGGCGGCCTCCCGATGGTGGCGCAGGGCGATGCCCAGCCGACGGGCGCGGGCTGTCTTCGGAGCCATGCATAGATGGTCGCATGTATTTGGGAATCTGTACATGAGAGAACGCCAGTGAGAGTTGCATTCACGCCTGTGGAGGTGTCAATCTGTTAACGCGTCCTCACCGCCGGTTGTCGTGGCGACGGTGGTGGTGAGCGACCGGAGGGGATGGGGCGCGCGGCGGTCGGGTTTTCCCCCGTACCTGACCGCCGCGTGCCGCGCCAGTTGGTCGGCCACCGGAAGGGAATCGACGTGCGAACTGGTCAGCGGATTTTCGGCGAGCGCCGGGACGGCCGGCGATGACACGGTTTCTGGTGGTGCTGACCGACGTCCGCCCGTACGAGGTGGAGGGTCGTAACGAGCGGCTGGCACCCGAGCGTCGCCGTCAGGTGGTTGGTGCGAGCAGCCGCGAGGCAGCCGAGCGGATCGCCGGGGCCTTCATGGCGCTGGGCATGGTGCGGGCCGGTCGGCAGCGGGTCAAGGTGCTCGCCATCGGTCGACGGCACGCGTACGGCGAACGGGAGCTGGCGGGCTGACTCAGCCGACGCTGTGCGATTACGTTCCGTATAGCACCGATTGACCGTTTGCGGCTGACGCGCGTTGCCGCAGGGTATCGGCTACCCGTACCCGCCACGCACAGTAAGGTCATCCGGGAGAGCGCCAGCAGTGCGTCCCGGAAAGGTGACCGCAGTGACCACCCCAGGCAAGACCCGCGTGGCGATCGTCTTCGGCGGCCGCAGCCCGGAACACGGCATCTCGTGCGTCAGTGCCGGCAGCGTGCTCGGCGCGCTCGACCCGGACGAGTTCGAGGTGGTGCCGGTGGGTATCACCCGGGCCGGCCAGTGGGTGCTCACCAGCGACGACCCGGGCCGGTTGGCGATCAACGCCCGACGGCTGCCGGAGATCACCGCGGAATCCGGCACCGACGTCGTGCTGCGGGCCGACCCCACCGGCGGCGGGCTGCTCGTGCTCGACCCGGCCGAGGGCCCCCGGGCGCTCGCCGACGTGGACGTGGTCTTCCCGGTGCTGCACGGCGCCTACGGTGAGGACGGCACCATCCAGGGCATGCTGGAGATGGCCGGCATCCCGTACGTCGGCGCGAAGGTGTTCGCCTCGGCCGCCGCGATGGACAAGGAGTTCACCAAGAAGCTCTGCGTCGCCGAGGGGATCCCGGTCGGCCCGTACGCGGTGCTGCGCAGCGGCATGACGTTGAGCGAGGCGGACCGGCAACGTCTGGGCCTGCCGGTCTTCGTCAAGCCCTCCCGGGCCGGGTCCTCCTTCGGCATCACCAAGGTCAACGACTGGGCGGATCTCGACGCGGCCGTCGCCACCGCCCGGGAGATCGACAGCAAGGTGCTGGTCGAGGGGGCCATCGTCGGTCGGGAAATCGAGTGCGGCGTGCTGGAGGGCGAGGCCGGTGGCGCGCCGGAGGCGTCGGTTCTCGCCGAGGTCCGGGTGGTCGGGGACTACGACTTCTACGACTTCGAGGCCAAGTACATCGACGCCGAGGACGCCTGCGAGTACGACATCCCGGCCGATCTGCCGGAGTCGGTCACCCGGCAGGTACGCGACTACGCCGTACGCGCCTTCACCGCGCTGGACTGTGCCGGTCTGGCCCGCGTCGACTTCTTCGTCACGCCCGACCTCGACGTGTACCTCAACGAGATCAACACGATGCCCGGCTTCACGCCGACGTCGATGTTCCCGAGGATGTGGGCGGCGGCCGGGCTGGAGTACCCGAAGCTGGTCGATCGGCTCATCCGTACCGCGCTGACCCGGGGGACCGGGCAGTACTGACCCTCGCCCCGGGCGGCGCGTGGCCGGTGCCGCAGGAGGGCCGCCGGGTGGTGCCGTGCCGGTGCCTCAGGAGGTGCAGCCGGCCGGCGCCGAGTCGGACGACGGGACCGACTCGACGATGGTGGCGGAGACCGGGGAGGCCCACTGCAACGCCTCGCCGTAGAAGTGCGGCACCCGCAGGGTCACCGGGGTCTCCCGGTCGACGGTGGTCAGCTCCGTGGCGTCGGGCCCTTCCACCGCGAACCAGCAGACCGAGTTCACCAGGTAGAGGTGGTCGTCGCGCTCCAACGTGGGCTCGTCACCGCCGCAGGCGATGGTGATCGCCGGGTCGCCGTACGCGGCGTTCTGCTCCGGCCCGGCGCTGACCGGCCGTTGCGGCAGGTCGCGGTACGAGTCGGGCAGCTGCGACAACAGAGCGCGGCAGACGACGGCCGGACGTTCGGCAAGCTGCGGCGCGGCCATCTCGACCGGCGCGGTGGAGACCGGACCGGGCGTGGTCGCCGACGGTTGCGGCGCGGCGGCCGGTTCGTCCGGCGAGAGGTTGCCCAGCGCCAGCGCTCCCACCAGCAGGGCCACCGGCACCGCCACCGCCGTGGCGATCAGAGCCGCGCTGCGGTTGGTACGGTCGGCTGCCGGCGTCTCCGGGCGGTCGGCCTGGGCGACAGAGGATCCCACGTGCTCGTCCACTTACAGGTGCACCACCGAACAGGTGAGGGTGCGGGTGATCCCGGGCACCATCTGCACGTTGCTGACGATGAGCTTGCCGAGTTCGTCGACGGTGTTCGCCTCGGTGAGCACGACCACGTCGTACGGCCCGGTGACCGCATCGACCCGGACCACGCCGGTGAGATCCGCGATGTGCCCGGCCACGTCACGTGCTTTGCCGACCTCTGTCTGGATGAGGATGTACGCCTGTACCACGCTCGACCTCCCTCCCGTCGCCGCCGCCAGGCGGCCCGAAGGGAGAAAGTACCTTACGGACCAGGGCAGATCCCTATCGGTGGCCAAGGAGAAGCAGTGAGCGAGTGCAGTATCAGGCTCAGCGCGGGGGCGTTTCACGACCTGCGGCGCAGCGGGGTGTCGGCGTGAGCGTCGCGGGTATCGGGGAGTTCGGGCTGATCGACCGGGTGACCGCCCGGCTGTCGTACGGCGCAACGGTGCTGCTGGGACCCGGTGACGACGCCGCGCTGGTCGCCGCGCCGGACGCCCGGGTGGTCGCCACCACCGACGTGCTGGTCGAGGGGCGGCACTTCCGCCGGGACTGGTCCGGTGCACACGACATCGGTCGGCGGGCCGCGGCGGCGAATCTCGCGGACGTGGCCGCCATGGGTGCCGAACCGACTGCCCTGCTGGTGGCGCTCTGCGTACCGGCGGACGTGGACACCGACTGGATGGAGGCACTCGCCGACGGGATCGGCGCCGAGGCGGCCGGTGTCGGGGCCAGCGTGGTGGGCGGGGACATGTCCGCCAGTCCCACGCTGACCATCGCGGTCACCGCGCTCGGTGACCTGGGCGGTCGGTCACCGGTGACCCGGGCCGGTGCCCGCCCCGGAGACCTGCTCGCCCTGGCCGGTCGCACCGGGCACGCGGCGGCCGGGTTCACCGTGCTCTCCCGTGGCTTCCGTACGCCCCGGCTGCTGGTCGAGGCGTACCGGCGGCCGGAGGTGCCGTACTCGGCCGGACCGCAGGCCGCCCGGCTCGGTGCCACCGCCATGATCGACGTCTCGGACGGGTTGCTCGCCGACCTCGGGCACGTGGCGAAGGCCAGCGGTGTGGCCGTCGACATCGCCCGGGACGCCTTCGAGGTGCCGTCGCCGATGCGTGACGCCGCGCAGGCGCTCGGCGTCGACCCGTACGCCTGGCTGCTGGCCGGGGGCGACGACCACGCGTTGGCCGCGACGTTCCCCCCGGCGACGGCCCTGCCGCCGGGGTGGCGGCAGATCGGCCGGGTCGCCGAGGGCTCCGGTGTGACGGTGGATGGCCGACCGTTCGACGGCCCGCCCGGATGGGACCATTTCCGCTGATCGCAGGCCACCCGGCGGTGCCTGGTCGACCGGGTCGTACCCTGCACGGGTGCACGAGATCGAAATCCACGAGGTGCCGTTCGACTCCCCGGTGGCCCAGCGGTTGATCACCGCTACCCTGGCCGACCTAGCGTCCCGGTACGGCGGCAGCGGCGACGAGACGCCGATCGACGCGAGCGAGTTCGTACCACCGGCCGGGGCCTTCCTGGTGGCCCGGCTCGACGGGCAGCCGGTGGGGTGCGGCGGCTGGCGCAGTCACGGCGACGACGCCGAGTTGAAGCGGATGTACACCGCGCCGGAGGCCCGGGGACGAGGGGTGGCGCGGACGCTGTTGGCGGCCATCGAACGCTCGGCTCGTGAGCACGGCCGCCGACGGCTCATCCTGGAGTGCGGCGACCGGCAGCCGGAGGCGATCGCGCTGTACAAGGCGGCCGGCTACGAGCGGATCCCCAACTTCGGCTTCTACGCCGACGAGCCCGGCTGCCTGTCGTTCGGCCGCACCCTCTGAGCGGCCGAACCGGCTGCGGACACGACAACACCGGCGGGCCCAGCTGGGCCCGCCGGTGAGACGGTCGTGATTCCTGCTGCTACCGCGTCAGGCGCGGGCGACCTTGCCGGCCTTGATGCAGGAGGTGCAGACCTTCAGCTTCTTGGTCGTGCCGCCACCGGCCGGGGTGCGCACCGACTGGATGTTCGGGTTCCAGCGGCGGTTGGTCCGCCGGTGCGAGTGGGACACGTTGTGGCCGAAGCCCGGCCCCTTGCCACAGACGTCACACACGCTAGCCACGGGATACTCCTGGGATTGAAACGTTCATGAAGTCGCCGCCAGGCGCAGCCCGGGCAACCTGGCCAGGGTACCCGATAGGGGAACCGGCCGCCCAACCGGGCTCGGTCGCCGTCACCACGCAAGACCCGGGCGGGACGAGCGGGTGCGCGCGGGCGAACCGGCCGAAGCGGGACCGCCCGGTGCCGGGCAACTGTCAGCGTACGCCAGTAGGCTGCCACCGTGCTGGACACCCTTGACGCCGCCGCTGTGCGCCGCTGGTGCGCCAGCGGTCTGGCCACGCTCAAGCAGCACCAGGGTGAGATCGACGAGCTGAACGTCTACCCGGTGCCCGACGGTGACACCGGCACCAACCTGGTGCTCACCCTCACCTCCGCGCAGCAGGCGCTCGCGATGGATCTCGACACCCGCGCCGACGGCACCTCGACCGCGCACGGGCACGCGCTGCGCCTGATGGCCCGCGGTGCCCTGCTCGGCGCGCGGGGCAACTCCGGGGTGATCGTGGCGCAGATCCTGCGCGGTCTCGCCGACGCCCTGGCCGGCGAGCCGCAGGTACGGGGTCGGACGCTGGCCGTGGCGCTGCGCACGGCGACCGATGCGGCGTACGCGGCGGTCGCCCGCCCGGTGGAGGGCACCCTGCTCTCCGTGGTCTCGGCGGCGGCCGACGCGGCCGAGCAGGCGGACAGTGACGAGCTGCGCGTGGTGGCCCGGGCCGCGGCGAACGCCGCGGCCACCGCACTGGCCCGCACCCCTGAGCAGTTGCCGGCGCTGGCCCGCGCCGGGGTGGTCGACGCCGGTGGTCAGGGGCTGTGTC
The DNA here is from genome assembly GCF_049844495.1 of Micromonospora sp. DT48. NCBI lineage: Bacteria > Bacillati > Actinomycetota > Actinomycetes > Micromonosporales > Micromonosporaceae > Micromonospora > Micromonospora sp. DT48. Next base: position 206,475 of record NZ_JBNCLE010000005.1, read on the forward strand.
TGCTGCTGGACGCGCTGGTCGAGGTGGTCACGGGGGAGAGCCCGGAGCGGCCGGCACCCAGCCCGGCGCCGGACCGACCGCCACTGGCCGTCGCCCGCGAGACCGGCTCGGAGGAGTACGCCTACGAGGTGCAGTTCCTGCTCGACGCCGAGCCCGCGGCGGTGGAGCGGATGCGGGAGTCGCTTGACGCGCTCGGCGACTCCCTGGTGATCGTCGGAGACGCGGGCACCTGGCAGGTCCACGTGCACGTCAACGACGTCGGCGCGGCCATCGAGGCGGGCGTGGTCGCCGGCCGACCGCACCAGATCTCGGTGACCCGCTTCGCCGACCAGCCGGAGCCCGCACCACCCCGGTTGTCCGACGGGCGGGCCGCCGTGGTGGTGGCCGCCGGTGCCGGGATCGCCGAGCTGCTCGCCGCCGAGGGGGCCGTGGTGGTGCCCGGCAACCCGTCGGTCGGTGAGTTGCTGGACGCGGTACGCGCCACCGGCGCGGCTCGGGTGGTGGTGCTGCCCAACGACCCGGACGCCCAGGCGGTGGCGAACCAGGTCGTCGAGGAGGCGCACCGGCTGGGGGTGGAGGTGGCCGTGGTGCCGACCCGTTCACCGGTGCAGGCGCTGGCGGCGCTGGCCGTACGCGATCCACGGCGCCGCTTCGCCGACGACGTGATCGCGATGGCCGAGGCGGCCGGCGCCTGCCGGTACGCCGAGGTGTGCCGCGCCAGCCGCGAGGCGCTCACCGTCGCCGGTCCGTGCCATGCCGGCGACGTGCTTGCCCTGGTCGAGGGGGAGGTGAACCTGATCGGTGCCGACCTGGTGGAGACCTGCGTCGAACTGGTCGACCGGATGCTCGGCGGTGGTGGTGAACTGGTCACCCTGCTCGTCGGTGCCGACGCGCCGGCCGGGCTGGTCGACGCGGTCCGCGCGCACCTCGCGGCACGTTGGCCCTTCGTCGAGGTACAGGTGTATCCGGGCGGGCAGCCGCACCATCCGCTGCTGGTCGGTGTCGAATGACCGCAGCACCGTCCGACCTGGACACCCCGCTGAAGAAGCTGGTCGGTGAGAAGACCGCCAAGGCGCTCGCCAGCCACCTCGACCTGCACACCGCCGGTGACCTTCTCTACCACTTCCCCCGCCGCTACGACGAGCGCGGCGAGCACACCGACATCCGCTCGCTGGACGTCGGTGAACAGGTGACCGTGCTGGCCCAGGTGCAGCGCACCGCCGTACGCCCGATGCGTCAGCGCCGGGGCAACCTGCTGGAGGTGACCGTCGGCGACGGCTCCGGCGGCAGCCTCACCCTCACCTTCTTCGGTAACCAGGCGTGGCGCGAGCGGGAACTGCGGCCCGGCCGGTGGGGGCTGTTCGCCGGGAAGGTCACCGAGTTCCGGGGCCGGCGGCAGCTCAACGGGCCGGAGTACGTCCTGCTGGGCGAGCAGACCGACACCGAGGCGGCGGCCAGCGAGCAGATCGAGGAGTTCGCGGGCGCGCTCATTCCGGTCTACCCGGCGGCTGCGGCGGTGCCCACCTGGGTGATCGCCCGCTGCGTACGGGTGGTGTTGGACACCGTGGCGCCGCCGGAGGATCCGCTGCCGGCCACGGTGCGGGCCAGCCGGAACCTGGTCGGCCTCGGCACCGCCCTACGGGAGATCCACCGGCCGTCCAGCCGGGAGGAGCTGTACCGGGCCCGTCGGCGACTGAAGTGGGACGAGGCGTTCGCGGTGCAGGTGACCCTGGTCCGCCGCAAGCGTGACGCCGCCGCCTCGCCCGCCCGTCCCCGTCCCGCGCGTTCGGGTGGCCTGCTGGATGCGTTCGACGGCCGGCTGCCGTACGAGCTGACCGCCGGTCAGCGCGACGTCGGTGGTGAGATCGCCGCCGACCTGGCCACCGGTCATCCGATGCACCGCCTGTTGCAGGGCGAGGTCGGCTCCGGCAAGACCGTGGTGGCGCTGCGGGCGATGCTCCAGGTGGTCGACGCGGGTGGGCAGGCCGCTCTGCTGGCCCCGACCGAGGTGCTTGCCGCCCAACACCACCGGGGCATGCTCGACCTGCTCGGCCCGCTCGCGCAGGCCGGTGAGCTGGGTGCCGCCGAACACGCCACCCGGGTGGAGTTGGTCACCGGTTCACTGGGCGCGGCGGCTCGACGCCGGGCGTTGGCCGAGGTCGCCAGCGGGGCGGCCGGCATCGTGCTCGGCACCCATGCCCTGCTCTACGAGGGGGTCGACTTCGCCGACCTCGGTCTGGTCGTGGTCGACGAACAGCACCGGTTCGGGGTCGAGCAGCGGGACGCGTTGCGGGCCAAGGCGGAGCAGCCGCCGCACGTGCTCGTGATGACCGCCACCCCTATCCCTCGTACGGTGGCCATGACCGTCTACGGCGATCTGGAGATCTCCACCCTGTCCCAGTTGCCGCGCGGTCGTTCACCGATCGCCTCGCACGTGGTGCCGGCCGCCGAGAAACCCGCGTTCCTCGATCGCGCCTGGCGTCGGCTGCGTGAGGAGGTCGACGCGGGCCACCAGGCGTACGTGGTCTGTCCCCGGATCGGCGACGACACGTCCGGCACCGACGAGGAGCCGCCGGCGGTCGACGACAACGGGCGCCGGCCGCCGCTCGCGGTGACCGAGGTGGCGCCGTTGCTGGCCGACGGGCCGCTGCACGGTCTGCGGATCGGTGTGCTGCACGGCCGGCTGCCCGCCGACGAGAAGGACGCGGTGATGCGGGCCTTCGCCGCCGGGAAGCTCGACGTACTGGTGGCCACCACGGTGGTCGAGGTGGGCGTGGACGTGCCCAACGCGACGATGATGGTGGTGTTGGACGCCGACCGGTTCGGCGTCTCGCAGCTGCACCAGTTGCGGGGTCGGGTGGGCCGGGGCAGCGCCCCCGGGCTCTGCCTGCTGGTGACCGAGGCGGCCGAGGGGACCGGGGCGCGGGAGCGACTGGACGCGGTGGCCTCCACCACCGACGGTTTCAAGCTCGCCGAGCTGGATCTGGAGCAGCGCCGGGAGGGCGACGTGCTGGGCGCGGCACAGTCCGGCCGCCGTTCGCACCTGCGCCTGCTGTCGTTGTTGCGCGACGCGGACCTGATCCGGGACGCGCGGGCGGAGGCGATCGCGCTGATCGAGGAGGATCCGGAGCTGGTCCGGCACCCGGCGCTCGCGGCCTCGGTCGCCGCGCTGGTCGACGCCGATCGCGCCGAGTACCTCGAAAAGGGCTGACTGCCTCCGTCCGCTGGTCCACGGTTCGGCCCGCTCCGGTCGCCCGGTGCCGACAGACGAACCGCCCCGGTCACCCGTGGTACGGGGCGACCGGGGCGGACCGGCTCAGCTCAGGTCAGGCGGTGAAGTGGATCCGCCGCCGCCGTGCCATCACGAACAGCACCGCGCCCAGCGCCAGCAGGGCGATCGCACCGGCGGCGATGCCACCGGCCGCGGCACCGGTCACCGGCAGGCCCGGGGGCTCCTCGCCGCCGCCACCGCCGCCGCAGCCCTCGGGCGCGTAGACGACCTCAAGCTCCAGGCCCAGTTCCGGCAGGACGACCAGCGCCGTCTCCTCGTCACCGGCCGGGAAGCTGACCTTCTCGGCCGAGCCCGGGGCGACGGTACGGGTCTCGGTCTTGTCGCCGTAGGTGAACTCCACCTTCACCGGCATGCCACCCTCCGGGTTCGAGGCGGTCAGCCCGAAGGTCTCGCAGTCCGCGTCGGCGGTCACCGTCGGCAGCGGGCACTCCTCGGGACGCTCCCAGGAGTACGTGCCGTTCTCGATGACCTTGCCCTCGACCAGGACCTCGATCTTGCCGGCGTGCTCGGCGGGCACCACAGTCTCGTTGTCCGCCTTGCCCGGCTCCACGGTGACCTTCTTGGACCAGCCGTTCTCGCCCCGCACCTCGAACTCGACCGGGTACTTGGAGATCGAGCCGTCGTTGCTCAGTGAGACGGTGACGGTGCCGTCGCAGGCGGAGGCGAAGGTGGACGCGGGGGTGGTGCAGTTCTTGCTGCCACCGTTGTACCAACCCTGCGGACCCGACGAGCGGTTGCCCGGAGCGCTCTTCTCGCCCAGCTTCTTGGAGCCGTAGCGGGGGCCGTCCTCGACCAGCGGGTCGATGACCTCGTCGACGCCGCCCCAGATCAGGTCGACCTGGGTGTGGCAGTCCGGCACACCGACGTTCAGCTCGATTTCGGTCTGGCCGGCGCCGAGGAAGTCGCTGTCCGGCTCGCCGAAGACGTACTGCGGGGTGGCGAACTGCGGGCGCGGAGCGAAGTACGACACCAGGGTGAAGTACTGCTTCGCGTCGCCGCACAGCGGCAGGTCACCGTCCAGCTTGACCGTCGCGGTGCCCTTCGGGCCGTCGAAGGTGTGGCTGTACTTCGCCTGGCTGGCGTCGACACACTTCGGCGCGGGGTTGCAGGCGGCGTCGGCGGCGAGGTTGATGCTGCCCTCGTTCGTCTTCTCCCGCTTGTTGTCCCAGCGGGCCTCGACGACGAGCTTGGCGCTCGTGGTCGCGCCCGGCACCCGCTGCACGGCCTGGACGGAGCCGCCTCGGGGGATCGCCACACCCTGAAGGTCGACGGAATCGGCACCCGGGACGAGCACCGTGACGGGGGTCGACGGCTCGGCGGTCACCTTCTTGACGGTGGCGGCGGTATTCCGCTCGCTGTTGACCACCTTCCACGTGATCACCCGCTCGCCGCTGAGCTGGTCACAAACGGCGGTGGCGGTGATGGTGGTGTGGTGGGCGGCGGCCGGGGTTGCCGCCACTGCTGCGCCGGTCATGCCGATGAGGGCGGCTGCCAGGACAGCCAGCGGTCGCCGCAGCGACAGCTTGGGTCGGATCACGCGTACTCCCGGGGTGAAAGAGCGTCTGGGTCGGCGCGGGCGGGACGGACGGCGCTGGCGGCACGTTGCCGCGCCTGGGGGGTGCCTCCCGTGCCGATGGCCGGCGGCGAAGACGCCGCACCGGGCAGACCCTAGCGAGATCGTGAGAACCGAAACAGCCCTCAGCAGGCCTTAAGCATGATGTTATGAATGCGAGATCATTGATATACGGTGAGTGAACACCTGGCGGCTTTACGCATCGATGTCCACTTTAGAGGTGACCTGTCCGGGAAACTGGACCGGCTCTGCGGACTGGCGACGATCCGGATCGAAGCCGCCGAGGGCGCGTCGACCAGCAGGTCGACGCGCCCTCGGATCAGGTCGGTTCAGCAGGATCAGGCGGTGAAGCGCACCCGACGTCGGCGGGTCACCACGAACAGCGCCGCGCCAGCGGCCAGCAGCACAGCGGCGCCGGCGATGATGCCGCCGGTGGCGGCACCGGTGACCGGCAGGCCGCCGCCTCCGCCGTTGCCGCAGCCCTCAGGCTGCTCCCAGGCCACCGACTCGCCCTCGACGGTGCCGTCCTCGTCCTCGTAGCTGGGCGTGACGACCAGACCGGGGTACGCGTCGAAGGTGACCGAGGTGGTCTCGCCCGGCACCGCTTCCAGCGTCTTGGTCGCGCCCTTCTCCGAGGTCAGGGTGATCGAGAACGGGACGCCGTCGGCCGGGTTGTTGATCAGGAAGGTCAGCTCGTCGCAGGTCTCGGTGAGCTCGAAGGTCGGCTCACCGGGCTCCGGCACCACCGGCTCGCCGGTCGGCGTCGGGGTCGGCTCCGGGCTCTCGCTCGGCTCGGGGCTCTCGGTGGGCTCCGGGCTTTCGCTCGGCTCGGGGCTCTCGGTGGGCTCGGGGCTCTCGCTCGGCTCCGGGCTCTCGCTGGGCTCCGGCGTCGGCTCGGGCTCCGCGCACTTGCCGACGATCCGGGCCTTACCGGTCTGGGTGTTGGTGACCGTGTTCCGGTTCTTCTTCCAGACCGCCTTGACGGTCAGGTGGGCCTGCTGGCCGCCCGGCACGATCTGCTCGCCGACCAGCGCGCCCTCGCCCGCCTTCGGCACCTCGGCGCCGACGACGATGTTGGTGACCGGGGCGCCGGAGGGCGTCTGCACGGCGGCCACCGTGGCGACCCAGTGCCGCTCGCTGTTGGTGACGGTCCACTCGACCTTGACGGTGCCGTCCGTCAGTTTGCAGCCGACACCTTTGATGATGGGGTGGTGAGCGCTAGCCGGGGCGGCGACGGCGGCAACACCGGCGAGGCCGATCAGCACACCAGCGGCGGCTGCCGCGACGCGCCGGAAGTTCAGACGGTTCACGTCTACTCCTGAGTGGGGGAACCGGAAGCATCGTCGGCGACGGACAGGCCGATCCGTTCCGACACCCGGCAGACATTAGCGATCAGGCTTGGTCGGCCATAGTTTTCATGCGGAGCTAAGGATGATGTTGTTAATCCGTGATCTCCCATATACGGAAGGTCTTCGGATGGGTGCGGAGGATCACGTGCGTCGTGCCGGTCGCCGGTCGGGCGTCGCGTAGCGTCGAGGGCATGAGCAGGAGCGAACGATGACCCGCATCGTCGCCGGCAGCCTCGGCGGCCGGCGGATCACCGCCCCGGCCGGCGCCGGCACCCGACCGACCTCCGACCGGGTACGCGAGGCGTTGTTCAGCGCGATCGAGGCGGAGCTGGACCTCGACGGTGTCCGCTTCGCCGACCTCTACGCGGGCTCGGGCGCGGTCGGCCTGGAGGCGCTGTCACGGGGAGCCGCGCACGCGCTGCTGGTCGAGTCGGACCCGCGTGCCGCCCGGGTGATCCGGGAGAACCTGACGACGCTGCGGGTCGGCTCCTCGGCGCGACTGGTCACCGGCAAGGTCGGCACCGTCCTGGCCGCCGGTCCGGAGGGTGACCCGTACGACGTCGTCTTCGCCGACCCGCCGTACGCGCTGTCCGACGACGGCGTACGGGCGATGCTCACCGCCCTCGTGGACGGGGGGTGGCTGGCACCGGAGGCATTGGTGGTGGTGGAGCGATCCAGCCGTGGCGGACCTGTCGATTGGGTGGAAGGCGTCACTGGCCAGCGTAGTCGCAGGTACGGCGAAACTACTCTTTGGTACGGTCGCCGATCATGAGACGTGCGGTGTGTCCCGGCTCGTTCGACCCGGTCACCAACGGTCACCTCGACATCGTCGGCCGGGCCAGCCGGCTGTTCGACGAGGTGATCGTCGGCGTACTGGTCAACCAGTCGAAGAGTGGCCTGTTCACCGTCGAGGAGCGCATCGAGATGCTGCGCGAGGTGACCGCTTCCTACGGCAACGTCCGGGTGGAGTCCTTCCGTGGCCTGCTGGTGGACTTCTGCCGGGCGCAGCGGGCGACCGTGCTCATCAAGGGCCTGCGAGCGGTCAGCGACTTCGACTACGAGTTGCAGATGGCCCAGATGAACATCGGTCTGGCCGGGGTCGAGACGCTGTTCATGCCGACCAATCCGCTCTACTCCTTCCTCTCGTCCAGTTTGGTCAAGGACGTGGCCAAGTGGGGCGGTGACGTCACGCCGCACGTGCCGGACGTGGTCCGCGAGGCGCTGAAGGTCCGGCTGGCTCCGCCGCCGGCCTGACCGCCGTCCGGCAGTTGCGGTCGCCTTTCCGTCTCCGGCGTGGCCCTCGCGGCGCGGCATGTGCAAGATCGCGGGATGTGATGGGCCGACACGCCCGAGGAGTGGGCCGGGCCATGGACGGGTGCGGGACGACATCATTGGGTGAAGCGGGAAACCGGCCGCAGCCCGCATGATGTAGGTCGGCCCGACGAACGACAGGAGTGAGGTACCGGTGGACCCGCTCGACCGCATCGACGAACTGATCGCCATCGTGGAGCAGGCGCGCTCCGTGCCGATGTCGCGCAACAACTGCATGGTCGACCGGGGCGAGATGATCGCGGCCCTCGACGAACTGCGCGCCGAGCTTCCCGCCGACCTGCGCCGCGCCGCCGCTCTCCTGGAGGAGCGGGACAAGATCATGGAGGCCGGCAAGCGGGAGGCCGACCGCATCATCAGCGAGGGTGAGGCGGAACACGCCCGCCTGGTCTCGGTGAACGAGATCACCGTCTCCGCCGAGCACGAAGGTGCCCGGATCATCGCCGAGGCGCGGGCGGAGGCGCAGCGGCTGCGCGAGGAGGTCGACGACTACGTCGACACCGCGCTGGCCAACTTCGAGCAGTTCCTCACCCGGGCGCTGGCCTCGATAGAGCGCGGCCGGGACAAGATGCACGCACTGCGGGAGATCGGCACCTTCGCCGGTGACGAGGCGGAGCGCCCGCTGCCCTTCTGATCCAGTCGATCCCGACGTCACGGAACGTCCGCTGCCGGCCGGACTGTCCACCGCCGTCGGGATCGTCCGGTGCCTCCGACGCGCCGGGACGGGCTGGTCACCCCCGGTTCGACGTTGGGGCGTCGGTCCGGGTAACCTCGTTTGTCGGCCTCTCACCGGCCGGAGTCTGACTATGCCCAAGAACTCACCCACTTCACTCGACCCCAGGTCGCCGCTGGTCCTCGACACGAGGGAGCTACCGCGCCGACCTGGTGTTCTGCGTACCGTCCAACGGGTGGTCCCGGCACCGTCTGACCTCGGCGTGGAGTTGATCGGCGTGCCGGAGGGCGCGGACCTCGACCTCGATCTGCGGATGGAGTCGGTGTCCGAGGGCGTGCTCGTCTCGGGGACCGTCAGCGGTCCGATCAAGGGCGAGTGCGGCCGTTGCCTGCGCGAGATCAACGACTCGGTGACGGTGACGATCCAGGAGCTGTACGCGTACGAGAACAGCACCACGGACGCCACCACCGAGTCCGACGAGGTGGGTCGAATGCAGGGAGACCTGATCGACCTGGAACCGGCGTTGCGGGACGCGGTGGTGCTCGCGCTGCCGAACAACCCGCTCTGCCGCCAGGACTGCCCAGGGCTGTGCCCCGACTGCGGGGTGCACCGGGACGATCTGCCGGCCGATCACAGCCACCAGCAGATCGACCCGCGTTGGGCGGGCCTGTCGCAACTGACCCGTACAGAGGAGTAAGAACCGTGGCCGTCCCCAAGCGCAAGATGTCGCGCAGCAACACCCGGTCCCGCCGGGCGAACTGGAAGGCCGCGGCGGTCGCGACCGTCGCCTGCCCGCAGTGCAAGTCCGCGAAGCTGCCGCACGCCGCCTGCTCGGTCTGCGGCACCTACAACGGCCGCCAGGTCCTCGAGGTCTGACCCGGACGGCGCGTGACGTCTCCGACCACAGGTCGGGCGACGCACACCCCCCGGCGGTCGCCCGCAACTCCGACCGACGCCGGCCGGCCCACGTCGGCCGGCGTCGAGACGGAGCCGGGCATCGCACGGATCGCCGTTGACCTCCTCGGCGGGGACGACGCTCCCGCCGTCGTGGTGGACGGCGCTCTGCGGGCGGTGTGCGACGACCCCGATCTGCACCTGCTTCTCGTCGGGCCCACCAGGGCCGCCGGCGCGTTGATCGCCGCCCTGGACCCGGCCCAGCGAGACCGGATCACGGTCCGGCCCGCCCAATCCGTCGTCGACATGGCCGACGATCCCAGCGCCGCGCGTGCCGAGACCACCGTCCGCGCGGCAGTCGCCGCCGTCCGGGCCGGGTACGCCGACGCGCTGGTCTCCGCCGGCTCCACCGGCGCGACCGTCACCGCCGCTGCCCTCGGGCTCGGTCGCTGGCCCGACGTGCGACACCCGGCCCTCGCCGCCGCGCTACCCGGCGTCTCCGGCACCGTCGTCCTGCTCGACGTCGGCGGCTCGCTGGAGCCGACCCCGGCCACGCTCGCCCGGCACGCCGTGCTCGGTGCCGCCTACGCGTCGGTGGCCCACGGCGTCGCCGCGCCCCGGGTGGGGCTGCTCTCCGTGGGCACCGAAACCGGCAAGGGCGACCGGACCCGCCGGCTCACCGACCCCATGCTCAGCGCGGCGACGCTGCCCGGCGACGCACGCTACGTCGGGCTGGTCGAGGGGTACGACGTCTGCCTCGGCACGCGCGCCGATGTGGTGGTCACCGACGGGTTCACCGGTAACGTGCTGCTCAAGGCCGTCGAAGGCGCGTACGCCATGGCCGGCGGGCCCCCGCCCGGTGGTGGCGCGCCCCGGGCGGCCGCGCTGCTCGGCGTGGCCGGCACCGTCGTCGTCTGCCACGGTGCCGCCCGCGCCGACGACATCACCTCCGGCATCGCCCTGGCCGCCCACCTCTGGCGGCGCGACGCCACCGAGCGGGTGGCCGCGCTGCTGACCGGGGACCGCACCGATCGCACGACCGACACCGAGGTACGCACATGAGCAACGACAAGCGCAGGCGGCCCGCAATCGGCCACCTGGAGGCCGCCTTCGGCGTCTCACTGGACCCGGAACTGCTGGAACGCGCGCTCACCCACCGCTCGTACGCATACGAGAACGGCGGGCTGCCCACCAACGAGCGGCTGGAGTTCCTCGGCGACTCGGTGCTGGGCGTGGTGATCACGACGGCGCTCTTCCAGAACCACCCCGACCTGCCGGAGGGGCAGCTGGCCAAGCTGCGGGCCAGCGTGGTCAACATGCGCGCGCTCGCCGACGTGGCGCGTAACCTCGGCCCCGACGGGCTCGGCCCCTACCTGCTGCTCGGCAAGGGCGAGGAGACCACCGGCGGCCGGGACAAGGCGAGCATCCTCGCCGACACCCTGGAGGCGTTGCTCGGTGCGATCTACCTCCAGTACGGGCTGGACACCGCCGCCCTCGTCATCCACCGGCTGTTCGACCCGCTGATGGCCGAGTCCGCCGGCCGGGGTGCCGCACTGGACTGGAAGACCAGCCTCCAGGAACTCACCGCCGCGCTCGGCCTCGGCGTTCCGGAGTACCGGATCGAGGGCACCGGACCGGACCACCTGAAGACCTTCACCGCCTGGGTGGTGGTCGCCGGGAACCGGTACGGCGGCGCGGACGGGCGGAGCAAGAAGGAAGCCGAGCAGCGGGCGGCGGAGTCGGCCTGGCGGACCCTCACCGAGCAGGCGGAGGCGACCGCCGACGGCTCGGCGGAGAAGCCGGCAGACGCCACCGACGGCTCGGCGAACGCCACCGACGGCCCGGCGAACGCCACCACCGGCTCGGCGAACGCGACCGACGGCTCGGCGGACGCCACCGACGGTGACAAGCGGGACCTGGTGGACGAGGTCGGGGCCCAGGCACACCATGCCTGAGTTGCCGGAGGTGGAGACCGTCCGGCAGGGACTGTCCCGCTGGGTCACCGGTCGCCGGATCCTGTCGGTGCAGGTGCGGCATCCCCGGGCGGTCCGTCGGCACCTGCCCGGCGGGGCCCACTTCGCCGACGTTCTGGCCGGTCGGAAGGTGCTCGACGTCCGGCGGCGCGGCAAGTACCTCTGGCTTCCGCTGGACAGCGGCGACGCCGTCGTCGGGCATCTCGGCATGTCCGGGCAGTTGCTGCTGCAACCGGCGGACGCGCCCGACGAGACCCACCTGCGGGTCCGGTTCCGGTTCGACGACGACGGCCCCGAGCTGCGCTTCGTCGACCAGCGCACGTTCGGTGGACTGTCGGTCAGCGAGGGTGGCGGCACCCTGCCGGCGGAGATCGCCCACATCGCCCGCGACCCGCTCGACCCGGAGTTCTCCGACCCGGAGTTCGTGGCCGCGCTGCGCCGTCGGCGTACCGAGGTCAAGCGGGCGCTGCTCGACCAGAGCCTGATCTCCGGCGTGGGCAACATCTACGCCGACGAGGCGCTGTGGCGGGCGGGACTGCACGGCACCCGCCCCACCGACGCGCTCACCGGCCCGGCCGCACAGCGGCTGCTCGGGCACGTGCGGGACGTCCTCGGTGAGGCGATCACCGCCGGTGGCACCAGCTTCGACGCCCTCTACGTCAACGTCAACGGCGAGAGTGGCTACTTCGACCGGTCGTTGAACGCGTACGGGCGGGAAGGGCAGCCCTGCCGTCGCTGTGGCACGCCGATCCGTCGTGAGGTGTTCATGAACCGCTCGTCGTACAGCTGCCCCCGGTGCCAACCCCTGCCCCGGACCAGGCCGAGCCCGCCGTCAGGGGGCCGCACACGGTAGCCGCCAGGCGTCCAGGCTGCGGTTCTTGCGCACGGAGGCGAAGCCGTAGCCGACGCTGGTCACGCAGAAATCGGTGACGGCACCGGAGTACTCGACGTGGAACACCGGTTTACCGGCGTCGACGAAGGGCAGCAACCGGTCACACTGGCCCAGCCGTACGCACTCCTCGTTGACGGCGAAGTCGAAGTCCGGGGCCAGCGCGGCGACCTGCGGCAGGTCGTTCAGCAGGCCGGGGGAGAGATCGAGCGAGCGGGCCAGCGCGGCGACCCGACGGTTGAACGCCAGCTGGTGGTCGAACTCCAACGCGAAGCCGGAAGGCCTGTCGTAACCGTCGGCGTCGGCGAACACCACCGCGCCGAATCCCTTCCCACGGCAGAGCCGGAACCGGTCGGCGAGCACCGGTCGCAGGACCTCCCACCGGCGGACGTCCAGCCAGACGCGCCCGGTGTCGGCCGCCGTGGCACCGCGTACCGGTGCCGGATAGCGACTGGCGTCGGGGTCGGCCGGGTGCATCGAGCCGATGTGCACCTGACAGACCAGCCGACGTTTGCGGGAGCGTAGCTCGGCGGTCTGCGCGGTGGTGGTGCCGACCGGGTCGAGGACGAACACGTCCGCCTCGACCTCCGGATCGAGCACCCCGGTGAGCTGCCACTGCCATTGCCAGTGCCGCGCCGAGGTGCTCGGCCAGTTGGTCGGTGCCCCCGGTGGCGTCAGCTCCGGCCGGCAGGCGGCCACGGTGACCAGCAGGGTGAACGTCAGACCGGCGGGCAGCGCCCGGCGGTGCACCCACCGCGCCGGTCGCCCGCCCAGGCCGATCCGCATCGCCAGCTCCGCAGGTCGCGGGGCGGCATCGGGCCGCCCGAGCCGGTACGCCGGGTCTCGGCGTACCCCACCCGGTCAAACGAGCGCAGACCCGACAAGGATTCGCGCTCAGCGTGGTGCGGCGAAGACCTGCGTCCAGTACGGCCCGTTGCTGCTCGCCACGCCGACGCCGATCTCGGTGAAGGCGCAGTTGAGGATGTTCTGCCGGTGTCCGGGGCTGTTCATCCAGGCGTCCATGACGGCCGCCGGGGTGCGCTGGTTCCAGGCGACGTTCTCGCCGTAGGTGCGCCAGGCGTAGTCGACCCGATCGATCCGGTCACCGGGATCGCTGCCGTCGCTGCCGGTGTGCGACATGTTCTGGTGGTCGGCCTGGTCCTGGCTGTGCCGCTGGGCCGCGGTCATCAGCTTGTCGTTGATGCTGAGCGCACCGCAACCGGCCTTCGCCCGCTCGGCGTTGACCAGCGCGACCACCTCCTCCGCCTCGGAGGCGACACCGGCGGAGGACGACGGGCTGGTCGAGGCGCCGCGGCTCGGACTGCCCTGCCGGTCGGCGTTGAGCCGGGACGCGGCAGTGGTGCGCGCTGGCGAGGGTGTGGCCCGCGCCGACCGGCTCGCCGACGGTGACGCGGTGGCGGTGCTGGGAGAGGCGCTCGGGCTCGCGCTGGGACTCGGGCTCGGGCTCTCGGACAGGTCGAACGGAAGGGCCTGGTCCTCGTCCTCCGTCAGTGCCGGCGCGCTGGCGACAGGTGCCTCGTCGGCCGTGGTGGACGGGGTGTCGTCGCCGGGCAGTGCCAGGGCCGCGACCCCGATGCTCACCACGAGGGTGGCCGCCGCGGCGGCACCGCCCATCACCAGGGGGCGGGACCGCCGCCCGGACCGACGGCCCTTGCCGCTCGGTTCGCGTCCCGGCTCGTCGGCTCCGACCGGCTCGCGGTGCGCGGTCTGCGCCGACTGGTAGGGGGAACGGAGGACCGGTTCGGCGTACGGGTCGGTCCGGTCGGGGTAGCCGACGGACTGATCGGCGTACCGGTCGGGCCGATCATCGTAGGCGTACGGGCTGCCCTGCGGCGACGCGTGGGGGGTGGACCAGCCGTCGGTGTCGCGGTGGTGCCGTCCGGCCTCCTGCCAGGACGACGCGGAGGTGTCGTGCCAGTCCTGTCCCGCCGTCGGGTACGCCTGCTCGGTGGGCTGGTAGGGGTGCTGATCGGCAGGCCGCCACTGCTCGGTGGGCTGGTGGGGGTGCGTGAGGTCGGATCGCCACTGCTCGGTGGGCTGGTCGCGGTACCACCCGGCCGAGGGCTCCTCCGGGTCGTCGCCGAACAGATAGGACGACCGTGGTGCCGGCCGGTCGGTCAACCAGGCCGGTTCGTCGGTCCACGATTCCTCTCGCCGGGGGGTGTGTTCCGGGTCGATCGGATCATTCCAGCCGTGCACGCCGGTTGCCTCCACACATCAGTTGAGAGCCGGGGTGACGCTACGTGCCGCTTCTGAGCAGCAGCAATCTGGCTAAGGAAGAGTTAAGAGGAGCTTGTACGTCCGGGTGAGGTCTTCGGCGATTCCGAAGCGTAGAGTCGAGATGTCCGGACAGAGCGTGTCCGCGCCTTTGAGGCAGCCTCCCGCGACAGGTGTGGCCGACACCGAGATGATCTACGGCCTGCGTGAACTTGACGAAGCAGGGGCTGTCGGCTCAATATGGTGTTGTCGCCAGTCGCGCCCGGCCATGCCCAGAAATTGTGGGAATGGTAGTCGCGTTCACAGGGGCGCGCGTTGGCCGGCCTCTCCGGCAGCGCACATCAAGGAGTAAAAATGGCGAAGGCCCTCTACGGCCACGTAGGTGCGGCGCCCGACCGGCGCCTGCTCGACGAGGTCACCCGACTGCGTGCCAGGGTTCAGTCCCTAGAGTTCGAGGTCACGCGCCTGCGAGCTGAGAACGATCGGCTCGCGGCGGCTGCGGCGGAGGCGGACGATCTGCTCCGTCTGGCCGAGCCCGCGTTGACCTGACCCACCTGGCCGCATACCGCGACCGCACCCATTGGTCGCGACAACTGAACAGCACCACCGCACTGAGCGCGCCGACACCATGTGCCGGCGCGCAGCTCTGTGCGTACCCGGTCGGCATGGGATGTTCGGGGGCACGCGACCCGGACGGTGCCGGCGACCGGCAGGCGGGTCGCGTCGTGTGCGCCACCCGGTCCCGGGTTAGTCTGCGGGTTTACCAGGGTCCGCGCAGCCGGGCGACGGTACGGCGGCCACCGGACGAGGATCGAGAAGGTGCATCTCAAGAGCCTGACGGTGAAGGGCTTCAAGTCCTTCGCCTCCGCGACAACGCTCAAGCTGGAGCCGGGGATCACCTGCGTGGTGGGCCCCAACGGCTCCGGCAAGTCCAACGTCGTCGACGCCATCGCCTGGGTGCTCGGCGAGCAGGGCGCGAAGGCGTTGCGCGGCGGCAAGATGGAGGACGTCATCTTCGCCGGCACCGCCGGACGGGCGCCGCTGGGCCGCGCCGAGGTGACCCTCACCATCGACAACACCGACGGTGCCCTACCGATCGAGTACACCGAGGTCTCCATCACCCGCCGGATGTTCCGTTCCGGCGAGAGCGAGTACGAGATCAACGGCGACTCCTGCCGGCTGCTCGACATCCAGGAGCTGCTGAGCGACTCCGGTATCGGCCGGGAGATGCACATCATCGTCGGGCAGGGCCGCCTCGACGGGATGCTGCACGCCAAGCCGGAGGACCGGCGGGCGTTCATCGAGGAGGCGGCCGGCGTCCTCAAGCACCGCAAGCGCAAGGAAAAGGCGCTGCGCAAGCTCGACGCGATGCAGACCAACCTCAACCGGCTCACCGACCTCACCGCCGAGCTGCGCCGACAGCTCAAGCCGCTCGGCCGACAGGCCGAGGTGGCGCGCCGCGCCGCGGTGATCCAGGCCAACCTGCGCGACGCCCGGCTGCGGCTGCTCGCCGACGACCTGGCCACGTTGCGGACCACGCTGGACAAGGAGATCGCGGACGAGACCGCGCTCCGGCAGCGACGCGAGCAGGTCGAGGCCGAGCACGCCGAGGTGCAGTCCCGCCTCGGTGAACTGGAAGAGGCGCTGGCGTCCGACGCGCCGCTGCTGGCCGCCGCGCAGGACACCTGGTACAAGCTCTCCGCGTTGCAGGAGCGGTTCCGCTCGATCGAACAGCTCGCGGTCGAGCGGCTGCGGCACCTCAGCGCCACCCCGGACGACGAGCGCCCGGGTCGGGACCCGGAGCAACTGGAGGCCGAGGCCGACCGGGTACGCGAGCAGGAGGAGGAACTGCGCGCGGCGCTCACCGACGACCAGATCCGGCTCGCCGAGGCGGTCGAGCACCGCCAGGAACTGGAACGACAGCTCGCCGCCGCCGAGCGGGAACTGGTCGCCGCCGCGAAGGCGATCGCCGACCGGCGTGAGGGCCTGGCCCGGCTGACCGGGCAGGTCAACTCCGCCCGGGCGCGGACCACCAGCGCCGGTGAGGAGATCGAGCGGCTCGCCGCCGCGCACACCGACGCGCTGGCGCGCGCCGAGCGGGCCCAGGCCGAGCTGGACGCGGTCGCGGAGCAGTCCACCGAGGCGGATCGCGACAACGCCGACCTGGACGCCCGGCACGCCGAGGCGGTCGCCGCCCAGGAACGGGCGCAGGCCACGGTGCGTGCCCTGTCGGACGCGGAACGGGCGGCGGAGAAGGACGCCGCGACCTGGAAGGCCCGGGAGGAGGCGCTCGCCCTCGGCCTGCGCCGCAAGGACGGCGCCGGGGCCCTGCTGGCCCGCGCCGACCAGGTCCCCGGCCTGTTGGGTGGCCTCGCCGGCCTGCTCACGGTGGCCCCGGGCCACGAGGCCGCGCTCGCCGCCGCGCTCGGTGGTCTGGCCGACGCGGTCGCGGTGACCGGCGTGGACGAGGCGGTCGAGGCGATGCGCCTGCTCAAGATCTCCGATGCCGGGCGGGCCGGGCTGGTCGTCGGTAGCCCCGCCGGGCCGGGGATGACCGGCTCGGTCGACGCGTTGCGGCCGAAGCTGCCCGACCGCGCGCACTGGGCACCCGACCTGGTCGAGTGCGACGCACAGATCCGGCCCGCGGTGCACCGGGCGCTGCGTGACGTGGTCCTGGTGGACGACCTCGCCGCCGCCGCCGAGGTGGTCGCCGGCAACCCCGAACTGCGTGCGGTCACCCGGGAAGGCGACGTCCTCGGCGCATACGCGGCGGCCGGCGGGTCGGCCAAGGCACCCAGCTACATCGAGGTGCAGGCGGCCGTCGAGGAGGCGCGGGCCAACCGGCTGGCGGCCGAGCGCACCAGCGCCGAGCTGCGGGAACAGCTGGTCGAGGCGCGTGCCGAGGTGGCCGTCGCCAAGGAGGCGGTGCAGCACGCCGCAGCGGCCAAACGGGAGGCGGAGAGCCACCGCAACGCCGCGGCGCGGCGACTGGCCGAGCTGGGGGCCGCCGCGCGGTCGGCGAAGGCGGAGACAGACCGGCTCGGCGAATCCCGCTCGCGTGCCGAGGCGGCCCGGGAACGGGACCTCGCCACCCTGGCCGAGCTGGAGGAACGGCTGCGGTTGGCCGAAGCCACCCCGATCGACGCGGAACCCTCCACCGAGGAACGCGACCAGCTCGCCGCGATGGTGCCGCAGGCCCGGCAGAACGAGATGGAGGTCCGGCTCGCGGTGCGTACCGCCGAGGAGCGGGTGGCCTCCATCTCCGGACGGGCCGACTCACTGCGCCGGCAGGCCAGCGCCGAGCGGGCGGCCCGGGAACGGGCGGCGGCCCGCCGCGCGGCACGGACCCGGGGCGCCGCCATCGCCCGCGCCGTGGCCGGTGGTGCGCGGACAGCGCTGACCCAGCTGACCAGCAGCATCGCGCGGGCGGAGGAGCACCGCGACACGGTGGCGCGGGAACGGGCCACCCGCGAGGCGGAGCTACAGGAGGTGCGAGCGGCCGCGAAGCGGTTCGGTGCGGAACTGGAACGGCTCACCAGTCAGGTCCACCGGGACGAGGTCGCCCGAGCCGAGCAGCGGCTGCGTATCGAGCAGTTGGAGGCCAAGGCCGCCGAGGACTTCGGCCTGACGGTCGAGACGCTGATCGCCGAGTACGGCCCGAGTCAGTTGGTGCCGCCCACCGAGGCCGAGGTGGCCGCCGCCGAGCGGGACGGCCTCGCGGTGCCTGAGCCGGTCCGCTACGAACGCCCGGTGCAGGAGAAGCGGGCCGCCAAGGCCGAACGGGAACTGGCCCTCCTCGGCAAGGTCAACCCGCTCGCGCTGGAGGAGTTCGCGGCGCTGGAGGAGCGGTACAAGTTCCTCTCCGAGCAGTTGGAGGATCTCAAGGCCACCCGGCGTGACCTGCTCACCGTGGTCAAGGATGTCGACGACCGGATCCTGGAGGTCTTCGCCAGCGCCTTCGCCGACACCGCCCGGGAGTTCGAGCAGGTCTTCACCGTGCTGTTCCCCGGCGGGGAGGGCCGGTTGGTCCTCACCGACCCGGACGACCTGCTGACCACCGGCGTCGAGGTCGAGGCCCGCCCGCCGGGCAAGAAGATCAAGCGGTTGTCGCTGCTCTCCGGCGGAGAACGATCCCTGACCGCGGTGGCGATGCTGGTGGCGATCTTCCGTGCCCGGCCCAGCCCCTTCTACATCATGGACGAGGTCGAGGCGGCTCTCGACGACGTGAACCTGGGCCGGCTGATCACCCTGCTGGCCCAGCTGCGGGAGAAGAGCCAGTTGATCGTCATCACGCACCAGAAGCGGACCATGGAGATCGCCGACGCGCTCTACGGTGTGACGATGCGCGGCGGGGTGACCCAGGTGATCAGTCAACGGCTCAACCGGGCCGACGGGGAAGACGAGCGGCAGAGCCGCGGCGAGGAGAACGGGTAGTGGCTCGGGAACGCGCGACGGCGCTCCTGGTGGACTTCGACGGTGTGCTGCGGCGCTGGGATCCGGCGGTCGCCGCCGGCGTCGAGCGGGAGTACGGCCTCTCCGCCGGTGTGCTCGGCGAGATCGCCATGCAGTGGGGACGGCTGCAACCCGTGCTCACCGGCCAGATCAGTCACGCCGACTGGATGACCAGCGTGGCCGACGCGCTCACCCCGTCCGTGGGGGACGCCGAGCGGGCCCGGGCGGCGGTGGCGCAGTGGCAGCGCTATCGCGGAGAGGTCGATGCGGAGGTGCTGGCGTTCGTCCGCGAGGTCAGGGCCGCCGGCATCCGGGTCGGACTCGGCACCAACGCGACCGACCTGCTCGACGCCGACCTGACCGCGCTCGGTCTGACCGACGAGTTGGACGTGGTGGTGAACTCCTCGGTCATCGGCGTGCACAAGCCGGCACCCGAGTACTTCCAGGCCGCCTGTGCGGCGCTGGAGACCTCGCCGTCGCGGGTGCTCTTCGTCGACGACGAGGATCGGGCGATCAGCGGCGCGCGGGCGGCCGGACTGTCGGCGTACCGCTGGAACGGGCCGGCTGACCTGCGTTACCTGCGCGCCGCGCTGGCCGGCTGAGGCGCGCCGTCGCCGGCCCGGTCGCTGTCTGCTGGTGACGACCGGGCCGCGTGCGGTTCACTCGCCGACGACACCGTCGATGCGTTCGCGGATCAGGTCGGCGTGCCCGTTGTGCCGGGCGTACTCCTCGATCATGTGGACGTAGACCCAGCGCAGGTTGAACGTCCGCCGTTTCGGACCGACCTCGGTGAACGTCTCGTCGAGCGACCGACCGACGACGGCGGCACGGGCCAGCGCCACCTCCCGGTGGTAGGTGGCGAAGTCCGCCTCGGCGTCGGCGTTGCTGACGTCGTGGTCGGCGTCCGGATTCTCCGGCGTGTAGTACGGGTAGTCGACCTGCTCACCGGCGAAGTTCTCGCGGAACCACCAGGCCTCCACCTCCGCCAGGTGTCGGACCAGCCCGAGCAGGGTGAGACCGGACGGCTCGACGCTGGCGGTGCGCAACTGCTCGGCGGTGAGGCCCGCGCACTTGAGCAGGAGGGTCTGCCGGTGGTAGTCGAGCCAGCCCGTCAGCATGGTGCGTTCGTCACCGACGTAGGGCTCCGGGGTCCGGTCGATCTGTGGTGCTGTCCATGTCATCCGAGGATTCTGGCCCGTACGTCTGACAGGTGGCGAGGCGGATTCAGCCGCCGGTGCCCTCGGCGAGCCGCTGCCGCGCCACCTCGTGCAGGTCACCGTCGTTGGTGGTGCCCTCGATGATCACCTCGGCCCCGCGACCGGCGTGGGTGAGCGTCGCCACCGCGTTGCCGAAGTAGGGCCCGGCCAGCCGGCGCCACTTGACCAGGGGGCGGCGGACCCCGGCCGTGCGGGCCAGGGCACGTGTCGCCCCGGCCGGGCCGCGCGCCCACCCGAGCCGCATCAACGGGCGCATCCCGGCGGGCACCTGGTTGTGGATCGGCGAGCAGGTCAGCTGGTGCACCGGGGTGCGTACGGTGGGGTCGGCGAACCGGACCCGCGCCACGTACGAGTGGTGCACGTCGCCGGAGAGCACGCTGATCGACGCCGGTGGCGGGTACGCCGGACCGGCCCCCTTGCGGTCGTCGGGCGTGCCCGGTTCGCCGCCGCCGATGCGGGCGAACAGTTCGGCCAGCGCGTCGAACGAACGGCGGAACGCGGCCCAGTGCTCCAGGTCCAACCCTCGGCGCAGCTGTTCGCCCAGCCGGGCGACCCACGGTCGGGGCGAGTCCGCCAGCTTCTCGTTCCACGCCTCGACGTGGTGGATGCCCGGTGGCAGCAGCCAGGGCAGCGAGGAGCCGACCACGAGGTGGTCGTAGCCGCCGTGTGCGCGGTCGACGAACCACGACCACTCGCCGGGCGGCAGCATCGCCCGACGGCCCGGCAGCAGCACCCGGCTGCACCGGTTGTCCAGCATCACCAGTCGGGTGCGGCCCAGGTCGAGCGAGTAGCTCCACTGGTACTGCACCGCCTGCCAGCGTTCGGTGTCGTGGGCCAGGTCCGCCTCGGTGTCGACCCGCGCACCGAACTCCCGCAGCACCTCGGTGGCGTCCTCCGCAGCGCTCACCTTGGCGAAGACCGGGTCCGCGGCGATCTCGTCGGGGGAGAGGTTGCCGAGGTGTTGGTAGACCCAGTAGGAGGCCAGGCCACTGGTGATCCGCTCGGCCCACCACGGCTGTTCGCGCATGTCGGCCCGCCAGGAGGCCGAGGTGTTCCAGTCGTCGATGATCTCGTGGTCGTCGAAGATCATCACGCTCGGCATGGTGGAGAGGAGCCAGCGAATCTCCGGATCACTCCACGACTCCAGGTACAACTTCGTGTACTCGTCGAAGCTGACCACCTGGTCGCTCGGGGCGTCCGCCGGACGCCGCCGCCGTCGACGCAGCAGACGCTTCACGGTCCGCGAGGTCTCGTCGGCGTAGACCTGGTCGCCGAGCAGCACCAGCAGGTCGGGCAGGGCCGCCGGGTCGGATTCGGCCATCACCCGCCGGGCGTACGCGTCGAGCGCGTCCGGCGGCAGCTTACGGGTGGTGGCGTGCGGGGTGGCCTCCCGGCAGGAACCGAAGAGCAGCCGGACCGGCTGGTCCCGGTCGTCGGCGGCCCGGGTCCGGATGACACTGGGCGGAAAACGGCTCTCCGGCAGCGGCCAGACCACCCGGTCGTCGACCAGCACCTCGTAGCGGGTGGTGCTGTCCGGGGTGAGGCCGTCGACGACCACCAACGCGTAGTGGTGCTCGTACGCGCTGAAGGTGGGTGCGGTGCCGCTGGCACCGTCGGCCGTGCGGACGGTGACCACCGACGGCGCTGTGGTCTCCACCCACACGGTGGCCCGAGTGCCGACGACCCGGCGTAGCAGGGGGCCGATGAGCAGCTCGGCAGCCATACGGACACCTCCAGACGAGAGAATGTCATCCTTTACTACCCGGCTGGTGGCGCACCACTGCCAACTGTGGCCGAGACTACCGCCGATTTTTGATCACCCCGGGGGCAGAGCGCCGTCGCCCGGCGGGGCCGGTGGCTGAGACGCGGTCGCCGGCATCTGACAGGATTCCGGCATGACGGAATACCTCCTCATCGCTCTCGCCCTGCTCGGCCTGCTGATCCTCGGCGGCATCGGGCTGGTCGTGCCGCGGCTGCGCCGACGGCCTCAGCCGCCGCTGCCGCGTACGGAGGTCGACACGCGGGCGGAAGAGGACCTCGCCGGCCCGCCGGTGCAGGCACCGGAGGCCGATCTGTCCACCGGTGTCCTGGTCGAGCCGCCGGTCGTCGAGGCACCGGCACCGACCGTCGAGGTGCCCGAGCCGACCGCCGGACGGCTGGTGCGGCTGCGGTCACGGCTGTCGCGGTCGCAGAACGTCTTCGGCAAGGGCCTGCTCGGCCTGCTCAGCCGGGACCGACTCGACGAGGATGTCTGGGAGGAGATCGAGGACAGCCTGATCACCGCCGACGTCGGCATCGACGCCACCCGGGAGATCGTCGACCGGCTGCGGGAGCGCACCCGGGTGCTGGGTACCCGTTCGACGGCCGAACTGCGCACCCTGCTCGCGGCCGAGCTGGTCAACGCGCTCGACCCGTCGCTGGACCGGTCGCTGCACACCGCCCCGAAGGAGGGCGTGCCGGCGGTGCTGCTCGTGGTCGGGGTCAACGGTGCGGGCAAGACCACCACCTGCGGCAAGATCGCCCGGGTGCTCATCGCCGACGGCCGTAGCGTGCTGCTCGGCGCGGCCGACACCTTCCGCGCCGCCGCCGCCGACCAGTTGCAGACCTGGGCGGGTCGCGTCGGTGCCGAGACGGTGCGTGGCCCCGAGGGCGCCGACCCGGCCAGCGTCGCCTTCGACGCGGTCAAGCGGGGCATCGAGACAGGGGTGGACACCGTCCTCGTCGACACCGCCGGCCGCCTGCAGAACAAGATCGGCCTGATGGACGAGCTGGGCAAGGTCAAGCGGGTGGTGGAGAAGCACGGCCCGATCGACGAGACACTGCTGGTGCTCGACGCCACCACCGGCCAGAACGGGCTGGAGCAGGCACGCGTGTTCACCGAGGTGGTCAACGTCAGCGGCGTGGTGCTGACCAAGCTCGACGGCACGGCCAAGGGCGGCATCGTCATCGCCGTGCAGCGCAAGCTCGGCATCCCGGTGAAGCTGGTCGGCCTCGGCGAGGGCGCGGACGACCTGGCGCCGTTCGACCCGGCCCAGTTCGTCGACGCGTTGCTGGGTACCGAGCCCACCGGTCAGACCGCGTAACCTCGGGTGACCAGAAACGATCGCGCGTACGCGGGCTGGCGTGACCCGAGTCACCCGTCGCAGCGCCTCGGGAGACCGTACGTGACTTCGCAGGAGATCCCGCTGCACGGCGGGAACGTGAGCACCGTGGTGCGGGTCGGTGACACGGTGCGGCGCAACGCCGGTCCGTGGACCCCGTCGGTGCACGCCCTGCTGCGTCACCTGGAGTACGTCGGGTTCACCGGTGCGCCCCGTGCCCTCGGCATGGACGAGCGCAACCGGGAGGTGCTGTCGTACCTGGAGGGGGAGTGCGGGGAGTACCCGTTGGCCCCGCACTGGGTCACCGACGAGGCACTTGTCACGGTCGCGACCATGCTGCGCATGTTCCACGACGCCCAGTACGGTTTCGTGCCGCCGCCGCAGGCGGTGTGGCGCTCGTTCGGCCCACCGCCGCCGGACACCGAGGTCATCTGCCACCACGACGCGGCACCGCACAACGTCATCTGGCGGCCGGACGGCACCCTCGGGCTGATCGACTTCGACCTGGCCTCGCCGGGTGCCCGGATCTACGACGTGGCGTACGCGGCGTGGACCTGGGTGCCGATCTTCTCCGACCGGGACTCCATCACGCTGGGCTGGAAGCACCCCGACCGGCCGCGTCGGCTGCGGCTGTTCGCCGACGCGTACGGGCTCATTCCCCGTGACCGGCACCGGCTGATCCGGACCATCCGCAAGCGGATCGTCGACCACGTGGAGGGCATCCGGCGGATGGCCGCGGCGGGGGAGCCGGCGTTCGTCCGGATCGTGCACAAGGGGCACCTGCGCCGACCGATGCGGGATCTGCGGTTGCTCGACTACGAGCGACACGCCCTCGAATACGCCCTTCGCTGATCAGTCGGGGGATGGGTCGGCACCGAATGGCCGATCCACTTCCGTCAAAGCGCGGAGGTGTGCGGTTTTCTTCACACGTCCGAAACAAGCTGTCACTATTCGGAAACCAGCCGGGGTCCCTGTGCGAAACAGCCGACGACCAGGCTTCCGCGCAACCGGCGTACGGGCGATGCTGCGCGATGCCGGGAGGGAGGGAAAACAACCCGAGAGGAGGCAGCGTGCCGGAGCTAGATTCTGGTGCCACCGCCTGGATTTTGACTTCAGCCGCGCTGGTGTTGCTCATGACGCCCGGCCTGGCGCTGTTCTACGGGGGCATGACGCGGTCCAAGTCCGTGCTCAACATGATGATGATGAGCTTCGGCGCGATCGGTCTGGTCAGCCTGTTGTGGGTGTTCTACGGCTACAGCATCGCGTTCAGCGGGGACATCGGCGGGATCACCGGTGATCTTTCCGCCGCTGGGTTGCGCGGCATGCTGGAGAGCGGGACCGAGGGCGGTATCCCGGACCTGCTCTTCGCCGGATTCCAGCTGATGTTCGCGGTGATCACCGTTGCTCTGATCAGTGGTGCGATCGCCGACCGGGCCCGGTTCGGCCCGTGGCTGCTCTTCGCCGGCCTGTGGGCCACCCTGGTCTACTTCCCCGTCGCGCACTGGGTGTGGGGCGGCGGCTGGATCGGCGAGCTGGGCGTGCTCGACTTCGCCGGTGGTACGGCGGTGCACATCAACGCCGGTGCCGCGGCGCTCGCCCTGGCGCTCGTCCTGGGTCGGCGGGTCGGTTGGCCGAAGGACAAGTTCAAGCCGCACAACCTGCCGATGGTGCTGCTCGGCGCGGCGCTGCTGTGGTTCGGCTGGTTCGGCTTCAACGCCGGCTCGGCGGGTGCCGCCGACGGTGCCGCCGCCGTCTCGCTGATCAACACGCAGGTCGCCACCGCCGCCGCGGTGCTCGGCTGGATCGTGGTGGAGTGGCTCCGCGACGGCAAGCCGACCACCCTGGGTGCGGCCTCCGGTGCGATCGCCGGTCTGGTCGGTATCACCCCGGCCTGTGCGTTCCTGGAGCCGCTGGGTGCCATCGCCCTCGGCTTGATCGCCGGTGCGATCTGTGCGCTCGCGGTCGGCCTGAAGTACAAGCTCAAGTACGACGACTCGCTCGACGTGGTCGCGGTGCACATGGTCGGCGGCATCATCGGCTCGCTGCTCATCGGCTTCCTGGCCATCGAGGTGCTCTCCGGTGAGGGCAACGCCGGTCTGCTCTACGGCGGCGGCATCAAGCTGCTGGGCCTTCAGGCGGTCGGTGTGATCGCGGTGCTGGTCTACTCGTTCGTGGTGGCGTACATCATCGGGTTCGCGATCGAGAAGACCATCGGCTTCCGCGCCAGCACCGAGGCGGAGGTCGAGGGCATCGACAACGCCGAGCACGCGGAGAGCGCGTACGAGTTCAGCTCCACGGGTGGCGGCGGTGGGGCGTTCGCCGCCGCGGGCATCGGCACCTCGGCCGCGCCGAAGACCGAGCCCACCGAACCGGTAAGCGAGAAGGTCGCCGGCTAACGTTCCTGAGATGGAGGGGTTGGACATGAAGCTGGTGACCGCGGTCATCAAGCCGCACCAGTTGGACGCCGTCAAGGAGGCCCTGCACACGCTGGGCGTGGCCGGGCTGACGGTGAGCGAGGTTCAGGGCTACGGGCGGCAGAAGGGCCACACCGAGGTCTACCGAGGCGCTGAGTACACCGTCGAGTTCCTGCCCAAGATCCGGGTGGAGGTGCTCACCGACGAGATCGACGTCGAGAAGATCGTCGACGCCGTCGTGGCAGCCGCCCGGACGGGCAAGATCGGTGACGGCAAGGTCTGGGTGACCGCTGTCGAGGAGGTCGTCCGGGTCCGTACTGGCGAGCGCGGCCTGGACGCACTGTAGGACGAACATCGATGACCTCGTTGACCAGTAGGACAGGCTCAGTACCCCCCGGTAGCACTGAACTCCTGGTCAACGAGGTCGTCGGCATCGTGGCCGGGGTCGGCGCGGCAGCTCGTCGGGCCCGCGCCGACGCGTACGACGCCTGGCTGGCCCGGTTGCTGCCGGACCGGCCGGGCGTCGCGCTGCTCGCGGTCGGCGGACTGGGTAGGCGGCAGTGCGCCCCCTACGGTGACCTCGACCTGGTGCTGGTACACGCCGGGGTGCCCGGCATCGACGAACTGGCCGCCGCGCTCTGGTACCCGATCTGGGACGCCGGAGTGCGGCTGGACCACTCCGTACGGACCGTCGCCGAGGCGCTGTCGGTCGCCCAGGACGACGTGAAGGTGGCCCTCGGGCTGCTCGACGCCCGGCTCGTCGCCGGTGACCCGGAACTCGCCCACACGCTGCTGGACCGGGCGACCGACCACTGGCGGCGTACCGCCGTCCGTCAGCTCGGGCCCCTGCGGGAGAGCAGCGCCGCCCGCTGGCACGCCCACGGTGAACTGGCCCACCTGCTGGAGGGTGACCTCAAGGAGGCGGCCGGTGGCCTGCGCGACGTGGGCATCCTGCGGGCCATCGCCACCGCCGGGATCACCGACGCGCTACGACCCGCCGTGCACGCCGCGCACCTGCGGCTGCTGGACACCCGTGACGCCCTGCATCAGCAGGTCGGCCGGCGGGTCGACCGGCTGCTGGCGCAGGAACGCGACCCGGTGGCGGCCCTGCTCGGCCTGCGCCGGACGCCGTTCGGTGGCGCCGAGGACGTCCCACCGGGCGTGGTGCCGCCGCAGCCTGAGGAGATGTCGGCGGAGCAGCGATCCGCGATGGCGTCGCGGCCGGAGGACGGCGACGGCGACACCCTGCTGCGTCGGGTCGCCAGCGACGCCAGGACCATCAGCCACGCTCTGGACGACGCCTTCCGCGCCGCCGACCGGCTGCG
Source organism: Micromonospora sp. DT48 (assembly GCF_049844495.1). Classification (NCBI taxonomy): domain Bacteria; kingdom Bacillati; phylum Actinomycetota; class Actinomycetes; order Micromonosporales; family Micromonosporaceae; genus Micromonospora; species Micromonospora sp. DT48. Next base: position 233,194 of record NZ_JBNCLE010000005.1, read on the forward strand.
CTCCGGTCGCCGCCGGGGTGCCGACGGAAGGCCGCTGCGCCGACCGGTCGCCCGGGACGTGGTGGAACACGACGGCGAGCTGGTGCTGGCCCGTACCGCCATCGGGGCCCGCCCCGACGCCAGCCTCTCGCTGCGGATGGCCGCCGCCGCGGCGACCACCGGGCTGCCGATCGCCCGAGCGACCTGCGAGTGGCTGGCCTCGTACTGCCCGCCGTTGCCGACGCCGTGGCCGACGGAGGCGCGCGCCGCCCTGACCACACTGCTGGGGGCGGGGGCCGACATCATCCCGGCCTGGGAGACCTGTGACCGGTACGGCCTGGTCGACGGTTGGTTGCCGGAGTGGACCCGGCTGCGCAGCCTGCCCCAGCACAACCCGGTGCACCGGTTCACCCTGGACCGTCACCTGGTGCAGACGGCGGCCGAGGCCAGCCGGCACGCCCGCGACGTGGATCGCCCCGACCTGCTGCTGTTGGCCGCGCTGCTGCACGACGTCGGCAAGGGCCTCCCCGGCGACCACAGTGTGGTGGGCGCACCGATCGCCGAGGGGATCGCGACCCGGATCGGCCTGCCGGCGGCCGAGGCGGCGCTGATCGGCAAGCTGGTCCGGCTGCACCTGGTGCTGCCCGAGGTGGCCACCCGGCGGGATCTGTCCGACCCGGTCACCATCGCCCGGGTGGCCGAGTCGGTGGGCGACGTGACCACCCTCGACCTGCTGTACGCGCTGGTGCGGGCCGATGCCGCCGCGACCGGCCCGGCCGCCTGGACGGACTGGAAGGGTCGGCTGGTCGCCGAACTGGTCGCCCGGGTCCGCACCACGCTCGACACGGGCGACGTACCCGCCCCGCCGGCACCCGACCCGACGCTGGTGGCCGGGCCGCTGCCGGTCGTACACCTGACCGCCGACCGGGTGGCGGTGGCCGCGGCGGACCGGCGTGGCCTGCTCGCGACGGTGGCCGGCTGCCTGGCCCTGCACCGGCTGGAGGTGCTCTCCGCCGACGCCTCGACGGTGGACGGGCGGGCGCTGGTGGAGTGTCTGGTGCAGCCGCGCTACGGCCTGGCCCCGGATCCGGTGGCGCTGAGCGCGGACCTGCGCCGGGCGGTGCGCGGCGACGTCTCGGTGAACCAGCGACTGCGCGGTCGGGCCCTGGCCGCACGGGGGGCCGGGGCCCGACCTCGGGTGGTCTGGCACCGGGACGCCGCCACCGACGCGGTGCTGTTGGAGCTGCGCGCCGCCGACGCCGCCGGACTGCTCTACCGGGTGACCAGTGCGCTGGACGCGGCCGGCGCCCAGGTCCGGGCGGCCCGGATCGCCACGCTCGGCGGTGACGTGGTGGACGCCTTCTACCTGGTCGGTGGCTGGCCACCGGAGGACGAACGGGCCCGCCTGGAGGCGGCCGTCCTCGCCGCCGTGTGAGCACCTGACCGGTCGTGGTCGGCCTCGGCCCGACGGCTGCGACGGTGACGGTGGCGACCGGCTGGCGCGGGCTGCCGGGCCGGAAGCGCGGGTGTGGGCGGCGGGCTACCCTAGCGGTGGTCGGACAGCTCTCCCGGCCTCGTTCGTGCTCGCCGGAACACTGACAATCGGGATGTTCGCGTGTTTGACACCTTGAGTGACCGCCTCTCCGGGATCTTCACCAAGCTCCGTGGCAAGGGACGCCTCACCGACGCCGACATCGACGCCACCGCGCGCGAGATCCGCCTCGCGCTGCTGGAGGCGGACGTCGCGCTGCCGGTGGTCAAGGGCTTCATCGCGAACGTCAAGGAGCGGGCGCGCGGCGCGGAGGTCTCCCAGGCGCTCAACCCGGCCCAGCAGATCATCAAGATCGTCAACGAGGAACTGGTCGCCGTGCTGGGCGGCGAGGGGCGGCGGCTCCAGTTCGCCAAGCAGCCGCCGACGGTGATCATGCTCGCCGGTCTCCAGGGTTCCGGTAAGACCACCCTCGCCGGCAAGCTGGCCCGCTGGCTCAAGGCCCAGGGCCACCAGCCGTTGCTGGTCGCCGCCGACCTGCAACGCCCCAACGCCGTCGGGCAGCTCCAGGTGCTCGGTGGCCGCGCCGGTGTCGAGGTGTACGCCCCGGAGCCCGGCACCGGGGTCGGCGACCCGGTGCAGGTGGCGAAGTCCTCCATCGAGCACGCCCGGCGGGCTGCCCGGGACGTCGTCATCGTGGACACCGCCGGCCGGCTCGGTGTCGACGCGGAGATGATGCAGCAGGCCGCCGACATCCGCGACGCGGTCAACCCCGACGAGGTCATCTTCGTCATCGACGCGATGGTCGGCCAGGACGCGGTGCGCACGGCGGAGGCGTTCCGGGACGGCGTCGGCATCACCGGCGTGGTCCTCTCCAAGCTCGACGGCGACGCCCGAGGTGGTGCTGCGCTGTCGGTGCGTGAGGTCACCGGGCAGCCGATTCTGTTCGCCTCCACCGGCGAGAAGCTGGAGGACTTCGACGTCTTCCACCCCGACCGGATGGCCAGCCGGATCCTCGGCATGGGCGACGTCCTCACTCTGATCGAGCAGGCCGAGGCGGCCTTCGACACCGATCAGAAGGAGAAGATGACCGCCAAGCTGATGGGCGGCGAGCAGTTCACCCTGGAGGACTTCCTCGACCAGCTCATCGCGGTACGCCGGATGGGGCCGATCGCCAACGTGCTGGCCATGATGCCGGGCATGGGGCAGGTCAAGGACCAGCTCGCCGAGCTGGACGACAAGCACTTCGACCGGATCACCGCGATCATCCGGTCGATGACCCCGGCCGAGCGCACCAACCCGAAGATCATCAACGGGTCGCGGCGGGCCCGGATCGCCAACGGTTCCGGCGTCACCGTGATGGACGTCAACCAGCTGCTCAACCGCTTCACCGACGCGCAGAAGATGATGAAGCAGATGGGCGGCATGATGGGCCTGCCCGGCGCCGGTCGGCGCAAGGCGACCAAGTCGCCGAAGAACAAGCGCAAGGGCACCAAGGGTGGAAACCGGCCGCGCAGCGGTGCCGGCACCCGGGGGGTGCAGGGTGGCTTCCCGGGCGGGATGCCGCAGCTCCCGCCGGGGATGAGCCCGGAGGACCTGGCCGCCGGTCAGGGCCTGCCGCCCGGCTTCAAGCTGCCGAAGATCGACTTCAACAAGTTCGGCAAGGACGGCAAGCCGCCCCGCTGAGCGCGTCGGTGACGGCGGGTGGCGTGACCGGTGCTTAGGGTGGTGCTGGCCTGGAAAGAGGAGTCATGACCGTGGCCCCCACGCTGCCAGTACGACAAGGCCAAGGTCTACGCCCACGCCGGCGTGCGCACCTACTGTGTGGTCGACCCGCTGCACGAGAAGATGACGCTGACGGAGTACACCCTCAGTTCGTCCGGCGACTACGAGGTCGCCGCCCACACTGAGGATCTCTTCGTCACAAAGCGACCGTGGAAGGTGTCGGTCGACCTGCCGGCGTTGACCGCGCGGCGAGCGGGGCTCCTCGCGCGCGACGAGGAGTGATCGGGTAGGACTGTGCGCATGGCTCTGCATGTGCGCGGTGTGCTCCTACCGGACGACGAGGTCCGGGATCTGTGGCTGGTCGGCGACCGGATCACCTTCGACCCGGTGCCCGGCGCGGAGACGATCGCCGACCGTGGCTTCATCCTGCCGGGGCTGGTGGACGCGCACTGCCACATCGGCATCGCCCGAGGCGGCGCGCCGATCACCTCGTTGGACCAGGCCCGCGCCCTGGCCCGCATCGATCGGGACGCGGGCGTGCTGGCGATCCGGGATGCCGGCTCACCCTTCCCGTACCCGGAACTCGACGACGAGTCCGACCTGCCCCGCCTGATCCGGGCCGGGCGGCACGTGGCACCGCCCAGGCGGTACCTGCGCGACATCGGGGTGGAGGTCGGTGCCGCCGAGGTGGCCGCGACCGTGGCAGAGCAGGCCGCCGCCGGGAACGGTTGGGTGAAGCTGGTCGGCGACTGGATCGACCGGGGCGTCGGTGACCTGGCACCGGCCTGGGACGCCGACACGATGACCGCCGCCGTGGCCGCCGCCCACGCGGCCGGGGTACGCGCCGCCGTGCACACCTTCAGCGAGTCGGCGGTGGAGATCATGGTGCGGGCCGGGGTCGACTCGGTCGAGCACGGCACCGGGTTGAGTCTCGACGTGATCGACCTGATGGCCCGACAGGGCACCGCACTGATCCCCACGATGATCAACATTCGTACCTTCGGCAACATCGCCGACCAGGCGCGGGGGAAGTTCCCCGGGTACGCCGATCACATGCTCGCCCTGCGCGACCGCTTCCCCGAGGTGGTGCGCTCCGCGTACGAGGCCGGGGTGCCGATCTTCGTGGGTACCGACGCCGGTGGCGGCATCGACCACGGCCTTGCCGTCGAGGAGATGCTCCTGCTGCACGAGCAGGCCGGCATGTCCACCCTGGACGTCCTCGCCGCCGCCTCCTGGCGGGCCCGGGAATGGCTGGGCCTGCCCGGACTGGTCGAAGGCGCCCTCGCCGACCTCACCATCTACCCCGAAGACCCCCGCCGGGACCTCAACGCCCTGCGTACCCCCACGCACCTCATCCTCCGCGGCCACCCCCACCCGCGTTGATCAAGAAGTTTTCGTCAGGATTCGGCCCGCTGGTGACCAAAACTTCTTGATCACCGCGCCGGGGTGGGTGGGGGCGCGGGGTGGGAGCGGAGGGGGGTCTGTGCGGGGGCATAGGATGTGCGGTCATGGCGCGTGTGCTTACTCCCCGGGCTGAGGACTTTCCTCGCTGGTACCAGGATCTGATCGCCAAGGCGAAGCTGGCCGACAACGGGCCGGTGCGGGGGACCATGGTGATCCGACCGGCCGGCTACGCCATCTGGGAGCGCATGCAGGCCGAGATGGACGACCGGATCAAGGCCGCCGGGGCGGAGAACGCGTACTTTCCGCTGTTCATCCCGGAGAGCTACCTCAAGCGCGAGGCCGAGCACGTCGAGGGCTTCTCGCCCGAACTGGCCGTGGTCACCCACGGTGGTGGCAAGCAACTCGCCGAGCCGGTGGTGGTGCGGCCCACCAGCGAGACGGTCATCGGCGAGTTCATGGCCAAGTGGATCGACTCGTACCGGGACCTGCCGCTGCTGCTCAACCAGTGGGCCAACGTGGTCCGCTGGGAACTGCGCCCCCGGGTCTTCCTGCGGACCAGCGAGTTCCTCTGGCAGGAGGGGCACACCGCGCACGCCACCCGCGCCGACGCCCGCGCCTACGCCCGCAAGATCCTGCACGAGGCGTACGAGGACCTGATGGTGAGCGTGCTCGGCATCCCGGTGGTGGTCGGGCTCAAGACCGCCCGTGAGCGCTTCGCCGGGGCGACCGCCACCTACACCTGCGAAGGCATGATGGGCGACGGCAAGGCGCTCCAGCTCGGCACCAGCCACGAGCTGGGCCAGAACTTCGCCAAGGCGTTCGATATCAGCTACTCCTCGGCGGAGGGCGGTCGGGAGCACGCCTGGACGACCTCGTGGGGCACCTCGACCCGGATGCTCGGCGGTCTGATCATGTGCCACGGCGACGACAACGGGCTGCGGGTGCCGCCGAGGCTGGCACCGACCCAGGCGTACGTCATGGTGGTCAAGGACGGTGACGGCGTCACCGAGGCGGCGGCCAAGCTGCGCGACGCGCTGCGCGACGCCGGTGTCCGGGTGGCGCTCGACGACCGCACCGACACCCCGTTCGGCCGCCGGGCCGTCGATGCCGAGCTGCGCGGCTATCCGGTACGCGTCGAGGTCGGCCCCCGCGACCTGGGCGCCGGCAACGCGGTGGTGGTCCGGCGTACGGACGGCTCGAAGTCCCCCACGCCGGTGGCGGACGTGGTCGGTGCGGTGCTCGCCGCGCTCGACGCCGACCAGCGGGCGCTGCACGACCAGGCGCTCGCCTTCCGCGAGTCGCGCACGGTCGACGTGGCCACGCTCGACGAGGCGCTGGAGGCGGCGGCGACCGGCTGGGCCCGGGTGCCGTGGTCCGCCGTCGGCGTCGACGGTGAGGCGAAGGCGAACGGGCAGGGTGTCACGGTGCGCTGCCTGGTACGCGCCGACGGCACCGTCCCCGACAGCGAGGACGAGCCGGACCTCGTCGCCATCCTCGCCCGCGCCTACTGAGTTGTAAGGAAGGGCACCCTGTTAACGCCTCCGGTAGAGGAAGGGGCCCTTCCTAACATCTCACCGGGGTGGGGTGCTGCGGCTCGGGATGGATAGGGTCGAGGCTGTGAGGTTCGAACCTGGTCGGTTGGTCGTGCACCGCAACGTGCGGCGGGGGCGGGTCGGCTGGGTCCGACCGGCCCGGGTGGTCAGCGACGACGAACGAGGGCTACTGCTCTGGGTGGCCGAGGGCACGCCGGTGGCCGCTGAGGTCAACGAGGCCGGGCTGGGTATGCGGGCGGTGCCCTTCCGCGAGTGGCTGACCCCGACCTACCGGTTGGCGCGGGGCCGCTGGACTGGACCGCCGCTGCTGAAGTTCCTGCCGACCGGCGCGGCACACTCCGTCTGGTGGTTCCGCGATGCCCAGGGTCGCTTCACCGGCTGGTACGTCAACCTGGAGGAACCCGGTGTCCGCTGGGACGACGGCGGACTGGCCGGTGTCGACATCGTCGACCAGGACCTCGACGTGTGGGTCCGTCCGGACCGCAGTTGGGAGTGGAAGGACGAGGACGAGTTCGTCGAGCGGTTGGCCTTCCCGGAGCACTACTGGGTGACCGACGAGGCAGCGGTGCGGACCGAGGGTAAGCGGATGATCGCACTGGCCGAGGCGGGGGTTTTCCCGTTCGACGGCACCTGGTGCGACTTCACCCCGCCGCCGGACTGGACCGTCCCCGACCGCCTGCCCGACGGCTGGGATCGCCCTCCGGTCCGCTGACCACGGGGTGTGTTCTTCGTCACGTACGGCCCGTCTCGGGTGACCCGGGGCGGTGCGGTGTGAACGTTCCGGAAGCGATCTGGCAGAATGGCTGGCTGGTATCCGGCGCGCGTCCGGCGCCCTCTAACCCGGCGCGTCGCCAGTCCACCCGAGTGGTCTCCGGCCCAACCCCACTGTGCCGGTTGGCGCTCACCCGTGCACCGCCCGTACCGGGTCGGTGAGATCGCAACAGGAGCGAAACAACCGTGGCCGTAAAGATCCGGCTCCTGCGGATGGGCAAGATCCGCAACCCGCAGTACCGCATCGTCATCGCCGACTCGCGCACCAAGCGCGACGGCCGGGCGATCGAGTTCGTCGGGATCTACCAGCCGAAGGAAGACCCTTCGGTCATCGAGGTCAAGTCGGAGCGGGTCCAGTACTGGCTGTCCGTCGGCGCTCAGCCCAGCGAGGCGGTGCAGCGGCTGCTGGAGCTGACCGGTGACTGGCAGAAGTTCAAGGGCCTGCCGGCCCCGCCGCCGCTGAAGGTCGCCGCCGAGCGGGCCGACCGCAAGGCGGCCTACGAGGCCGAGGCGAAGGCCGCCGCGGGCGTGGCCGACACCCCGGCCAAGCCGGCGAAGAAGGCAGCCAAGGCCGAGGCGCCGAAGGCCGACCAGGCGCCGGCCGAGGAGCAGCCCGCCGCGAACTCCGGCGAGCAGGCCTGACATGGCGCTGCGGCCGGCGTTGGAGCACCTGGTCAAGGGCATCGTCGACCATCCTGACGACGTGCGCGTCCGGATGGTCGACTCCCGTCGCGGCAAGCGGCTGGAGGTCCGGGTGCATCCCGAGGACCTCGGCACCGTGATCGGGCGGTCCGGCCGGACCGCCAAGGCGCTGCGCCAGGTGATCGGCTCCATCGGTGGGCGCGGCGTGCGCGTCGACATCGTCGACTCGTACTGATGCAGCTCATCGTCGGCAGGATCGGTAAGCCGCACGGCATCCGCGGTGAGGTCACCGTGGAGGTACGTACCGACGAGCCCGAGACGCGGTTCGCCCCCGGCACGGTGCTGGCCACCATGCCGGGGGCGAACGCCGCCCAGCCCGTGCCGAGCGGTCCCGGTGTGCCGTTCCAGGTGCCCGACGAGTTGACCGTCGAGTCCGCCCGTTGGCACCAGGGGCGGCTGTTGGTCGTCTTCGACGGGGTGCTGGACCGCAACGTCGCCGAGGCGCTGCGTGGCACCCTGCTCGTGGTGGACAGCGCCGACGTCGCTCCGCCGGAGGATCCGGAGGAGTTCAACGACCACCAGCTCGTCGGGCTGGCCGTGGTCACCCCGACCGGTGAGCAGTTGGGCGAGGTGGCCCGGATCGACCACGCTCCCGCCTCCGACCTGCTGGTGCTGCGACGTCCCGAGGGGCGCACGGCGCTGATCCCGTTCGTCAAGGAGATCGTCCCCGAGGTCGATCTCGCCGGTGGTCGGGTCGTCGTGGACCCGCCCGGCGGCCTGCTCGATCTCTGACTGGCGGCACCCCTGATGCGCGTCGACATCGTGTCGATCTTCCCGGAGTACTTCGCCCCGCTGGACCTGTCGCTGATCGGCAAGGCCCGAGCCAACGGGACGCTGCGGCTGGCCGTGCACGACCTGCGCGACTGGACCCACGACGTGCACCGGACGGTCGACGACACCCCGTACGGTGGCGGGCCGGGCATGGTGATGCGGCCCGAGCCGTGGGGTGAGGCGTTGGACGCCCTGGCCCCGGCCGAGTCCGCTCCGCCCCGGCTGCTGGTGCCGTCGCCGGTCGGGGTGCCCTTCACCCAGGCGTTGGCCCACGAACTGGCGGCCGAGCCGCACCTGCTGTTCGCCTGCGGTCGGTACGAGGGCATCGACCAGCGGGTCCTCGACCACGCGGCGACGCGGATGCCGGTCACCGAGGTCAGCCTCGGCGACTATGTCCTCTTCGGCGGCGAGGTGGCGGTGCTGGTGATCCTGGAGGCGGTGACCCGGCTGCTGCCGGGGGTGCTCGGTAACGCCGGTTCGTTGACCGAGGAGTCGCACGCGCACGGGCTGCTGGAAGCGCCGATGTACACCAAGCCGGCGACCTGGCGGGGGCTGTCGGTACCGGAGGTGCTCCGCTCCGGCGACCACGGCCGGATCGCCCGCTGGCGGCGCGACGAGTCGCTGATCCGGACGGGTCACCGTCGGCCGGACATGCTCGCCGGACTGGACCCGGAGAGCCTGGACAAACGGGACGTGGCGACGTTGCAGCGGGCCGGATTTCAGGTGCCCGGAGCGGATGTGGCAAAGTAGGGGGGTTGCCGCAGTCGTCTGCGCCCGTAGGCGGCTGCGAGGATCCTCGACCGGGGTCGGTTCCACCGGCCACCACCCGGGGATCAGTATCACCCATCCGCGCGCCGAGTGACGGTGCGCCGTGAGCCTCACGAGGACACAGCGATGAACATCCTGGACGCCCTTGACGCCCAGTCGAAGCGCACCGACCTGCCCGACTTCCGCGCCGGTGACACCGTCAAGGTGCACGCCCGGGTGGTCGAGGGAGCCCGGTCCCGGGTCCAGATCTTCCAGGGCGTCGTCATCCGTCGCCAGGGTGCTGGGCTGCGCGAGACCTTCACCGTCCGCAAGCTGAGCTTCGGCGTCGGCGTCGAGCGGACCTACCCGATCAACAGCCCGGCGATCGACCGTGTCGAGGTCGTGGTGCGCGGTGACGTCCGCCGTGCCAAGCTCTACTACCTGCGTGAGCTGCGTGGCAAGAAGGCCAAGATCAAGGAGCTGCGCGAGAAGCAGCCGAGCTGACCTCGCTCTGCGCCACGCCGCCCGAGCTGCGCGTATGTCGTACCGGCCAGTCCGCACTACCCTGGTCGTACGGGCGCAGCGCGGCGGTGGCCCGCCATCGTGGCGGGTGACCTCCGACTACCGCCCGGGGAGCCTCGACGAGGTTCCCGGGCGGTAGTCGTTTCTGCGGACCGGGGAGTGGGTGTGGTACAGGCGCTTGACGACAGCGGTGCGGCCGATCCCTGGCGTCGGCGGACCCGGCGGGGCAAGCGGCAGATGCCGCTCTGGCAGGAGCTGCCGTTGCTGCTCATCGTCGCCTTCTGCCTGGCGGTGCTGATCCGCACCTTCCTGCTCCAGGCGTTCTTCATCCCCTCCGGTTCGATGGAGGACACCCTGCTCGTCGGCGACCGGGTGGTGGTCAACAAGGTCGTCTACAACGTCCGGAACCCACAGCGCGGCGAGGTGGTGGTCTTCCGGGGCACCGACCGGTGGGTCCCCCAGGTGGATGTGGAGCCGCCCGCCGGCTTCGCCGACAAGCTCAGTCGCACCGTGGGTGACCTGGTCGGTGTCGGGCGTCCGGGGGAGAAGGACTTCATCAAGCGCGTCATCGCACTACCCGGGGACCGGGTGAGCTGCTGCGACGACCAGGGACGGGTGCTGGTCAACGGCACCCCGCTGGACGAGTCGGCGTACGTGTTGCGCGACTCGCCGTTGGACCTCCCACCGAACCCGGACGAGTGCCGCTCCCGACGGTTCGAGGAGATCGTCGTGCCGCCTGGCCACATATTCGTCCTCGGCGACCACCGTCAGGTCTCACAGGACGCGCGCTGCCAGGGCACGGTGCCGATCGACAACGTCGTGGGGCGGGCGTTCGCGGTGGTCTGGCCCTCCAGCCGATGGCACTCGCTGCCGATCCCCGATACGTTCGCCACCGTCGCGCCGCCGCCCACCGCGAGTGGCGGCGTGGCCCCGGTGCGGCCCACACCCGATGGAGGTGTCGTCCTGCTCATCCCGATTGCGGCCACACTATCCGTTCTCGCGCGTTCCGGACGGTCGCGCTCGGTCGGGCAACGTAGGCTCCTCCCGTGATTGACGAGCAGACCGACAAGCCCCGCCACTCCTTCTGGAAGGAACTGCCCATCCTCCTCGGGGTGGCGATCCTGGTCGCGGTACTGGTACGCGCCTTCGTACTGCAGACCTTCTTCATTCCTTCGCCGTCCATGGAGAACACACTCAAGATCGACGATCGGGTGTTGGTCAACAAGCTCGTCTACCACACCCGGTCGCCGCAGCGGGGCGAAGTGATCGTCTTCAAGGCGCCGTTGGAGTGGAGCGGCAACCCCGCGGGCGAGGACTTCATCAAGCGGGTGATCGGTGTCGGCGGCGACCGGGTGGTCTGCTGCGACGAGCAGGACCGCCTGGTGATCAACGGTACGCCGCTGGACGAGCCGTACATCTTCTCGGTGGACGGCCAGCGGGACAAGCCGGCGGACCAGGAGTTCGACGTGCAGGTGCCGAAGGGTCGGCTCTGGGTGATGGGCGACCACCGGTCCGCCTCCGGCGACTCACTGGAGCACTACCAGCAGTCCGGGCAGAACATCGAGTCGGCCACCATCCCCGAGAAGGACGTGGTGGGGCGGGCCTTCACGATCTTCTGGCCGTTCGACCGGGCAACCCTCCTGTCCGTGCCGGATGAGTTCGACGCGATTCCGAAGCCCTGAGCTGGGCCGACCCGCCGGTCGGCGAGCACCCGCCCAGGCCGGGCCTCGACGGGGGTGCCGGGGCGTGGGCGAGGTCGCAGGCTTCTGGCAGTCTGGTGCGGTGACCGACTACACCCCGAGGTGCGCCGCCCGCGTCCTCCTGGTCGACGCGGCCGACCGGTTGCTGCTGTTCCGAGGCTCCGACCCCGCTCGTCCGGACGACGGGCGGTGGTGGTTCACCCCGGGCGGGGGGCTTGATCCGGGGGAGACGTACGCCGAGGGCGCCGTCCGCGAACTGGCCGAGGAGACCGGACTGCGGCTGTCGGTGGCCGAGGTCGGCGAGCCGGTGCACGCGGATGTCGTGGAATTCTCCTTCGACGGGGTGTGGTATCGGCAGGAGCAGCGGTTCTTCCTCGTCCGGGTGTCGGCACACCAGGTCGACACGGCCGGTTTCAGCGAGGTGGAGCGAGGCAGCGTCGACCGGTACCGGTGGTGGTCGATCGACGAGCTGACCGGCACCACGGAACGCTGCTACCCACTTGACCTTGCAGAGGTGCTGGCCCGGGCGTTGGCTGGTACGACGGCTGTCACCGAGGGACAGACATGCTGACTCCACCACGCACCGTGGTCCGCCGCGAGGCCGGGCTCTACGCCCTGGAGCGGGCCCTGCAACGGCGTGGGTTCCGCTATGTCGCCGGTGCCGACGAGGCGGGTCGCGGTGCCTGCGCCGGGCCGCTGGTCGCCGCTGCCGTGGTGCTGCCGGAGGGGCGGCGGGGCGAGATCGACGGGCTGGCCGACTCCAAGCTGCTCACCCCGGCCAGCCGGGAACGGGTTCACGACGAGGTCGTCGAGCGTGCCCTGGCGTACGCGGTGGTGGTCATCCCGGCGGACGAGGTCGACGCCCGGGGGCTGCATGTGTGCAATCTGGCCGCGATGCGGCGGGCGCTGGCCTCGCTGACGGTCCGGCCGGAGTACGTGTTGACCGACGGGTTCGGCGTCGACGGCATGGGTGTGCCGGGGCTTGCGGTGTGGAAGGGTGACCGGGTCGCTGCCTGTGTGGCGGCGGCTAGCGTACTGGCCAAGGTCACCCGGGACCGGATCATGGTGGATCTGGACGCCGCGTATCCGGGCTACGGGTTCGCCGAGCACAAGGGCTACATCACCGCCGAGCACACGGCCGCCCTGCGCGAGCGTGGGCCGTGTCGGGAGCACCGTTTCTCGTACGTGAACGTGGCCGCTGTCTCCGGGCTCGACAACCGGCCACCCCGCTCGCGACGACCGCTGGGCGCAAGTCGGGAAGAGCCGATGGGGCGCTCCGGCGCCGCAGGGGGTACCGTCGGCGTGGCGTTGAGCGAGCAGCCTCGGCCTCCGGCGCCGGTGGGGGAAGATGTGGTCATGGAAGGCGGAGTGCGATGAGCGCGGAAGATCTCGAAAAGTACGAGACCGAGATGGAGCTCCAGCTCTACCGGGAGTACCGCGACATCGTCCGTCAGTTCTCCTACGTGGTGGAGACCGAACGCCGGTTCTATCTGGCCAACCAGGTCGACCTGCACGTCCGCAACTCGGACGGCGAGGTCTACTTCGAGGTCGAGATGCACGACGCCTGGGTCTGGGACATGTACCGCCCCGCCCGGTTCGTGAAGAATGTCCGGGTCGTGACATTCAAGGACGTGAACGTCGAGGAGTTGGAGAAGCCGGACATCTCCCTGCCCGCCGACTCCGGCTTCGGCGGCTGAGCCCAGCGTCGCCCACGGGCTGACGACGGCGGATCCCCCACCCGCCGCGATCGTCCGCGCCGCCCGTCGTCACGTCCACAGTGCACCGCCCGCCGTTCCCGCCGGTCTCCCGCCTTGGCACCGGTCTGGCCCGGTCGGGCGCGGCCGTCTATAGCAGATCATCCAGTTCCCGGTGGACTGTCCACAGGACGTCCGGCCATCCACAGGTCGACGGTCCGGGGCGGCGAAGGCCGGTGGGCCTGGCCACGCTCGACCTCATGCGACCACGGATAGCGATACCCGGCGTCCTCACGCTCCTGCTGGTGGCACCGGCGGGCGGCGCGCCCCCAGCGAATGGATCGTCGCCGCCAACGGCCGCACCAGTCGGGCCAGCGACGGCACCGGGCAGGCCGGTCGACGGCACGTCGCGGGCCGACGCCGCAGGGCTGTTTCGGTGGCCGGTCGACGGCACGTCGCAGGCCGACCCGGCTGGGTCGTTTCGGTGGCCGGTCGACGGCGTGCCGCAGCCGGTACGCCGGTTCGACCCGCCGCCCCGGCCGTGGCTTGCCGGTCATCGAGGGGTCGACCTGAGCGCCCCCGCCGCCGCCACGATCCGGGCGGCCGGGGCCGGCACGATCCTGTTCGCCGGCATGGTCGCCGACCGGCCGGTGGTCACCGTCGGGCACGCCGACGGCCTACGGACCACCTACGAACCCGTCCGCCCTGTCGTCACCGCAGGCACGGTGGTTGCCGCCGGTGCGCCCCTGGGTGCCCTGCTGCCCGGCCACGCCGCTTGCCCCACGGCCGCCTGCCTGCACTGGGGGTTGCGCCGAGGAGACGACTATCTCGACCCGCTCGCGCTGCTCGGCCTCGGACGGGCCCGACTGCTGCCCCTCGGCCACGTCACCGTCGACCGGTCGTCGGCGCTCACCGTTGGGCGAGCAGGCCGGGCAGCCCGACGGCGAGTCGTTGGTACTCCTCAGGCGAGTTGTAGACCTGCCCGCACAGCCGCAGCCAGCCGCGTCCGTCCCAGGTCGTCACCGCGACCTGGGTGGCGAGCCGCTCGGCGATGCGGGTCTGCAACGCCCGAGCACCGTCCCGGGTCGTGGCGAGACCCGCCGGCAACGGGATGAGCCGCATGGCGACCGTCGGTCCGCCGGGGTCGGGCAGGTCGGCCGGTGGCACGCCGAGCGCGTCCCCCACCACCCGTTGCCCGTACGCGGCCAGGGCGGCGTTGTGCGCGCGTACCCGGTCGACGCCGAGGCTGCGCAGTGTGTAGAGACCCGCCGGGGCGCTCAGCCAGGCCGTGTAGTCCGAGGTGCCCTGCCACTCCAGCCGAGCCGGGAAGCCCGAATCCTGTTCCCAGGAGACCACCAGCGGCTCGATCCGGTCCCGCCACCGTGGAGCCACCGCCAACACTGCGGTGCCGCGTGGGGCGTACCCCCACTTGTGCAGGTTGCCCACCCAGAAGTCGGCACCGATGCCGCGTACCGGCGCGGGCAGCATGCCCGGAGCGTGTGCGGCGTCGACCAGCACCGGTACGCCGTGCTCGCCGGCCACCCCGACGATCGCGGCGACCGGGAACAGCCGGGCCGTCGCCGAGGTGAGCTGGTCCACCACCAGCAGACGGGTACGCCCCGGACGCAGGCCGTCCCGCACGATCTGCACCACCTGCTCGGCGGTGGCGGTCAACGGCACCCGCAGAACCCGGTGCGTCGCACCGGTGCGGTGGCACTCCCGGTCGATGGAGTAGTCGACCGCGCCGTAGCCGTGGTCGGTGGTGAGCACCTCGTCGCCGGGGCGGAGCCCCAGGGACTGGAGCACCACTGCGGCACCAGTCGTCGCGTTGGTGGTCAGAGCGGTGTGATCGGGGTCGGCACCGAGAAAACCCGCCAGGTGTCGACGGGTGTGGGCGATCCGGTCGGCCAGGCCCTGCGTGAAGAACCGCAGCGGGTCGGCTTCCATCTCGTCGCGTAGCCGTTGCTGCGCCCGTTGCGCCACGATCGGCACCGCCCCGAACGAGCCGTGGTTCAGATGGCTGACCGCCGGGTCGAGGGAGAAGAGCAGGCGGGCACCGGTGATCGGCTCGGGTGGCGGCGGGACGCTCACCTGATGATCGTAACCGTCGGGCCGGGGCGACCGGCTCGCCTTCGCTCCGGCTGCCTCACCCGCCGTCAGGCGCGGGGGTGGGCCTGACGGTAGGCGGCCCGGAGACGTTCCACCGAGACATGCGTGTAGATCTGGGTGCTGGCCAGCGAGGAGTGGCCCAACAGCTCCTGCACTGCCCGGAGATCCGCTCCGCCTTCGAGCAGGTGGGTGGCGGCCGAGTGACGTAACGCGTGCGGACTGGTCCGGGGCAGCCCGGCCGCCTCGGCGTAGCCGTTGACGATCCGGCGGGCCGTCGTCGGATGCAGCCGACCGCCCCGGGCACCGAGCAGCAGCGCGTCGCGGGACTCCGGGGTGGCCAGCAGCTGTCGCCCCCGTCGCAGCCAGTCGTCGAGGGCACGCTGCGCCGGCAGCCCGTACGGCACCGTCCGTTCCCGTCCGCCCTTGCCGCGTACCCGGACCACCCGCCGGCCCTGGTCGACGTCGGCCGTGTCGAGACCGCACGCCTCGCTGACCCGCACCCCGGTGCCGTAGAGCAGTTCGAGCAGCACGCGGTCGCGTAGCCGCACCGCCGCACCGTCCTGCTCGTCGGTGACCGGCTCGGCCGCCTCGGCGACAGATGGGGCGGCGACAGATGGGGCGGCGACGCCGGTCGGGTCGTGGTCCTCGGCAGGTTGGCCGTCGGGGGGCGGTGGTGTGGTCGTGGGGAATGCCGGCGGGGCCGGCCGGCTGGCCGGCTGTTCGACGAGCAGCGCCGCCTGTTCGGGACGAAGCACCGTCGGCAGCGTCCGGCGTGGCCGAGGGCTGGCCAGCGTGGCGGCGACGTCGGCGGGCAGCAGTCCCGCCCGGTGGGCCCAGGTACTGAAGGTCCGGGCGGTGGCCGCCCGACGCGCCAGCGAGGTGCGGGCGGCACCGGTCGTGCGTTGCCGGGCCAGCCAGCTGCGCACCGTGTCGAGGCTCAGCTCGGCGACCTCGGTGCAGCCCATCCGCTGCGCGTGGTTCAACAGCGAGACCAGATCGGCGACGTACGCCCGGACCGTGTGCGCCGAGCGGTTACGGACCGAGGCGAGGTGCTCGGCGAACTCGTCCACCGCCTCCCGCAGCGGTGCCGGCAGCGCGCCGTGCATCGCCCGGGTGCTGGTGGCGGCCGATCCTCGCGCGCCCATCCTGCCCACGGGAACCACCCTACGAGCGCTGGCGCCCGGTCGGCGAACACGTGGCGTGCTCAGCCATACGGAGTTCCTGGCGGACGGGCCGGTCCTGCTGTTCGGGCATGGGTGCCCGTGCCCTTGCCGGTCGGGCTGGCCAGGGCGTAGCCGTCGTCACGGCGTACCACCAAAGCCAGTTCCTCCAGCAGGGGCAGTTTGCGCAACACCGTGCGGACGGCGAGGCCGGCCCGCGTGGCGAGGGCGTCGACGCCCACCCGCCCCCGCCGGGGCATCGCCTCCACGATCGACCGGGCGTCGTCGTCGAGCAGGTCGGTGGGCCGTTCGGGCCCACGCGGCACCGGGGCCAATTCACCGATCCGACCCACCTCCTCCAGCACCTGCGCCAGGCCGGTGACCAGCCGCGCCTTCGGCTCTTCCCGAAGGACCTCGTGGGCCCCGACCGACATGGCCGAGGTGACCGGGCCCGGAACCACCATCGCCGGGCGGCCCAGGGCGATGGCCCGCCGGGTCGTCTGTGTCGCGCCGCTGCGGGCCGCCGCCTCGACCAGCACGGTGCCCCGGGTGCCCGCCGCGATCACCCGGTTGCGGATGAGGAACCGGGGACGCAGCGGCTCCGCCCCCGGCGGCCACTCGCTGACCAACAGACCCGTGTCGGCGATCCGGTCGAACAGGGCCGCGTTGCCCATCGGGTAGGCGCGGTCCACCCCACACGCGAGCACCGCGACCGTGAGCCCACCGGCGTTCAACGCCCCACGATGCGCGGCGGCGTCGATGCCGAACGCGCCGCCCGAGACGACCGTCCAGTCCCGGTCAGCCAGCCCGTAGCCGAGGTCGGTGGCGATGTGGACGCCGTACGCCGTGGCCGCCCGTGCCCCCACCACCGCCACCGACCGGTCCAGCGCCTCCGCCAGCGGCCACGACCCGCGTACCCAGAAACAGAGCGGCGGCGCGGTCTCGACGTCCACCCGGCGGCGTGCGTCGGGCAGGCGGAGGGTGCGCAGGTGTTCCACCGTGCCGGGCCACTCGTCGTCGCCGGGGATGACGACCCGGACACCGAGCCGGTCGGCGCGGTGCAACGCCTCGGCGGCGATCGCCCTGGCGTCACCGGCCCGGGTACGCGCCGCCACTGACTCGCGTAGCCCCTGCTGTGGTGCACCGCCGTCCAGTAGCAGGTCCAGCGCGCCTACCGGACCCAACTCGTCGACCAACCCGTACACCGACCGGGTGCCCGGTTCGGCCAGCCAGGTCAACGCCACCCGCGCCAGGGTCAGCTCCTCGTGGGTGCTCACATGCCCTCTCCCGTCCTGAGTGCGATGGCCTCGCCGACGTCCTCCGCGTTCGGGGTGGCCCGCCCGTCCAGGTCGGCGATCGTCCAGGCGAGTCGGATGATCCGGTCGAAGCCACGGGCGGAGAGCGACCCGGAGTCGAGCCGAGACCGCAACTCGGCGGTGACCCGGCCGGGCAGTCGCCACGGTGCTCGTCGCAGGTCCGGACCGGGTATCTCGGCGTTGAGGCGTCGACCCAGCGGTGCCCACCGCCCGGCCGCCGCCGCCCGGGCCGCCGCCACCCTGCCCGCGACTACGGCGGACGACTCGTGACTGCCCGTCTCCATCAGCTCGGCCGCGCGCATCGGCGCCAGCCGCACCTGGAGGTCGATCCGGTCGAGCAGTGGCCCGGAGAGTCGGCCGAGGTAGCGACGGCGGACCAGCGGGGGACACTCACAGCGGTCGTCGCCGGCCGGGTTCGCGCACGGGCACGGATTGGCCGCGAGCACCAGTTGGGCGCGGGCCGGGTACTCGGCGCTGCCCCGGCTCCGGGTGAGCAGCACCCGGCCGTGCTCCAACGGCTGACGCAGCGCCTCCAACGCGGCCTTGCTGAACTCGGGTGCCTCATCCATCAGCAACACCCCACGGTGCGCCAGTGAGATCGCACCGGGACGGGCGAGCCCCGAACCGCCGCCGACGATCGAGGGCACCGTCGCGGTGTGGTGCGGTGCCTGGAACGGAGGCCGGCGGATCAACCGGCCACCCGGCGGCAGCAGCCCGGCGATCGAGTGCAGCGCGGTGACCTCCAGCGCGGCCTCGTCGTCCAGTTCCGGCAGGATCGACGGCAGGCGCTCGGCGAGCATCGTCTTGCCCGCACCCGGCGGCCCGATCAGCGCCAGATGGTGCCCACCGGCGGCGGCCACCTCCAGGGCACGCCGCCCCAGGCCCTGCCCGGCCACCTCGGCCAGGTCGGGGCCGGGCGCGGCCGGAGGCGGAGCGTCATCCGACGGCTCGATCAGCGGGGTGCCGTCGCGGACGAAGCCGACCAACCGGTGCAGGGTGTCCACGCCGCGTACCAGCAGCCCGGGGACGACCGCCGCCTCGGCCGTGTTGTCCGCCGGCACGATCACCCGCTGGACACCGGCCTTCGCCGCCGCGACGACCATCGGCAACACGCCCCGGACCGGTCGTACGGTGCCGTCCAGACCCAACTCGCCGAGGACCGCCACGCCCTCCAGCGGCAGCAGCGGAAGCTCACCGGAGCCGCCGAGCAGAGCCACCGCGATCGCCAGATCGAACGCCGAACCGAACTTGGGCAGGGTGGCCGGCAGCAGATTCAGGGTGATCCGGCGGTTCGGCCACCGTTGGCCGGAGTTGACCACCGCGGCCCGGACCCGATCGCGTGCCTCGTGCAGGGCGGTGTCGGGCAACCCGGAGATCACCACCCCGGGTAGGCCGGCGGCGAGATCCACCTCCACCTCCACCAGATGCCCGGTCACCCCGACCAGCCCGACACAGAGCACCCGGGCGTAACTCATCGCCCCACCTCGCTGCGCTCGGCGTCGCGATGAGGCACCACCGCGCTGCACCTGATGATTCGCTCGCGGTGCTCGCTCATGGCGCTGCATCTGATGATTCGCTCGCTCATTGGAACGCGTCCTTGAGGTGCTCGACGTGCGCTCGGCCGGCGCGGGGGAGCAGCACCGATATGACGTCGAAACGAACCTCGTCGGCGGTGGTGCCGGTGGCGGCCAGCCAGGCTGCGGCGAGACCCCGCAGGCGACGCGCCTTGCGGGGCACCACCGCCTCGGCGGGGCTGCCGAAGGCCACCGTGCGCCGGGTCTTCACCTCGCAGAAGGCGAGCACCGGCCCGTCCCAGGCGATGATGTCGATCTCGCCGCTGGGACAGCGCCAGTTGCAGGCCACCGGCCGCAGCCCTGCCTTGATCAGGTGTCGTACCGCGAGGCGTTCGCCGTACCCGCCGACCGCCTGGTTCCGCTTGGTCATGCCTGGCACCCTGCTCCCGTGCCGGGACTCGCGGCGACCCCGCCGTGGCGATCTGTGGACAACCGAGGTGCTGTGGAAAACCGGACGATCATGCCCTGGATGTGTTATTAGCGGCGGTTGTTCCCAGGGGTGGCGCCGGGCCCGGATGGCGTACGAACCGCTGGTCGCATACGGTGCCCGGCGTGGACGGACGACGCAGTTTCGCCGATGACCAGGAGCCGCGGTGGTACTCGGGCGATCATGACCGTGGCTACGCCGACCCGCAGTGGCACTCGACGGGAGACGGGCACTACCCGGCGGACGAGTTGCGGGCGGTACCCGAGCAGCGTGGTGACGACGACGACCGGTACGGCTCGCCGCGTCGCGCCGCCCTGACGGATCCGCTCGGTGATGTCGCGGAGGAGACCGAGCGCTACCGGGCGTCGCGGTCCCGCCGGGCGGAACCGGCGGAGCCGGACATCTCCGGCGAGTTGCCGGTCGACCGGCCGGGTCGACGAGCCGCTCGCGAGGTCGGCCCGACCAGCGGCGGGGCACCGTTGTCGACGGATCCGACCCGCGCGGTGCTGGCCGGGTACCCGATCGTCGAGGCGAAGCGCGGCCCCGAGGCAGTCAACCCGCTGGAGCAGCCGACCGGACCGGTGCCGTCGGTGGCACCCCGGGTGGAAGTGCCCGGACGCGAGGCGCCGTCCGCGCACGCCGACGCCGTGACCGTGCACCCGACGGCGGCGCACCCGGGCTCCGGCTACCCGCCGAACGGCATCCCGGCGAGTGTCGGCCAGACGGGTGGCGGCCAGGAGAACGGCGTACCGGCGAACGTGCCGGCCGGGGACGGCATCTACCGGACGCGACGGCCGGTGCTGGCGGTGCTCGCCGCCGTGCTCGTCGTGATCTTCGAGGTACCCGCGCTGTGGGTGCTGCTGCACGGCGTGACCTCGGATCCGGTCGCTGCCGGGGACGTACTCGCCGGCACCTTCCTGGTCTGCGGGTTGCCGATCTTCGCGGCCGGTCTCTACGGGCTGCGGACCACCGGATTCTCGTTGGTCGACGGCGCGCGGGGATGGCTGCGCCCGCCCACCGCGTACCTGACGGTCGGCCTGGCGCTCTTCCTGACGGCCGCGATCGCGGTCGGCTGAGCGGGGTCGCGCCGCTACCGGGCGTGGATCGGCTGAGTGGGGCCGCGACGCACCCGGGCGTGGATCGGCCGGGAGGGCGCGTACACTGGTCAACCGGCGACCGCCTCGTGCGGTCGACCTCGCGTGCCCTCCTCACGAGTCGTCGTGTGGCGGCGGCCTCCCTGGTCCCGACCTTTCGGGCCCATCATGGCCGACGACCGGGCACCAGGACGCCCGGCCGCCGGCCGGGCGGGACAACCAGGGACCGCAAGGAGTACGAATCATGGCCGTCGTGACCATGCGTCAGCTGCTGGAGAGTGGTGTTCACTTCGGGCACCAGACCCGGCGCTGGAACCCGAAGATGAAGCGCTTCATCTTCACCGAGCGCAACGGCATCTACATCATCGACCTGCGGCAGACCCTCGACTACATCGAGAAGGCGTACGACTTCGTGCGCACCACGGTGGCCGAGGGCGGCAGCATCCTCTTCGTCGGCACGAAGAAGCAGGCGCAGGAGGCGATCGCCGAGCAGGCGACCCGCGTCGGTCAGCCGTACGTCAACCACCGCTGGCTGGGTGGCATGCTGACCAACTTCCAGACGGTGTACAAGCGGCTGCAGCGGATGAAGGAGCTGGAGGCCCTCGGTGACCTCAGCGGTACCGCCGCCGGGTACACCAAGAAGGAGACCCTGCAGCTCTCCCGCGAGAAGATCAAGCTGACCCGCACCCTGGGTGGCCTGCGGGACATGCAGAAGCTTCCGGCCGCGGTCTGGGTGGTCGACACCAAGAAGGAGCACATCGCCGTCGATGAGGCCCGCAAGCTGGGCATCCCGGTGATCGCCGTGCTCGACACCAACTGCGACCCGGACGAGGTCGACTTCCCGATCCCGGGTAACGACGACGCGATCCGCTCGGCCGAGCTGCTGACCAAGGTCGTCGCTGCGGCCGTCGCCGACGGCCTGATCGCCCGCTCCGGTCGTCGCCGGGGTGGGGACGAGAAGCCGGAGGCGGGGGTCGCCACCGACGAGCCGCTGGCCGAGTGGGAGCGCGAGCTGCTCGAGGAGCCGAAGAAGGCCGACGAGCAGCCGACCGAGCAGCCCGCAGCCGAGCAGCCGGCCGCCGTCTCCGGTCAGTGACCGTGCCGCCGCCCGGTCGCCGTCCGTTCCGCTGACGGTGACCGGCGGCGGATAGTCGGGCACGAACCCCTCGGAACGGTAACCGTCACCTCAGACCATCCACGCAGTCTCAACATCGAAGAGAGAGCCATGTCCCAGATCACCGCCGCGGACGTCAAGAAGCTCCGCGACCTGACCGGCGCCGGCATGATGGACAGCAAGAAGGCGCTGACCGAGGCCGAGGGCGACTTCGACAAGGCCGTCGAGATCCTGCGCGTCAAGGGCGCCAAGGACGTCGGCAAGCGGGCTGGCCGGACCGCCGCGAACGGTCTGATCGCCCACTCCGGCAAGGCGCTGCTCGAACTCAACTGCGAGACCGACTTCGTCGCCAAGAACGAGAGCTTCATCGAGTTGGCGCAGCAGCTCGTCGAGCACGGCGAGCGTTCCGGCGTCAGCAACGCCGAGGAACTGCTGGCCACCGAGATCGACGGCCGTACCGTCGCCGACCTGGTCCAGGAGCGTTCCGCCAAGATCGGCGAGAAGCTGGTGCTCAACCGGTTCGCCAAGCTCGACGGCAACGTCGCGGTCTACCTGCACCGCAAGGCGCAGGACCTGCCCCCGGCGGTCGGCGTGCTGGTGCAGTACACCGGCAAGACCGACGAGGCGGGCGAGGCCGACGCACGCGGTGCGGCGATGCAGATCGCCGCGATGCGGCCGCAGTACCTCACCCGCGACGAGGTGCCGGCCGAGGTCGTCGAGTCCGAGCGGCGGATCGCCGAGCAGACCGCCCGCGAGGAGAACAAGCCCGAGGCCGCGCTGCCGAAGATCGTCGAAGGCCGGGTCAACTCGTTCTTCAAGGACTTCGTCCTGCTGGAGCAGTCCTCGGTCACCGACAACAAGAAGACGGTGAAGCAGGTGCTGGCCGAGGCGGGCATCGAGGTCACCGGCTTCGTGCGGTTCGAGGTCGGCCAGGCCTGAGCCGGCTCGGGCGGTCCAACGCCCGTGGGCTGGGAGCAACGACGAGACGAGGGGGCCGCCGGTGTACGCGATACACACCGCGGCCCCCTCGTCCCATAAGGTCGGCAGCGGCAGGTATGCGCACCTGAGCGCGCCAGTGGGGGAAGGACGGGCGGATGACGCAGGTTGTGAGTGACCGGACGTTGGCGGCGGACGATCCGACGGCACCACCGCTCGGCCGGGCCCGGCGGGTGGTGTTGAAGCTTTCCGGCGAGGTCTTCGGCGGGGGTGCCATCGGTGTCGACCCGGACGTCGTGCAGGCCATCGCACGGCAGATCGCCACCGTGGTACGCCGGGGTGTGCAGGTTTCCGTGGTGGTCGGCGGCGGCAACTTCTTCCGTGGCGCGGAGTTGCAGAAGCGGGGTATGGATCGCGCGCGGGCGGACTACATGGGCATGCTCGGCACGGTGATGAACTGCCTGGCCCTCCAGGACTTCCTGGAGAAGGAGGGCATCGAGACCCGCGTGCAGAGTGCCATCACCATGGCCCAGGTGGCCGAGCCGTACATCCCGTTGCGGGCGATCCGGCATCTGGAGAAGGGCCGGGTCGTCATCTTCGGAGCCGGCGCGGGTATGCCGTACTTCTCCACCGACACGGTGGCCGCCCAGCGTGCGCTGGAGATCCACGCGGACGTCGTGCTGATGAGCAAGAACGGGGTGGACGGCGTCTACACGGCCGACCCCCGGATCGATCCGACCGCCAGCAAGTTCGACTCGATCACCTTCTCCGAGGTGCTGCGTCGCAACCTGCGGGTCGCCGACGCGGCGGCGTTCAGCCTCTGCATGGAGAACGGCCTGCCGATGCTGGTCTTCGGCGCGCAGGGCGACGACACCATCGTCCGGGCCGTGGGCGGCGACAAGATCGGCACGCTGATCACCACCTGAGCCCACCGCCGACGGTGATCCCGGCGGTCCCGGTGACCCGACAAGCCCACGACGAGCACAAGAAGGAGGCGAGGAGACCGGTGATCGACGACACCCTCCTCGAGGCCGAGGAGAAGATGGAGCGTGCGGTCGAGCACGCCAAGGAGGAGTTCGGCGCCATCCGCACCGGTCGCGCGACTCCGGCCATGTTCTCCAAGATCATCATTGACTACTACGGCAGCCCGACTCCGCTGACCCAGATGGCCTCGGTGGCCGTGCCCGAGCCGCGGATGGCCATCATCAAGCCGTACGACAACTCGCAGATCAACGCCATGGAGAAGGCGATCCGCGACTCGGACCTCGGGGTCAACCCGAACAACGAGGGC
Source organism: Micromonospora sp. DT48 (assembly GCF_049844495.1). NCBI lineage: Bacteria > Bacillati > Actinomycetota > Actinomycetes > Micromonosporales > Micromonosporaceae > Micromonospora > Micromonospora sp. DT48. Next base: position 257,272 of record NZ_JBNCLE010000005.1, read on the forward strand.
AACCAGCTGCGCATCCTGCTCCCGCAGATGACCGAGGAGCGTCGCCGCGACATGATCAAGGTGGCCCGGCACAAGGGTGAGGAGGCGAAGGTCGCCATCCGCAACATCCGCCGCAAGGGCAAGGAGGAGCTGGACCGGCTCGTCAAGGACGGCGAGGTCGGCGAGGATGACGGCCGGCGCGCGGAGAAGGAACTGGACGACCTGACCCAGCGCTACGTCGCGCACGTCGACGAGTTGGTCAAGCACAAGGAGTCCGAACTCCTGGAGGTCTGACGCCGGCACGCCTTCTTGATCATGAAGTTGTCGCCGGTGCCGCAGACGTGCGGGTGACAACTTCATGATCAAGGTGGTCGGGGCGTCTGCGGGGTGATGCCGAGCGGATACCGGTAGGTCCTGCCGGACGGCCGGGTGCAGTAGGCTCGGCACGATTCCGGCGGCCCGACGGTGCCCGACGGGATCAGCCGGGCCGACAGGCCGGCACATCAGACGGAGCGCCTCGCGCGGGTAGGGGATGGTAGTGGTTGTGCGTCAAGTGGTGGATTTCGTGCCCCCTCCTGGTGCGTGATGTCCCACCTCGACCCCTACAGCCGCCCCGAGGCCCGTGACTGGGATCGGCCGGACCGGCCCACCGCCCTGCCCTGGCCGGACCCGACCCCGGACCGACCCGGCCGGTTCGGCGGTGAACGCCCCGCGCAGGACAGCCGGAACGGGCACGGACCCGCTGGTTGGGACCAGCCACCGAACGGGCGCGACCTGGACCACGCTGACGCGCCCACCGCGCAGATCGCGCCGGTGCGAGTCGGCGACGACCGGGACCACGACGACACTCCCACCGCCCAGATGGCACCGGTGCGAGTCGGCGACGCCCCCACCACCCAGCTCGCGGCGGTGCCGGACGGCGAGGCGGCGGCCGAGGCGACCCGGCCCGACGGGCCGGGTCGACGCCACCGTGGCCGGCGTCGGGCCGGCGCGGGTCGACCGGCCACCCAGCAGAGCGGAAGCCGGGCCGGGCGGAACCTACCGGCGGCCATCGCCGTCGGGGTCTGCCTGGGCGCGGTGGTCCTGCTGCCCCTGTTCCTCTACACCCCGGCGTTCCTGCTGGTGATCGCTGCCGCGTTCGGCGTCGGCATCTGGGAGATGTCCCGGGCGGTGCGCCGCAGCGGTGCCGAGGTGCCGCTGGTGCCGCTGATCGCCGGTGGGGTACTCACCGTCACCCTGGCCTGGTTCGCCGGGCTGGACGCGCTCATGCTCGGCCTCCTGGTCACCCTCGCCGGCACGTTCGTCTGGCGGCTCGGTGACGGTACGGCCAACCTTCGGCGGGACATGACCGCCGCCACCATGATCGCGGTGTACGTGCCGTTCCTCGGCGGCTTCGCCGCCCTGCTTGCGTCGTCCCCTGACGACGGGGCGCTGCGGGTGCTGGTGACACTGGTCGCGGTGGTGCTCTCCGACACCGGCGGGTACGCGGCCGGCGCGAACTTCGGCAAGCATCCGATGGCCCCGACGATCAGCCCGAAGAAGTCCTGGGAGGGCTTCGCCGGCTCGGTCGGCGCCGCCGCGCTCGGCAGCGCCGTACTGCTGTGGGCGCTGTTCGACGTGGCGCCCTGGTGGGGTGCCGTGTTCGGGGTGGCGGTCTCGGGTGCCGCCGTCCTCGGCGACCTCGCCGAATCGATGATCAAGCGGGACCTCGGTGTGAAGGACATGAGCAACCTGCTGCCCGGCCACGGCGGCCTGATGGACCGGCTCGACTCCATCCTGTTCGCGGTGCCGACGGCGTACCTGTTGCTCGTGGTGTTCGTTCCGGCGGTGAGTTGAGGCATGGCCCACGCCGACGGGATCGGGACGCGAACGGGGTGGAAGCGGACCCGGCACCTCCGCGCGGGTTCGTTTCGGGCCGAGCGTGCCAGACTGGACGTGCCATGACGAGTCTTCCCCTGATCCCGGTCGACCCGGACGCGCCCGGTGCGCGTCGGGCGGCAATGCCACCGCAGCACCTCGCCGATCTAGACCTGGCCGGTCGCAAGGACCTGGTCACGAAGCTGGGCGAGGCCCCGTTCCGCGCCCGGCAGATCTCCACCCACTACTTCGGGCGGCTGGTGCGTGACCCCGCGCTGATGACCGACCTGCCGGCGTCGTCCCGCGAGCGCCTCGCCGACCAGCTGCTGCCCCAGCTGCTCACTCCGGTACGCGAGCTGGCCTGCGACGACGGGGCCACCCGCAAGGCGTTGTGGCGGCTGCACGACGGGTCGCTGGTGGAGAGCGTGCTGATGGGCTACCCGGATCGGGTCACCGTCTGCATCTCCAGCCAGGCCGGCTGCGGCATGGCCTGCCCGTTCTGCGCGACCGGCCAGGCCGGGCTGACCCGGAACCTCTCCACCGCCGAGATCGTCGACCAGGCGGTCTACCTCGCGGGTGTGGCCGCCTCCGGCGCGGTCGCGGGGTCACCGCCGAGGCTGTCGCACGTGGTCTTCATGGGCATGGGCGAGCCGCTGGCGAACTACAACCGGGTGATCGCGGCGATCCGTCGCCTGGTCGCGCCGGCACCGGAGGGGCTCGGCCTGTCGCAGCGGCACATCACCGTTTCCACGGTCGGGCTGGTGCCGGCCATCCACCGACTGGCCAGCGAAGACCTCTCCGTGACTCTTGCGTTGTCGCTGCATGCCCCCGATGATGAGCTGCGCGACGAACTCGTGCCGGTCAACCAGCGCTGGAAGGTGTGCGAGGTGCTGGACGCAGCCTGGGCCTACGCGGCCCGCACAGGCCGTCGTGTGTCGATCGAATACGCGATGATCAAGGACGTGAACGACCAGCCGTGGCGAGCTGACCTGCTCGGCCGGCTGCTGGCCGGCAAGCTGGCCCACGTGAACCTGATCCCGCTCAACCCGACTCCGGGTAGCCGCTGGGACGCGAGCCCGAAGCCGGTCGAGCGGGAGTTCGTCCGGCGGTTGCGCGACGCCGGGGTGTCCACCACGGTGCGGGACACCCGAGGTCGCGAAATCGACGGAGCGTGTGGGCAGCTGGCCGCCACGGAGGACAGGGGCACCGACCCGGCCGGGGAGATGACGGCGTGACCGGGCGTGGCGAACGAGACCAGGAGACATAGTGGCGAGTCAGGGTCAGCGTTTCCGGCGTAAGGCGCTCCGCCGGGGCTACAAGGTTGACGAGGTGGACGCCTTCCTGGACCGGGTCGAGGCGACGCTCGCCGGTCAGCCGGTCGGAGCGCCGGTGGCCTCGCAGGAGGTCCACGACGTCGTCTTCCGGGTTCGCTTCAACGGCTACGACGAGTGGCAGGTCGACCTGCACCTCGACCGGGTCGAGCGGCAGCTGGCGGAGCTGGAGGAGCGCGGCGGCGTGGCCGGTCGCGGCGACGTCCGGATGGGTCCGCCGGACCGGATGGGCCCCGGCATGCGTGACGACCGTGGCATGTCCCCGGTGCCGCAGCCGCCGATGCCTCCGCGCGGAATGCCGGCACAGGCCGGACCGCCCTACGGCCGCTACGACGAGCCGACCGGTGCCTTCGCCGGTGGGTACGACAACGCTCCCCGGGGCGGTTACGACAGTCCGCGTGGTGCCGCCGGCCCGATGGGTCCGGGTGCGCCGATGGGGCCTCCCGGCGGCATGGGCCACGGTGGCCCCCCGCCGCGTGGCCTGCCCGCCGGCCCCGGCGGCTACGGTCCGCCGGACGGTCCGGGCGGTTACGGCCCGCCGGACGGTCCGGGCGGTTACGGTCCACCGGACGGCCCCGGCGGCTACGGCCCACCGGACGGTCCGGGCGGCTACGGCCCGCCGCCGGACGAGCAGCGCTTCGACGGGTTCGAGGCGGGCCGACACGGACGCACCGACATGACCGCCGAGATCCGGCTGTCGGACCGGGACCCGCGTCGTGGCCCGGCCGGGCCCCCCGGCCTGCCACAGCAGGCGCACGGCGGTCCCCCGATGGGCGGCCCTCCGGCGATGGCCGGGCCGCCGATGGCCGGCCCGCCCGGCAGCGACCTCTACCGGGTGGACCAGATCCGGCGGAGCTTCCAGGTGCGCCGCTTCGGCAGCGGGTACGACCCGGACCAGGTGGACCGGTTCTTCGAGACGCTGCTCGGCGGGATGGCCGGGCGTAACCAGATGCCGGTCAACCCGAAGGACCTGGACACGCTGCGCTTCGGCCTGGTGCAGGGCGGCTACTTCGAGGCCGAGGTCGACGCCGCGCTGAAGAACGTGCAGGACATCCTCTTCGGTCGCTGACGACCGTCGACGCGCGAGGGCCCGCCACCGGAAAACCGGGGGCGGGCCCTCGCGCTTCGTCGCGTAGGTGGGTACGGCGGTGGACCGACCGGCCGTCGCTGGCACCTGGTCCGTCAGGAGCGCAGGTCGACCGCGTCAGGAACGCAGGCCGTTGCGGCGCAGCACCGCGTCACCGATCACGATGAGCAGCAGGAGCGCGGCCAGACCGATCAGCCAGAGATTCTCGACCCTGCCCTCGTGGTTGCCGCAGAGCATCGCCAGCAGCGCGAACGCGGTGAGTACCGCGCCGATCCGCCCGGCCTTACGATGCCCGGGCTTGTGCTGGTCTGGCGACGTTACCGGCTCGCTTCCTGCCACTGTCGGTCCTTCCTCGCGAACGGATCTCCGGCTAGTCTGGCACGTCCCCTGCGAAGGTTTCCGGCCAGGGCCGATAGGCCCCGCTCAGGTGGGCGGTGGGGCACTACCGGCGTCGCGGGGCAAGGACCAGACTGCCTCCGGTAGCGTTCTGGGGCGTACACCTTGATTGTCTCTTTGAGGGGGAACTGCGGTGCGAGTGACCGGTACGGGGCACGCGAGCATGCGGATCGACACTGCCGCGGGCAGCATCCTGTGCGACCCGTGGGTCAATCCGGCCTACTTCGCCTCCTGGTTCCCGTTCCCCGACAACTCCCAGCTCGACTGGGAGACCCTCGGTGACGTCGACTACCTGTACGTCTCCCACCTGCACCGGGACCACTTCGACGCGGCCCACCTCAAGCGGTACGTGTCGAAGAAGGCCACCGTGTTGCTGCCGGAGTTCCCCACCTCCGAGATGGAGGACGAGTTCCGCGAGCTCGGCTTCACGAAGTTCCTGAAGACCCGTAACGAGGAGGTCGTCGAGCTGGACGGCGGCCTGAAGATCATGATTCAGGCGCTGACCAGTCCGACCGACGGCCCGATCGGCGACTCCTCGCTCTGGGTGGAGTACGACGGCGTACGGCTGCTCAACCAGAACGACGCCCGCCCGACCGACCTGAGCACCTTCGCCGAACTGGGCCACGTGCACGCGCACCTGCTGCAGTTCTCCGGCGCGATCTGGTACCCGATGGTCTACGAGCTGCCGCAGTCGGCGAAGACCGCGTTCGGCAAGCAGAAGCGGGAGCGGCAGTTCGACCGCACCTGGCGCTACATCGACGACCTCAAGGCCGACCACGTCTTCCCGATCGCCGGCCCGCCGTGCTTCCTCGACGACGAGCTGTGGCAGTTCAACGACATCTTCGGCGACGAGGGCAACATCTTCCCCGACCAGTCGGTCTTCTTGGCCGAGTACGCCAAGGTCGGCGGCACCAACGGCATCGTGCTGCTGCCCGGCAGCGTCAGTGAGATCACCACGACCGGCGCCACCACCACGCATCCGGTGCCGGTGGAGGAGTTCTTCGCGAACAAGGTCGCCCACCTGGAGGAGATGCGCGAGCGCAAGCGCCCGATCATCGAGGCGGAGAAGGCGTCCTGGCGGCACCCGGAGATCGACGTGCTCAAGGAGCTCAAGCAGCGCATCGAACCGTTGCTCGACGAGTCGATCTACCTGGCCAAGGGGGTCGGCGGTCCGGTCCGCTTCGACCTGGTCGGCTACAACGGCGAGAGCGTCGAGTCGATCGTGGTGGACTTCCCCGGCAAGCAGGTGCGGCCGTACGCCGACGAGAAGGTGCGCTACCGGTTCCGTACCGAGCGGGCGCTGGTGGAACACCTGCTGCACATCGGCGAGGTGGACTGGGTCAACTCGCTCTTCCTCTCGTGCCGGTTCTCCGCAGCGCGGATCGGGCAGTACAACGAGTTCGTCTACGCCTTCTTCAAGTGCCTGTCCACCGAGCGGCTGCAGTACGCCGAAGGCTGGTACGACGAGCACGAGCGCGCGGTTGACGCCGAGGACATCACCATCGGCGACTGGGTGGTGCAGCGACGCTGCCCGCACCTGAAGGCGGACCTGAGCCGGTTCGGCATCGTCGACGGCGACCAGCTCACCTGCCAGTTGCACGGCTGGCGCTTCGACCTGCCCAGCGGGCGCTGCCTGACCAGCGTCGGTCACAAGGTCCGCGCCCACCGTGTCGGTGAAGAGGCCCCTCAACCCACCAATTGACGCGTGCCGCCTTCCCGCCTGTTAGGAAGGGCCCCTTTTAATACGCCAGGCGTTAACAAGGTGCCCTTCCTTACGCCTCAGCGGCCGAGGTCGGCGAGGATGCGCTGGGCGGCGTTGTGGCCGGCGGCCCCGATCACGCTGCCGGCCGGGTGACAGCCGGCGCTGCCCGCGTACACCCCGTCGATGCCGGTGGCGTAGGGCATCCGGTCGGCGAACGAGACGGTGTTGTCGACGTGGTGGATGTGCCCGCCGGTGATGCCGAAGTGTGCCTCGATGCCGGGCGGCGGCAGCGGGACCGCGTCGGCGATCAGGTCGCCGGTGCCGGGGGCGTAGCGTTCGCAGATCGAGACCAGCTTGTCGACGTAACCGGGCAGCGCCGCCTCCCAGGTGGTGCCGTCCAGTTCGTACGGCACGGACTGGACGAACAGCGCCGACGAGTGGTGCCCGCCCGGGTCGGCCAGCGACGGATCGACGGTCGTGTGCAGGTACCACTCGATGGTCGGTTCCTCCGGCAGCCGCCCGGCCCGCACGTCGGCCCACATGGCGCGCAGCGCCGCCATCGGCGACTCGCCCGCGCCGCCGGTCAGCGACGCCGAACCGGGCAGCAGGTGGATCGTCGAGCCGAAGGGGCTCGCCGCGTCCTCGGGCAGGCAGGAGAAGCGGGGCAGGCCACGCAGGGCCAGGTTCAGCTTGAGGGTGCTGCCGGTGCGCCGGACCGCCGTCATCCGGCTGCTGAGCGTGGTCGGCAGCGCGTCGTCGGGCAACAGCTCCATCAGCCGGTACGGGTCGCAGGCGCCGAGCACCACCTCGGCGGAGATCTGTCGGCCGTCGCCGAGCACCACGCCGCTGGCGGCACCTCCGTCGAGGGTGATCGCGGTGACCGGGGCACCGGTGACGATCCGGGCCCCGGAGGCGCGGGCCGCCTCGGCGAAGATCCGCGACACGGTGCCCATGCCACCTTCGGCGATCATCCAGGTGCCGCCCGAGCCGGGTAGCCGGCACATGTTGTGGACCAGGAAGTTGTGCCCGGTGCCCGGGTCGTCGGGGCCGGCGTTGAGCCCGGACAGGCCGTCGGTGACCGCGTACATGCTGACCAGGAGCTCGGAACGGAAGTCGAAGCGGGCCAGGTAGTCGGCGACGGAGCCGCGTACCAGGTCGATGAAGACCTGTCGCAGCGTGGGGCGGACGTACCGGTCGGCGGTCTCCTCGACGCTGAGCGGCTCGGACAGCCAGGCCGGGGCGACGTCGTCGCGCAACGCGGCCAGTTCGGCCTGCAACGCCTCGTCGGCGGCCGCGTCGGCGGGGGAGAAGACCTCGGCGAGCTGTGCCCGGGTGGCCGCCGCGTCGGCGCCGAAGAGGAGGTACGGCGAGCCGACCCCGCCGGGAGTCGGCAGGAAATAGTGCGGGTCGCGGCGCAGCACCGGGATCCGGACGTCGAGCGCGGCCAGCAGTTCCGGTGGCATCAGCCCGAGCAGGTACGACCCGGTGGAGTGGCGCAGTTCGGGCACCTTCGGGAACGGCTTCTCGGTCCGGGTCGCGCCGCCGATCACGTCGGCTGCCTCCAACACCAGCACGTCCAGCCCGGTCCGGGCCAGCAGAACCGCCGACACCAGCCCGTTGTGCCCCGACCCGACCACGACGACGTCCGCCCGCCCCGGCACCTCACCAGCCACCATTCCCGCACCCTAACCGTCCGCGGCCCCCATGCCTCATGAAGTTGGCCCTCGGTTCGTACCCGCTCGGGCGGGAACCTCAGGAACGACCATCGCGGCGGCGGGCACGCCAGCCGGACAGGGCCAGGGTCGCGGAGTAGCCGGCCAGCACAATCACATGGAACAGGTAGAGCCAGAGCAGGATCGCCACCGCGGCACCCACCTCGTCCAGCCCGCCGAAGGGCAGGCCCAGATCAAGTGGCAACGAGGCGAAGAGCACGAAACCGTGCAGGAAACCGGAGAGGTTCGCCGCGGTGAACGACCCCATCCCCAGCGTGGAGAGCCAGTCCGGCGAGGCCGGCCCCACCACCCGGAACACCCACACCAACACCGGCGTGAGCACCAACCACACCGCCAGGAACGACAGCACCACCCCGAGCGCACCGGCCCAACCACCGCGCCGGACCAGCCCGGTGGTCGTCGGCAGCGCCAGCAGGATCGACAGCAGCAGCGCCGGGGCGGGCGCCAGCAGCGGCAGCAGCAGTATTCGGCCCCGCCAGCCCACCAGGTGTTCGTCGGAGCGCGGCGCGGCGACCGAGACGAACGCCCGCCGCAGCCCCTCGCCGTAGAGCGAGGCCGGCAGCAGCGCGGCCAGCGCCAGCCACGGCGTCAGCCCGACCCCGGCCTCGACCAGCGCAGCCATCGCGTGCGGCACACCGATCGCGTCCGGCAGCGTCTCCACGGCGTACCCGGTGAGTCGCCGCACCTGGGACGCTCCCACCAGCAGCGAGGTGAGCCAGATCGCCAGCAGCGCCACCGGCACCACGGCGATCGCCCCGTAGAACGTGATCGCGGCGGCGTGCAGCGACAGATCCCGACCACGTACCGGGCGGAACGCCGCCCGGGTGATTCGCCTCGTCCGATTCCACGCACCGCCCATCGCGCCTCAGTTCCCCGTCCGCTGCCCCGACAACCGCCCCTGTTACCGACGCCGCACCGGTCCTGTCGTCGGTTTGCTTACCGGTGCCGCGCCGCCTCCGTCACCGGCGCTGCGCCGGTTCGGTCGTCGGCGCCTGCTCGGCCGACCGTGGCGACCACCGGAACGGACTACCATCGCCGCCCATGACCGTCACGACGACCGACCGGCTGATCCTGCGTGAGTGGACCGACACACCGGCCGACCTGGCCCGCATCTACGACATCTACTCCCGCGACGAGGTGATGCGCTGGCTGGGCGGGGGAGCAGGCCGGCTCACCGAGCCCGGACAAGCCGTCGAGCGGTTGGCGGCCTGGCGGCAACGGTACGCCCCGTACGCCGGCCGGTACGGCATCTGGGCGATCCAGGTCCGGGACACCGAGCAGGTGGCGGGCAGCGTCTTGCTCAAGCCGCTACCGGGGCGAGACGGCCAAACCCCGACCGAGGACATCGAGGTTGGCTGGCATCTGCACCCCGACTCCTGGGGCCACGGCTACGCCACCGAGGCGGCCCGCGCCGTGCTGGCGGCCGAGTTCGCCACCGACACCCGCCAGGTGTACGCCGTGGTGGCACCCGGCAACGAACGCTCGATGGCGGTGTGTCGGAGGCTCGGCATGACCCACCTGGGCCGGCGCACCGACTGGTACGGCGGCACCGAGGTGGAGACCTTCCTCCGGACCTCCCCCTGACGCCGAACGTCCGGCTCGACACCCGCGTCAACCATCCGGGCCATGGCACCGCCGTAGCCAGTCGACCGGTACGGTCCCGACGTACGACCAGCGTGGCCGGCTGATCCGGACCACCGACCCGGACACCGGCACCACCACGATGACGTACGACCACCGGGACCGGCCACTGACCACCACCAACGCCCGCGGCATCACGGTGTGGAACGGGTACGACGAACTGTCCCGCCCCGGAGGTGGGTCGGTTCCTGTCCGCGGACCCGGTGCTGGACCGGACCGACCCGGTGCAGAACAACGGCTACACGTACGCCCACAACAACCCGGTCACCCACTCCGACCCGTCGGGTCTGTCGGTGGCGTTGACCGCGTCGGAGACGGCGGCGGCACTGGCCGGTGCAGGATTGTCGTCGGCGATGATCGCTCAAGCGCAGGCCAACATGGGCCGGTCGCTGATCTCGGTCATCCTCGACTCCGCGTGGTACATCCTCAAGGAGTTCATCGGCATCAACGACGCCCTGAACTGCTTCGGCGGCGGTGACATGTGGGCGTGCGGCAGCCTCATCCTCAACGCCATCCCCTGGACAAAGGTCGCCAAGATCCCAGCGGTGATCCGGGCGGTCAACCGGACGATCAACGCGATCCAGGCATGGCAGGCGGCGAAGCGGGCCGCCGAGGCAGTGCTGGCAACGGCGCGAGCTGCCGAGGCCGCCGCGTTGCAGGCCAAGAAGCTCGCCATCGAACGGGCCAAGAAGGCCGCCCAGGCGGCGAAGAAGAAGGCCGCCGACAAGGTCAACTCGACCAGCAACAAGGCGACCCAGTCGGTGAAGAAGACGGGTAACGCCCCGCAGAAGGAAGCCCAGGCCAAGTCCAACCCGAAGGGCTCGTCGGCAGCCTCCGGCGGTGCCGGCGGCAAGGACGGCGGCGGTGGCAAGGGCGGCGGCGGTGGCGGCAAGGGCGACTCGAAGCCGGGCGGTTCCTCCGGCGCCTCCAACCGCAGCAACGGCGGCTCCAGCGGCAACGATGGCGGGTCGTCGGGTGGCGAATCCTGCCCTATCAGCAACAGCTTCGTGCCGGGCACGCGGGTGCTCATGGCCGACGGCTCAACCAAGGCGATCGAGGACGTCAAGCCCGGCGACAAGGTAGTGGTCGCCGATCCGGAGACCGGTCGCACCGAGGTGGACACGGTCAGCGCCGCGATCACCGGCGACGGCGTCAAGGACCTGGTGAAGGTCGTCATCGACACCGACGGCGACCAAGGCTCGGAGACCGCCGAGGTCACCGCCACCGACGGCCACCCGTTCTGGGTACCCGAGCTGGGCGAGTGGATCGACGCTACCGACCTCCAGCCAGGCCAGTGGCTCCAAACCAGCGCTGGCACCTACGTCCAGATCACCGCGATCGACCGCTGGAGCGTCCCCCGCGCCACCGTCCACAACCTCACCGTCGCCAACACCCACACGTACTATGTGCTCGCCGGCAACACGCCAGTGCTCGTACACAACTGCGGGCCAGTTCCAAACAATCGACCCGGAGATCTGTCGCTGGAGCTGATGGAAGCAGATCTTGCGGGCATTTCACCTGTTGCAGCGGGCACTTCTGGCTTCTCGCGCGCGGCCTCGGGAAGTGGGGACTTTCTCTGGACAGTGGGGGAGGGAGGAGATCTGAATATGGTTGCTGCGGGGCGCGGCATCCATCACACGGTAGCCTCGGGTGGTGCTCCTGTTATGGCGGCAGGGCAAATCTCGTTCCGCAATGGTGCAATGACATCGTTCGACAACATGACGGGCCACTATACCCCGTGTTCTAGCTGTGCCGGCGCGTTCATTCAGCGGGGCGTGGACGCCTTTGGTGCGGCAGGTGTGCAAATTCCGCTAAGAGCTATTAGAGATTACGGCGGAAGGGCTCCGTAGTGGAAGCGCAATCAGAGTTGCAGGAACTTCGGGTGATCCCGCTCGACTCGCTCGGTGAGTGGCTGCGTGCTCGGTTCCCCCAACGGGTGTCGCCCCAGTGGTGGCAGGCGCTGTTCGAGTCGGTCGAATCGGCCGTGAGCCCGCTAAGGAACCTTGATCAAGATCAACGTATATCCGACCTGAAGCTCGGTGCTGTGGCTGCAATTCTGGCTGTCGAACGCCACGATATTGATGCGTCGTTGGGGGCGTACTGGTTGCTCAGGCTTGCGGCGGCAGCGGTCCGTCTCAACTTGCCGGTTAGTGAGCTGCCGGTCGTGCTAACGCCTGACGGTTCTGCGGCCTGGGCGCTGGAGCATGTTCCGTTGCCTCGAGACGAGGCAGTGGTAGCGGCTCAGGCTAGGAGAAGGCAGTACTTAGCCGCCGACGAATCCTTCTTCGCTCCTATCGGTGCTTCTTACGACTCCGGAAGCCAGGAGCCTGATGCTCAAGCGTCGGCGCTAAGGGGGGTTGAGAGGATTTTGTCCGCGCTGCCATGGATTGCCGATCACTTGACGAATCCAGAAATCCGTCGGGAAGTCCACGCTTGGCTCGGGATTGAGGGGCAGTTGTGACGGAAGGCTTTCAGTCGAACTCGTCACGGAACGTAGTGATCGAACCTCGATGTGCATCGCAGGGCGCTGTGGACCCTCTGTGTTGCCGTCAGGTGCGGGCCCACTGACCACCCGCAGATGAGCGCAGCGGAGCGGCAGGCCAAGGTGGACGTCCGGCTCCGTTAGGCAACGGCTGTTGGCTCGAGTGGTTCCCCCGAGCGCCGTACTACGACGTGATCCTCAGCGAGGCGGTGCTTCGTCGGCCGCTGCGTGACCGGTCGGCGATGGCCCGGCAACTCGACGCGCTGGTGGTGGCGAGCAGGCAGCACAACATCAAGATCCGGGTGCTTCCGTTGGCTGCCGGGCTGTTTCGGTCGGCCTTTACGGGCACCTTCACCATGCTCGACTTCCCGACCGAGGTGCGGGAGCCGGAGCCGACCACCATCTACATGGACGGTCCGTGCGGCGCGGTCTACCTCGACAAGCCGCACGAGATTCAGACCTACGAGGATCTGGCGCTCGCTCGGCGAACGGGCGCTCGATGGCGACGACTCCCGTGAGCTGATCACGGCGATCGCGAAGGAGATGACCCATGAGACGTGACGGGGTGTGGCGCACGTCGTCCCGGTCCGGCGGTAGCGGCGAGTGCGTCGAGGTGGCGGGGTTTGCCGACGCGGTCGGCGTACGCGACAGCAAGGACCGGCAGGGCGCGGAGCTGAGCTTCGGTCTCGAGAGCTGGACTCGGTTCGTCGCCGCCGCCCGCGCGGGCCAGTTCGACACCCCGCCCCTGAACCCGACGTGACCGCAAGCTGTGGGTGCGTTTCTTGCTCCCCCAACGACAAGAAACGCACCCACAGTCGGGCGGCTGACCTGCCGACCGGCCCAGCCCAGCCCTCTGCGCCTGGCGAGGCGACCGGATGGCCGAGCTGTTGAGTGACGTCCCGCCGTCTCGCCCGGTGAAGGGACCGTAGGCACGTCCGCCTGGCGGCGAGATTCCGGGCCGTTGTATCCAGCAGCTGAGCCAGATCGTCACAGCCGACCGGCCACGGAGACGGTAGGGCTTGATCGACATCGCTCGCCCCGGCTGCGTCGGACAGGCTGTGTGATGGCGTGCGGCGCGGGCTGTGCTGGCTAGGCTGAGCTGAGCAGAATGTCCCGCTGAGGGGGTGAGCCCGGATGGCCCAGGCTGCGTACGCGCCCGAGCCTGCGCCGGACGCTGGCGCGGACGACCGGCCCGCCGGGCCGTCGTTCGACGTGCTGCGGTGGCACGACGAGCCGTGGACTGCGCAGCTCGCCCTCGACCTGTTGCCGGAGACCAACGGCCCCAAGGTTGAGGTCCTGAGCGGAAGCGTGATCGTGACACCCCACGCCGGATATGACCACCAGGATGCCGAGCTTGATCTCGCGTACCTGTTGAAGCAGGCTGCCCGGAAGGCCAAGCTGTGGCTCTACGCGGAGGCGAACGTCGTCTCCGGGCAGGATCTGTTCATCCCCGACCTCGTCGTGCTGCGCGTTCCCGGAGGGGGCCGCACGACCATGGACATCAGGCATGCCGTTCTGCTCGGCGAGGTCGTGTCGCCCGGCAACCGGCGGAAGGACATCATCGATCGTCCGCGCGAGTACGGCACGGCTGGCGTGCCCTTCTTCCTCCGGGTCGACCTGCGTAACCGAGTCCCCACCATCGCACTGTTCGAGCTGATCGACGGCGAGTATCGGCCGGTGGCCGCCGCTGCGGCCGGAAGCACCTTCGTGATGCGGGAGCCGTTCGAGTTCTCGATCGATCCGGCTGACCTGCTCGGCGAGGAAGCTCCGTTGGAAGAGGAGAACCCTCCGAGCGAGGAGAGCTGACGGTAGCTCGTTGTTAACAAGGGGCCCTTCCTCTACCGCAGGCGTTAATAAGGTGCCCTTCCTTCTCGCCCAGCGGGCGTGGGGGAGAATGGCGGTGTGACGTCCCCCCGTGATTTTGTGCTGCTGGGTTGTACCGGGTCGATCGGTACGCAGGCCATCGACATCGTGCGGCGCAACCCGGACCGGTTCCGGGTGGTGGCGCTGGGTGCCGGTGGCGGCAACGTCGGCCTGCTCGCCGCCCAGGCGCTCGAACTCGGTGTCGAGGCGGTCGGGGTGGCCAAGGCGTCCGCCGCGCAGGATCTTCAGCTGGCGTTCTACGCGGAGGCGAGTCGGCGGGGCTGGGCCTCCGGGGAGTTCAAGCTGCCCAAGATCGTGGCCGGGCCGGAGGCGATGACCGAGCTGGCGCAGTGGCCGTGTGACGTCGTACTCAACGGGGTGGTGGGGTCGCTCGGGCTCGCGCCGACCCTGGCGGCGCTGCGGGCCGGGCGTACGCTCGCGTTGGCCAACAAGGAGTCGCTGGTGGCCGGCGGCTCGCTGGTCAAGGCCGCGGTGACGCGGCCGGAGCAGATCGTCCCGGTGGATTCGGAGCATTCGGCGCTGGCCCAGTGCCTGCGCGGCGGTACCCGGGGGGAGGTACGTCGGCTGATCGTCACCGCCAGTGGTGGGCCGTTCCGGGGCAAACGGCGCGACGAGCTGACGGCCGTCACGCCTGAGCAGGCCCTCGCCCACCCGACCTGGAACATGGGGCCGGTCGTCACGATCAACTCGGCGACGATGGTCAACAAGGCGCTGGAGGTGATCGAGGCGCACGAGCTGTTCGACGTGCCGTACGCCGACATCACCGTGATGGTGCACCCCCAGTCGGTGATCCACTCGATGGTGGAGTTCGTCGACGGGTCGACGCTGGCGCAGGCCAGCCCGCCGGACATGCGGCTGCCGATCGCGCTGGGCCTCGGCTGGCCGGACCGGGTGCCCGAGGCTGCCGCCGCCGTCGACTGGACGAAGGCGCACACCTGGGAGTTCGCGCCGCTGGACGACGAGGCGTTCCCGGCGGTGGCGCTGGCCAAGGCGGCCGGTGAGGAGGGCCGGTGCCGACCGGCGATCTACAACGCGGCCAACGAGGAGTGCGTGGCGGCGTTCGTCGCCGGGCGACTGCCGTTCTTGGGCATCGTCGACACGTTACGGCGCGTGCTGGACGAGGCTCCCGATTTCGGTGAACCGGGTACCGTCGAGGACGTACTCGAAGCCGAGTCGTGGGCGCGCGCACACGCGCAGGAGATCATCGCTGCTGCGGTGGAAGGAGCTTGATGTCGTTCGCGTTCGGGGTGGTGCTGTTCGCCCTCGGCATTCTCATCTCGGTCAGCCTGCACGAGGCCGGGCACATGCTCACCGCCAAGGCCTTCGGCATGAAGGTCACCCGCTACTTCGTCGGCTTCGGCCCCACCGTCTTCTCGTTCAAGCGGGGCGAGACCGAGTACGGCCTCAAGGGCATCCCCCTCGGCGGCTTCTGCAAGATCGTCGGCATGACGCCGCAGGACGACGACGTCGAGCCGGGCGACGAGAAGCGGGCCATGTGGCGTTACCCGGTGTGGAAGCGCACCATCGTGATGTCCGCCGGGTCGGTGACCCACTTCGGGTTGGCGATCTTCGCGGCCTGGCTGGCGGCGATGACCTTCGGCCTGCCCAACCCCGACTTCCCGCGCGACGAGCAGCAGATCCGCGCCGAGCCCGCGGTGGTCGCCATCCAGGACTGCGTCCTGCCGGACACCACCTACCGGGAGTGCACCGAGAGTGACGCGCCCAGCCCGGCCGGGGCGGCCGGGCTCCAGAACGGTGACCGGATCACCTCGATCAACGGCACCCCGATCAACAACTACGGCGAGCTGCTGACCACGCTGCGGGCGACCACCCCGGGCAGCACCGCCGACATCGGGTACGAGCGCGACGGTCAGCCCGGCACCACCACGGCCACGCTGGCCACCACCAAGCGCCCGCCGATCGACAACCCGGACGGCCCGGTCACCGAGGTCTCCGCGCTCGGTGTCGGTCTGGTCCTGAGCACCCCGGGCCTGGTCTCCTACGGTCCGGTGGAGGCCGTCGGCGCGACCGGCACCTTCATCGGCGACATGGCGGTGGCCACCGCGCAGGCGTTGCAGCGGCTGCCGGAGAAGATCCCCGCGCTGTGGAAGGCCATCGTCGGCGGCGAGCGGGACATCGACACCCCGATCAGCGTGGTCGGCGCGAGTGTCCTCGGTGGCGAGGCGGTGGCCAACAACGCCTGGGAAATCTTCATCATGCTGTTCATCTCGCTGAACTTCTTCATCGGGGTGTTCAACCTGCTGCCGCTGCTGCCGCTGGACGGTGGCCACATCGCCATCGCCTGGTTCGAACGGGCCCGCTCCTGGCTCTACGCGCGGCTGCGTCGGCCCGATCCGGGCCGCGTCGACTACTTCAAGCTGATGCCCTTCACGTACGTGGTGATCCTGATCGGTGGTGTGTTCACCCTGCTCACCATCACCGCGGACGTGGTCAATCCGATCACCCTCTTCCCAAAGTGAGTGCCTGAAGTGACCGCTGTCAGTCTCGGTATGCCGCCCGTACCGCCGCCGCCGCCGCTCGCGCCCCGCCGGGCCAGCCGCCAGATCATGGTCGGGTCCGTGCCGGTCGGCGGCGGCGCGCCGGTGTCGGTGCAGTCGATGACCACCACGTTGACCGCTGACGTCAACGCCACCCTTCAGCAGATCGCGGAGTTGACGGCCTCCGGATGTCAGATCGTCCGGGTCGCCGTGCCCAGCCAGGACGACGTGGAGGCGCTGCCGGCGATTGCGAAGAAGTCGCAGATCCCGGTGATCGCGGACATCCACTTCCAGCCGAAGTACGTCTTCGCCGCGATCGACGCCGGTTGCGCGGCGGTGCGGGTCAACCCGGGCAACATCCGCCAGTTCGACGACAAGGTCGCCGAGATCGCGGCGGCGGCCTCCGCAGCCGGTACGCCGATCCGGATCGGCGTCAACGCCGGTTCACTGGACAAGCGCCTGCTCGCCAAGTACGGCAAGGCGACCGCCGAAGCGCTGGTCGAGTCGGCGCTGTGGGAGTGCTCGCTGTTCGAGGAGCACGGCTTCCGGGACATCAAGATCTCGGTCAAGCACAACGACCCGGTGGTGATGATCCGGGCGTACCGGCAGCTCGCCGAGCAGTGCGACTACCCGCTGCACCTGGGTGTCACCGAGGCGGGCCCGGCGTTCCAGGGCACCATCAAGTCGGCGGTCGCCTTCGGTGCGCTGCTGGCCGAGGGCATCGGGGACACCATCCGGGTGTCGCTCTCCGCGCCGCCGGTCGAGGAGATCAAGGTCGGCAGCCAGATCCTGGAGTCGCTCGGGCTGCGCGAGCGCGGCCTGGAGATCGTCTCCTGCCCGTCCTGTGGGCGGGCCCAGGTGGACGTCTACAAGCTGGCCGAGGAGGTCACCGCCGGTCTGGAAGGGCTGCCGGTGCCGCTGCGGGTCGCCGTGATGGGCTGCGTGGTCAATGGACCGGGTGAGGCCCGGGAGGCCGACCTCGGGGTGGCCTCCGGCAACGGCAAGGGGCAGATCTTCGTCAAGGGCCAGGTCATCAAGACCGTGCCCGAGGGGCAGATCGTGGAGACCCTGATCGAGGAAGCGCTGCGGCTGGCCGACGAGATGGGTGCGGAACTGCCCGAGGAGCTGCGCGACCTGGTTCCCGGCGCCACCGTCACGGTGCACTGACGACGCGACGAACACGAGGGCGGTCACCCCACCGGGTGGCCGCCCTCGATGCGTACCGGCCTCACTCGGATTCGGCGAGGATCGCGTACAGCTTGCGGCGGGTCTCGTCGAGCACCTGGGCGGCGCGTTCCCGCTGGTCGTCGGTGCCGGTCATCATCACCTGGCGCAGCGCGTGCATGGCCTGCATGGAGGCGTTGCGGATGTCGTGCCAGCTGTTGATGGTGTCTTCGGCTACCTCGGCCCAGGGCGGCGTCTGGGCCGCCTCGTCAGCCTCGGCTCGACCCTGCTCGGTGAGGGTGAACCGCTTACGGCCACCGCCGGTGTCCTCGGTGGCGGCGACGACACCCTCGTCCTCCAGCAGCTGGAGGGTCGGGTAGATCGAGCCGGGGCTGGGCCGCCAGCTTCCGCCGGTGCGGGAGTCGATCTCCTGGATCATCTCGTAGCCGTGCATCGGCCGCTCGGTGAGGAGGGCCAGCACCGCGTTGCGGACGTTGGGTCGGCGTCCCCGACCTCGTCCGCGACCGCCCCGCCCGTGCCCGAACGGCGGCCCTGCCGCGAAGGGCGGGAAACCGAATCCGCGCATCCGGCCCTCGTGCAGGGCGTGCCCACGTCGATGGAACTTCAAGGCTTTCTCCTTCGCTGGACTATCACTGATGCATCAACGATATATCGCCAACACAACGCCGACAACCCACTTCCCCGCGCGCCCTGCCCACCCCGCCGTGTTGACCAAGAAGTTTGCGTCGGGATTCGCCCCCGAAGCCGACCAAAACTTCTTGATCAACGTGGGTTGAGGGGTGGGTGGGCGTCTGGCGGCGCGTGGTGGGGGAGATCTGGCAGGCTGGTAACCGTGCTGACGGCGCCGGTGCGGCAACTCGGGGAATCGGAACGGCGCGCGGTCGAGCGACTGCTCGATCTCGACCCGTACGCGAGCGCACAGGTCGCGGAGCGGGTCGCCGCGCGCGGGCTGGCCTGGTGGCGGGCCGAGGGGCGGGTCCTGGGGTACGGCTCCCGCCGGCACCTCGAATCGGTCTGCTGGCTGGGCGGAAACCTCACCCCGGTGCTGGCCGGGCCGCAGGCCATCGCCGCCTTCGCTGACCTGCTCTCGGGCGAGGAACGGCTCTGCTCCTCGATCGTCGGGCGGGCCGACGCCGTGCTGCAACTCTGGGATCGCCTCTCCGACAGTTGGGGACCGGCCCGCGACGTACGCCCCAACCAGCCGTTGCTGGTCACCGGCGAGCTGCCGCCGGTCCCCGCCGACCCGGAGGTGCGCCGGGTGCGCAGCGGTGAACTCGACCGCCTCTTCCCAGCCGCGGTGGCGATGTACACCGAGGAGGTCGGCGTCTCACCACTGGCCGACGACGGAGGGCGCGGGTACCGGCGGCGGGTCACCGAGATGATCCGCTCCGGCCGGGCGTACGCCCGCTTCGTCGACGACCGGGTGGTCTTCAAGGCCGAACTAGCGGTCGTCACCCGGCGCACCGCCCAGGTGCAGGGTGTGTGGGTGGCGCCCGACTGGCGGGGGCGGGGGATCGCCACCGCCGCGATGGCGGCGGTGGTCAGCGACGCGCTGGCCCGGGTCGCCCCGACGGTCAGCCTCTACGTCAACGACTTCAACCTGCCCGCCCGGCGCGTCTACGAGCGCTGCGGCTTCCGCTCCGTCGGCACCCTGGCCACCGTCCTGTTCTGAGCCACCGGCGAGCCTCCTCGAACACGCGCTGCGCCACGGCGAGGCTCCTCGAACAGCTACCGGGGGTGGGTTCCGCCCCGGCGTAAATGCGTTGAGCCGGGCGGCCGGGCGAAGCAGGCTGGAGGTACCGCCCCACCCGACCGGAGGAACCGACCCATGCGCCTGCTCCGTGACCTGTGGGGCACCTCCTCACGTCGGATGACCCTGGTGGTCGTCCTGATCCTGCTCGGCGGCATCGGTCAGGCGGCCAGCGCCGCGCTCGCCGGACCGGTGCTGCTGCATCGCTCCGTCGGCTTCTTCGTGCTGCTGTCGGTGGCGCTGGTCGCGTCGGTGGGCAGCGACTTGGTGATCAGTCTGGTGATGGCCGGGGTCACCGCGGACTGGTCCGCCGACCTGCGTCGCCGACTCTGCCGGGTGGCCCTGGGCCAACCGGTGCCCGCCCTGGAGACGACCCCGGTGGGGGAGATGCTCGACCGGATCGACGGCGACGTGTACGACGTCGCGTCGGGGGTGCGCGGTCCGGGTGTGCGGTTGGCCCAGGCGGTGGCCGTCGGCCTGCTGTCCACGCTGGTGGCGCTCACCGTCTGGTGGCCGGCGGGAGTCGGCATGCTGCTGCTCTGCGTCTCGCTCGCGGTGGCGCTGCGGCGCCCGGCCGCCCAGATCGCCCCCGCCCGGATGCACGAGGAGGCGGCCTGGTCGGACCTCGCGGCGGTGATGGAGGAGTCGATCCACGGCCAGGACGACGTACGCACCAGCCTGGCCCGGCCGTACGTGCTGCGGCTGTACGCCAGCCGGGCGGCCGAGGTGCTGCGCCGTGGGCTCCGGGTGTGGCAGATGTCGGCGCGGGTCAACACCGTCGCGGCCGGGGTGACCCGGATCGGGGTGGTCCTGGTGGTGCTCGGCGGGGTGTGGGCGCTGACCACCGGCCGGGTCGACGCCGCCCGGATGACCGCGATCTGGCTGCTCGCGCTCTCCCTCGGCATGACCGTCGAACACGTCAGCCGGATGGTGCCGGAGGTGCAGTACGCGCTCGGCGCGTGGGGGCGGGTCCAACTGCTCTCGGCCGCCGCGCAGGAACCCGACGGCGGTGCCACCCCCAGCGACGGCGACCTGGTCATCCAGGGCCTGACCTACCGCTACCCGAGCGGCGGTGCGGACGCCGAGCGCCCTCCGGCGTTGCGCGACATCGACCTGACCTTCGTGCGAGGCCGCTCGTACGCCCTGGTCGGCCGGACCGGGTCGGGCAAGTCCACGCTGGCCAAGGTGCTCACCCGGGCGGTCGACGTGCCACCCGGAACGGTCCTGCTCGGCGGGCGCGACGTGCTCGACCTCGACGTCGAGCAACTGCGCCAGTGGATCGCCGTGGTGCCGCAGCGTACCGAGATCCTCGCCGGCACACTCGCCGAGAACGTGGCGCTGTTCGACCCGGAGTTGCTCGACGCCGCCGCCCGAGCCCTCGACGAGTTGGGGCTGGGCACCTGGGTCGCCGAGCTGCCCGCCGGGTTGGACACCCGCCTCGGTGAGGGCGGCCACGTGCTCTCGGCCGGTCAGGAACAGCTGGTCGCCTTCGCCCGGATCCTGGTCCGTGACCCGCACGTGGTGATCCTCGACGAGGCCACCGCCCGACTCGACCCGGTCACCGAGACGCGGGTGCAGCAGGCCACCGAACGCCTGCTGCGGGACCGCATCGGCATCGTCATCGCTCACCGGCTGTCGTCGGTGAGTCGCTGCGACGAGGTGGTGGTGCTGGCCGACGGCGCGGTGGTCGAGGCCGGCCCGCTGGCCGAGTCGCGGCGCTTCGCCGAACTCGTCGCCGCCGGGCACGCGGGCGGTGTCGTCGGCGACACCGACGAAGCGGGTGCCTCCGGTGACGCCGGCCTTGAGCTGCTGGCCGGGGCGGACTGGACGCGGGGGGAACCGGCGCTGGTCGGGGCCCGTGCGGCGGAGGCGACGGTGGCAGCCGATGCCGGTACTCCGACGGGCCGGGTCGTGGAGAGCTTCGGGGCACTCGGCCCGTCGGGCGGCACCGTTCCGCTGGCCGCCGCTCGGACGGACCCACCGACCGAGGCCGTCGCCGGTGCTTGCGCGCCGGTGGCCGGACCCGAGCCGGTCGAGCCGGCGGCGGGCCGGGAGACCGGCGGACACGAGGTGGGCGGACGCCAGCCCGCTGCGGCCACGGCCGACGGGCGGGGCGATCAGCTGCCCGCGTCCCGGGCCCGGACGCTGCGGGAGATCTTCCGGCTCTGCCTGAACGACCCCCGGTACGGCGCGGCGGCGGTGGGCATCTTCGCCGTGCTGGCGATCCTCGGGCTGGACGGGCCGGTGCTCGCCTGGCTCTGGGCCGACGTGGTCGACGGCACCGGCGACCCCTGGCTACCCGCCCTGGGCATCGCCGTCGGACTCGTCGTCGGCATCCCGTCGTACTACTGGACCCACCTGTGGTTCCCGGCCTGGTGGGTACGGCAGATGCTGCGCATCAGCGCCCGCCTCGTGTACGGGCAGACCGGGCCGCGCCGGGTCAGCCGGCACACCCCTGCCGAGGTGGTGGCCCAGGGCGGGGACACCGAGCGGGTGGTCCAGCTCGCCGACAACGTGCTCGACCAGACCGTCGGTCTGGTCCTGCTGGTCGCCATGACCCTGATCACCGACAGCGTGGTGCCGGGACTGTTCTTCCTCGGCACGATGGTGCTCTCCGGAGTGGCGGCCACGGCGTTCGGGCCGAGGCTGGAGCGGGCGGCGCGGGAGACCGTCACGGCGCGGGCGGCCTTCGCCACCGCGCTGGTCTCCACGCTGTCGGCGGCCCGTACGGTGAAGTTGGCCGGTGCCACCCGCCCGGTGCTGACCCACCTCGCGAACCTCGACACGGTACGCAGCGAACGGCAACGCCACGAGATCGCCGTACAGGTGTGGGCGCGTTCCACCCCGGCGCTGGCCAGCGGGCTGCTGCCGATCGGCGTGTGGGCGTTGTTCCTGGCCGGTGGACTCTCCACCGGGGCGACCCTGGTCGCGGTCGCCACGCTGGGCGCGGCGCGCTGGTTCGCCTGGACCACCGCCTCGTTGATCTCGCAGGTGCCGTCGGCGCGGGTGTGGACCCGACGGACGGCGGAGATGACCGGGATCGAGGCGTACTCGGCGCGGGTGCCCGGGGTCGACCTGGCCGCCGGTACCGCCCCGGCCCCGACGACGCCACCGCGTACCCCGTTGCGTCGGCTGGAGCTGGTCGGTTTCGGCGTCCGGCACACCGACGGCTTCACTGCCGTACGCGACGTGGACCTGACCGTGCAGCGTGGCCAGCTGGTCCTCGTGGTCGGGCCGGTCGGTTCGGGCAAGTCGTCGCTGCTGCGGGCACTGGCGGGAATCGCCCCGCACACCGGTGTGCTCACCTGGAACGGGGAGCCGGTGACGGAACCGGAGCTGTTCCTCCGGCCCAACCAGGTCGGCTACGTCGGCCAGTTGCCCCGGGTGCTCTCCGGCACGGTCGCCGACAACATCACCCTCGGCCATCAGGTGGACGCCGCGCACGCGGTCAGCACCGCCCAGCTCGAACCCGACCTGGCCGCCACCGGCAGTGGACTCGGCCTGCTCATCGGGCACAAGGGCACCCGGTTGTCCGGCGGGCAGCTGCAACGGTTGGCGTTGGCCCGGGCGTTGGCTCCGCGTACCGAGCTGCTGGTGGCCGACGACGTCTCCTCCGCGCTGGACGTCACCACCGAGCTGGCGCTGTGGCAGGCGTTGCGCGACCGAGGGGTCACGGTGGTCGGTTCCACCTCGAAACGGGCCGCGCTGGTGCGCGCCGACCATGTGGTGGTGCTCGTCGGCGGCACGGTGGCCGCCCAGGGTCCGTGGCGTGACCTGGAACAGCGCTGGGGACACCTCGCCGGCTGAGCGGCGGCCGTGCCCTGCTGCACCGGTCACCGCCCTAGATCCGCACGGTCCGGCTGCCTCGGTCGTCACCGGGGCAGCCGGACCCGTCGGTCAGGCCGCCCGCAGGTACTGGGCCGGCCAGGTGGGGGTGGCACCCAGCTTGGCGGCGGCCTGCTGCGGCCAGTACGGGTTGCGCAGCAGTTCCCGGCCGAGCAGCACCAGGTCGGCCTCGCCGTCGGCGACGATCGCCTCGGCCTGCTCCGGTTCCACGATCAGGCCGACCGCGCCGGTGGGCACCCGCGCCTCACGACGGATCTGGGCGGCCAGCGGCACCTGGTAGCCGCGCCCGACCGGCACGCTGGCCGAAGGCGACGCCCCGCCGGAGGAGCAGTCGATCAGGTCCACCCCGGCGGCGGCGAGTTCGGTGGCGAGGGCCACGCTGTCCTCGACCGTCCAGCCGCCCGGCACCCAGTCGGTGGCCGAGATCCGGGCCAGCAACGGCACGTCCTCGCCGACGGCGGCGCGCACCGCCCGGGCCACCTCCAGCGTCAGCCGCATCCGCCCGGCCCGGTCCCCGCCCCAGCCGTCGGTGCGGTGGTTGGTCAGCGGGGAGAGGAACTCGTGCAGCAGGTAGCCGTGTGCGGCGTGGATCTCCACGACGGCGAAGCCGGCTGCGACGGCCCGTACGGCGGACTCGGCGAACGCCGTGACGACCTCGGCGATCCCGGCGTCGTCCAGGGCCGTCGGCACCCGGTACTCCGGCACGAACGGCTCAGCGGTGGGGCCGACCGGCGTCCAGCCGCCCTCGGCGTCCGGCACCCCACCCCGGCGTGACTCCCACGGCCGGTACGTCGACGCCTTGAACCCGGCGTGCGCCAGCTGCACCGCGGGCACCGCGCCATGCGCGGCCACGAAACCGGTGACCGGCCGCCAGGCGTCGACGTGCCGGTCGGACCACAGCCCGGTGTCCTGCGGACTGATCCGCCCCTCCGGCACCACGGCGGTCGCCTCGGTCATCACCAGGGCCGCGCCACCGATCGCCCGGGTGCCGAGATGCACCAGGTGCCAGTCGGTGGGCAGGCCGTCGGGCCCGGCACTGTACTGGCACATCGGCGCCAGCGCGATCCGGTTGGGCAGGGTGACCGTCCGCAGCGTCAGCGGCATGAACAACGCACTCATCAGGCCATCCTCTCCCGATGACGGGACCTCAGCGGCGACGGTGGACTGTGGGCTCGGGCACTGCCGACGCTCCGTCGTCGCGCGCCACCGTGGGGTCGCGTACCGCCAACTGCACCGCCGTGGCCAGGGCCCAGCCGACGGCGACCAGCAGCAGCAGCCGTTCCAGCACCCCGACCAGCGAACTGCGGCCGACCAGCAGCATCGCCAACGCGATCGCGCCCGCGAGTGGCAACGCCACCGCCGCCGCGACGACACCGGTACGCCGCAGGGGACGTCGCGCCACCGGCGAGAAGGCGACCGCCAGCATCGTGAGGACCACCGCCGCGACCGCGACGATGCTCGCCGCACCGTGCACCAGATCCGCCACGGTGGCCTTCTCGAACGGCGGCAGCGGGCAGCCCGCGCTGCACGTCACCGTTGCGGACAGCACCGTGTACAGACTCGCCGCCGCGAGTAGCGTCACCGCGACCCGCAGCGCCGGGTCGGCGCGGCCCGCCACCGCGCCGCGCAACGCGACGGCGAGCAGCAGCAGCGCACCGGCCAGGGCGAACACCCCGCTCCGGTACGTCCAGGCGTAGTCGCTGTCGACGACACCGGCCTCACTCACGTACCCGGCCAGACCCGGGCCCGGCCCGGCGACCACGGCGAGTGTCACCGCGACCGTGCCGGCCACGGCGCAGAGCGCGGCGACCAGCGCGGCGAGCCGCCGCACGGGCCATCGGGCGGCCACCGGCGGCTCAGCCACGCCCGTGCGGTGTCGTCCAGCCGCCCAGATCCGGCCCGAGCGGGACGATGCCGGTCGGGTTGATCTCGTGGTGGGTGGCGTAGTAGTGCCGCTTGATGTGGTCGAAGTCCACCGTCTCCCCGAAACCGGGGGTCTGGAACAGGTCCCGGGCGTACGCCCACAGCACCGGCATCTCGGTGAGTTTCTGCCGGTTGCACTTGAAGTGTCCGTGGTACGCCACGTCGAAGCGGACCAGCGTGGTGAACAGGCGCACGTCCGCCTCGGTGATCGAGTCACCCATCAGGTAACGCTGGTCGGCCAGCCGCGCCGACAACGCGTCCAACCGCGCGAACAACGCCTCGTACGCCTCGTCGTACGCCTGCTGCGAGGTGGCGAAACCGCAGCGGTAGACGCCGTTGTTGACGTCCCGGTGGATCTCGGCCATCAAGACGTCCATCTCCGGGCGCAGCTCGACCGGGTAGAGGTCCGGCGCGTCGGGCGCGTGCAGCCGCCGCCACTCGGTGGACAGGTCCAGGGTCAGCTGCGGGTAGTCGTTGGTGACCACCCGGCCGGTACGCGTGTCGATCAGCGCCGGCACGGTGACCCGACCGGCGTAGTCCGGATCCGTGGCCAGGTACGCCTCGGAGAGGAAGCCGATGTCGAGCACCGGATCGAATCCGTCCTGGTCGAGGGTGAAACGCCAGCCGCGCTCGTCCCGGATCGGGTCGACGGTGCCCAACGAGATGGCGTCGGCCAGCCCGAGCAGGTTACGCACGATCAGCGCCCGGTGCGCCCACGGGCAGGCCCGGCACCAGATCAGCCGGTAGCGGCCCGGCTCCAGCGGCCAGCGGTCCTGATCGTCCGGCCCACCACCGGGCGGCGAGGTCGAGTGCGGGGTGACCCGGCCGGTGAACCGGTTGGGTTGGCGGACGAACGCTCCGCCGCCGCTGGTTTCCGCGCTGAACTGGGCTCGTGCCATGCCCACAACCTATCCGCACCCGCCGGGGATATCCTGGCCGTCGGCGCGGACCCCGTGGGACCCGAGGACGCACCGCTTACGCCCCTTCCGACCCCCCGAAGGATTCGCGATGACCGTGGCATACCTGGTGGCTGGTGTCCGCACCCCGTTCGGCCGGTACGCCGGTGCGCTCGCCGGTGTGCGCCCCGACGATCTGGCCGCCCACGTGATCCGCGAACTGGTCGCGCGGCACCCGTCGGTGGACTGGGCGCGTACCGACGATGTGGTGCTGGGCTGTGCCAACCAGGCCGGTGAGGACAACCGCAACGTGGCCCGGATGGCGGCGCTGCTCGGCGGGTTGCCCGAGCAGGTGCCCGGCAGCACGGTCAACCGGCTCTGCGGCTCCGGCCTGGACGCCCTGGCCACCGCTGCCCGCTCGATCGTCGCCGGTGAGGCGGACCTCGTCGTCGCGGGCGGGGTGGAGAGCATGAGCCGGGCGCCGTTCGTCATGCCGAAGGCCACCACCGCGTTCTCCCGATCCGCCGAGGTGTACGACACCACGATCGGATGGCGGCTGGTGAACCCGTTGATGGAGCGCGGCTGGGGCGTCGACTCGATGCCCGAGACGGCGGAGAACGTGGCCGCCGAGTACGGCGTGGACCGCCTCGCGCAGGACGAGTTCGCGTACCGCTCGCAGTTGCGGGCCGCCAAGGCCCAGGCCGACGGTCTGCTGGCCGAGGAGATCGTGCCGGTGACCGTGCCCGCGGGGCGTCGGGAGACCCGGCTGGTCGAGGTCGACGAGCATCCCCGACAGACCTCGCTGGAGAAGTTGGCCGCGCTGCCCACCCCGTTCCGGGACGGCGGCACGGTGACCGCCGGTAACTCCTCGGGCGTCAACGACGGTGCGGTGGCCCTGCTGGTCGCCTCGGAGGCGGCGGTCGCCGCGTACGGCCTCACTCCGCTGGCCCGGGTCAGCGGCACGGCGGCGGCCGGGGTGGCCCCCCGGGTGATGGGCATCGGTCCGGTCCCGGCGACCCGGCGGCTGCTCGACCGGCGCGGGTTGACCCTGGCCGACATCGACGTGGTCGAGCTGAACGAGGCTTTCGCCGCCCAGTCCGTCGCGGTGCTGCGCGAACTCGGCCTGCCCGAGGACGCCGAGCACGTCAACCCGAACGGCGGGGCCATCGCGCTGGGCCACCCGCTCGGGGCCAGCGGTGCCCGGCTCGCGCTGACCGCCGCGCTCGAACTGCGCCGACGCGGTGGGCGGCGGGCGCTGGCCACCATGTGCATCGGGGTGGGGCAGGGCATCGCGCTGCTGCTGGAGTCCGCCTGACACCGCCGGCCTCGGGGAAAGATCAGGAAAGAACGTTGTGGATCTGCCCCCGCGTCACCGACCGGCCTAGAGTGGGCACCATCACACGATCCACGGCGATGACGTGAGGTGCAGCAAGTGCAGAAGCCGGACGGACTTCCCGCCGAGATCGACCTCTCCCGGCCCAGCGCGGCACGGGTCTACGACTACTTCCTCGGCGGTGCCCACAACTTCGAGATAGATCGGCAACTGGCCGAGCAGATCGCGGCCATGACGCCGAACCTGCCGGCGACCATGCGGGCCGGGCGGGAGTTTCTCCGCCGGGCCATGCGTACCCTGCTCGACGACGGTATCGACCAGTTCCTGGACATCGGTTCCGGCATCCCCACGGTCGGCAACGTGCACGAGGTCGCCCAGGCCGCCAACCCGAAGGCCCGGGTCGTCTACGTCGACATCGACCCGGTGGCGGTGGCGCACAGCCGGGAACTGCTCGCCGACAACGCGTTGACCGGTGTGATCCACGCCGACCTGCGGGATCCGGAGCGGATCCTGTCCGAGGCCCGCGCGTTGGACCTGCTCGACTTCGACCGACCGCTGGGCATCCTGCTCGCCGGGGTGGTGCACTTCGTGCCGGACGTCGACCGCCCCGGTGACATCCTGGCCACCCTGCGCGCCGCCGCCGCGCCGGGCAGCTACCTGGTGATCTCGCACTCGACCTTCGAGGACCAGCCGCAGGAGATGCTGGACGCGCAGCGGCTGTCGGCGCGAACCGCCACCGAGATAACGCTGCGCTCGCGGGCTGAGATCACCGGGTTCTTCGGCGACTGGACCATTGTGGAGCCCGGGGTCGTGCACATGGAGCTGTGGCGACCCGATTCGCCCTCCGAGACGGCCGCCGACGGTCCGCGCTTCGGTGCCTTCGGCGGTGTCGCCCGGAACGACCAGACCGTCGGCTGACCGGGATGGCCGCCGTGGGTGACTCCGGCGGGAAGTCCGTCGACCTGGCGGGTGCCCGGCGGTACGCCGCCGACTGGGCGCAGGCGGTGCACCGGCTCGGGTTCGTGCCGTTGAGCGTGGCCGAGACCGAGGAACTGCTGTACGCGCACACCCTCCGGTTGGCGGCGGTGCTGCTCGACACCGAGGCACCGGCACCGGCGGTCGAGGCGGTCGGCCGGTCCCTGGTCGACGCGCACCTCACCGAACCGGGCGTGGTCGAGTGGTCGGTGCGTACGCTCAGCGACCGATTCCGCACCGAGGTGCTCGCCGACGCGGCCGGGCGGCCGGGACTCGACGCCCGGATCGCGGCGATGCAGGGCGCGCTGGCGGCCGGTTTCGCCCGTGCGCTGCGGGAGCGGACCTTCCGCCAGCAGGAGGGGATCGCCCGCGCCATGTGGCAGGCGCGCGATGACGCCGAGCAGGCGTTGCGCGACAGCGAGGCCCGGTTCCGGGCCGTCTTCGACGGTGCCGCGATGGGCATCGGTATCGCCGGGGTCGACGGGACGATCATCGACGTCAACCAGGCCTTCGCCGACATGCTCGGCTACTCGGTCGACGAGCTGCGACAGATCAACGTGGCGTCGCTGTTCCACGCCGACGACGCGGCCGGTCTGTGGGAGCTCTACCAGGAACTGATCGAGGGCAAACACGACGCGGTCCGGGTCGAGAAGCGCTACTACCGCAAGGACGGCAGTGCCGTCTGGACGGACCTGGCGGTGTCCCTGATCCGCCACGACGACGGTCGGCCCCGGTTCACCGTGGCCGTGGTCGAGGACATCACCGAACGGTACGAACTCCAGCAACGGCTGCGATTCCAGGCGCTGCACGACCCGCTGACCGGCCTGCCGAACCGGACGCTGTTCTTCGACACGCTGTCCAGCCTGGTGGAGCTCACCGACCCGCCCGCCCGGGTCGGTGTCTGCTTCCTCGACCTGGACGGGTTCAAGGCGATCAACGACAGCCTCGGGCACGCCCTCGGTGACCGGCTGCTCGTGATGATCGCCCAGCGGCTGGCCGACTGCGTGTCCGAGCAGGGCTTCCTGGTCGCCCGGATGGGTGGCGACGAGTTCGTCATCCTGGTCGACCGGGTCACCGCCGTCGAGGACGTGATCGCCGTCGCCGACTCGGCGCTGGCCGCCGTCTCCACGCCGGTGTGCGTCGGCGACCAGCAGTTGGTGGTCTCGGCGAGCATCGGCATCGTCGACTCGGCCGTCGCCGGCACCAGCGTCGCGGACCTGATGAAGGCCGCCGACGCCACCCTGTACTGGGCGAAGGCGGAGGGCCGCGACCGGTGGGCGGTCTACGATCCGGAGCGCAGCGCCCGGGACATCGCCCGGTCGGCGTTGGCCGCCGGGTTGCCGGTGGCCCTGGACCGGGGCGAGTTCGTGCTGCACTACCAGCCGATCGTGTCCCTGCTCGACGGCCGCATGTTGGCCGTCGAGGCGCTCGTCCGCTGGCAGCATCCACACCTGGGGCTGATCGGCCCGGACCGGTTCATCGGGCTCGCCGAGGAGACCGGCCTGATCGTCCGGCTCGGTGAGTGGGTGCTGCGGCAGGCGTGTGCTGACGCCCAGCGGTGGCACACCGAGTTCCCCGACGCCGGGCTGGTGGTGAGCGTCAACCTGGCCGCCCGTCAGGCCGACCGACCGGTGATCGTGGACACTGTGGCCGACGCGTTGGCCAGCTCGGGGCTGCCGGCGTCGCTGCTGCAACTCGAACTGACCGAGAGCGCGGTGATGGGCTCCGCGGGGGAGCCGCTCCGAACGTTGCATCGGCTCTCCGCACTCGGTGTCCGGCTGGCCGTGGACGACTTCGGCACCGGTTACTCCAACCTGGCGTACCTGCGTCGGCTGCCGATCACCTGCCTGAAGTTGGCGGGCCCGTTCGTCGAGGGGATCCGGGGCACCGAGCCGGTCGACGCCGACCACCGCGACGAACGGATCGTCGACGCGCTGGTGCGGCTGGCCCACGCGTTGGAGCTCTGGGTCACTGCGGAGGCGGTGGAGACCGAGGCGCAGGCGGAGCGGCTGCGGGCGTTGCGGTGTGACAGCGCCCAGGGGCGGCTGTTCGGCCCGCCCGGCCCGGTCGAGGACGTGACGGCCCGGCTGCGTGGCGCCGACCTGTGATGATCAGACCGTGCCGGATGCGGTGACCGTGTCCGGTCGGGGCGAGCCGATGAGGAGTCGACGTGGGGCTGAGCGAGACCGGAGCGGTGGTGTCGATCATCGCCGCGCTGGCTATCCTGGCCGGGCTGGCCGGAGTGGTGGTACCCGGCCTGCCGGCGCTGCCGCTGTGTTGGGGTGGCGTGCTGGTCTGGGCCCTGTTCGGTGAGGCCGGAGCCGGTCGGTGGCTGGTGCTCGCCGCCGCGACGCTCGTCGCCGTGGGTGGCACCGTCGTCAAGTACGCCTGGCCCGGCCGCAACCTCAAACGGGCCGGGGTGCCGACCAGCTCGCTGCTGGCCGGTGCGGTGCTCGGTCTGGTCGGCTTCTTCGTCATCCCGGTCGTCGGCCTGGTCATCGGCTTCATCGGTGGCGTCTTCGCGGCGGAGCGGCTGCGGCTGGGTGACACCCGGCTGGCCTGGCCCGCGACGAAACGCGCCGTCGGTGCGGCCGGGCTGTCGATGCTGATCGAGTTCCTCTCCGGGGTGGTGATCGGCGGGCTCTGGGTGGCCGGTCTGGTGCTGAGCTGACGTGACACCGAGCGGCGCGGGGCAAAGCGAGGGTACGGCTCGACGCCGTGCCCGAGAGAGAGGTGACGTGTCCCCGCGCCGCCGCGGCGCCGGGCCGTTCCGAGGGCCCGGGTCGGCCCGTCGCGATCGGGCCTGGTCACAAGCCCAAGGATGGGGTACGGCGACGCGTCCGGCAACGCAATTGCGCTCCCACCCCCGCAGCTGCCGCCGTTCGGCGGCTACGGCGCCGGGGTGGGTGGTGAGGTGGCGGCGGGTGTGTCGCGCAGCGCGCGAACGGCCGACACCGCCAGCGGTATGCCTACCGCGAGGATGGCGACGATCTGTACGGATGCGATCGTGGTGAGTGCCGTGCGTTGTGCCTGATCGTGATAGTCGGGCAGGGTGGCCGCTCGTAGGGCGAACGCGGTCGCGGCGAGCAGGGTGAACGCCAGTGACCACGGCAGGGTGCGCGTCGATCGACGGGTTGCGCGAACGGCCAGATGGACCGCCATGGCGACGGTGACCGCCGCACCTGCCAGGCCCGGCCAGTCCAGCAACCTCAGCGCCGGTTCGACGGCCTGAAGGATGAACAGCGGCAGGGCGACGAGGACGACGCCGATCGGCAGCGCGAGCAGCCAGGGCCGGCGCGGCACGGGTGGGACACCGTGCTGGAAGGCCGCCATGGCGAGGAGCAGGACGACGTCGACGAGCAGCAGCGCCCAGGGCGACACGGTCAGCGGTACGTCGCCGACGGCTTGTGCCACGGCGGTGGTGATGGCGGGGGGCGCGATGGCGAGCAGGGCGACCGCCTGGGCCACACGTCGGTATCCGAGGACGAGCGCGACATAGGCCGGCAGCCAGGCGTACCCGGCGAGATCCCACGTCGTGCTCCAGATGCTCGCCGGTCCGGTGAGCATCAGTTCGGGCGCCGGGGCCGGCAGCCAGGCAAGCTTTCCGGAGTACCACAGTGCGACGGCGACACCGCCGGTGGCCAGGACGGCGTGGGTCAGCATCGCCATCAGGGTCGCCAGGCGTACGGCTTGCCCCCACCGGCGCGAACGGGGTGAGGCGTCAGCTCCGCGGCGCAGCCGAACCGCGAGGGACACGATGCTGGCGGCCTCCGCCAGGCTCGGTCGGCCGTAGTCCGCCAGGTACGCCGTGGTCTCGGGGTCGCCGGTGTCCATGCTCTCCAGGAAGGCGGCGACCATGTCGTCTTCCCATTCCTGCCGGTAGCCGGCGGGCAGTAGCCGGAGGAGGGTGCGGTAGCGCTCCTCCAACCGGCTCATGACGACGTCCCGGTGATCGGGCTCCGTTGGTCACCGAGTCGGGCGGCGGCGAGGCGCGCGTTGGCGGCCAGCCGGTGCGCCTCGGCGGCGAGGGCGTCGCGGCCCTGCTCGGTCACCCGGTAGTACCGGCGAAACCGCCCTTGCCAGGCTTCCTCACGGTCCAGCTCGACCAGGCCGTCACCGACGAGTCGGTCCAGGGCGCCGTACAGGGAGCCGATCTTCAGTTGCACCCGCCCCTGTGACAGCTCCGTCACCTCCGCGACGATCCCGTAGCCGTGGCGCGGTTTGTCGATCAGCGCGGTGAGGATGAAGAAAGCCGGTTCGGTCATCGCCCGAGCACTCATACACCCAATATAGTGGAAGACAAGATATCCTGTACGCGTGGACATGGCATCGAGTCGGAGATCACCAAGCGGGCGTACGCCGGAGCGACGGCAGAGGAGTGACCATGGGCGACGGTGACGCGGACGCCGGGGACTTCGGCGGGCCGGATTTCGCTCCCGCGATACCCGCGGTGGAGAGCAGTGCCTTCGGCGCTCCGCCCGCCAACCGGCCGGCGATCGTCTTCGGGCCCGGATACCGCGGTCATGTCGTACTGACCACGTCCGGCACGAGTGCCGCTGCTCAGCCGGAAGACGAAGATCCCGCCTAACGCACAGGCTCCAGGACGAGGACTGGGATCTGGCGGCTGGTCTTCCGCTCGTAGTCGGCGAAGATCGGATACGCGGCCTTCTGCGCGCTCCAGATCCGTTCCCGCTCGTCCCCGGTGACCACCCGGGCGACCACCTCGACCGTGTCGGTGCCGACCTCGACCCGCGCCTGCGGATTCGCCAGCAGGTTGTGGTACCAGTCGGGATTGGTGGGTGCCCCGGCCTTGGAGGCGAACACGGCGTAGCCACCGTCCACCTTCTGGTACATCACCGGGTTCACGCGAGGCTGGCCGCTCTTGGCCCCGATCGTGTGCAACAGCAGCAGCGGCTCACCCGCGAAATGACCGCCCACCTGCCCGCCATTGGCGCGGAACTCGGCGATGACCTTGTCGTTCCAGTCGCTCATGATTTCCCTCCAACCGGGCGCGTACCGGCTCCCTGAAACAACATCGGGGGTGGGGCTCGTGGTCAGCCTACCGGGCCGACTGCTGCCTGGAAGGTCCGAGCGGGCAGCGACCGAGGGGGTATGGGCGAAGCAGCCGATTGACGGTGATCGGTTGTGGCCGGTAGACCTTGGTGATGGAGACGCGTGGATGAGAAAGCCCCCGCTCACGCTGGAACAGCTGCGGGTCGCCGTCGCCGAGGGCGAGATCGACACGGTGGCGTTGGCGCTGGTCGACATGCAGGGCCGGTTGCAGGGCAAACGGTTCCACGCCCCGTACTTCCTCGACCAGGTGGTCGCCCACGGCAGTGAGGGATGCAACTACCTGCTGGCCGTCGACGTCGACATGAACACCGTCGACGGGTACGCGATGGCGAGCTGGGACCGTGGCTACGGCGACTTCGTCATGAAGCCCGACTTCGCCACGCTGCGCCGGGTGCCGTGGCAGCCCGGAACGGCCATGCTCCTGGCCGACCTCAAGTGGCCCGACGGCACCGGCCCGGTGGTGGCCTCGCCCCGGCAGATCCTGCGCGGGCAGCTGGATCGCCTGGCCGCGCACGGGCTGACCGCGTACGCCGGCACGGAGTTGGAGTTCGTGCTGTTCCGCGACTCGTACGAGCAGGCGTGGCAGCGCGGCTACCGGGATCTCACCGCGGCCAACCAGTACAACGTGGACTACTCCCTGCTCGGCACCGCCCGGGTGGAGCCGCTGCTGCGCCGCATCCGCAACGAGATGGCCGGCGCGGGACTGGTTCCGGAGAGCGCCAAGGGGGAGTGCAACCTCGGCCAGCACGAGATCGCCTTCCGCTACGACGAGGCGGTGGCCTGCGCCGACCACCATGTGATCTACAAGAACGGGGCGAAGGAGATCGCCGCCCAGGAGGGCATGTCGATCACGTTCATGGCCAAGCCCAACGAGCGGGAGGGCAACTCCTGCCACATCCACTTCTCGCTGCGCGACGGCTCGGGCGGCTCGGCGATGCTGGGTGACGGCCCGGCGCGGTTGAGCGTCACCGGGCAGCGGGTGCTCGCCGGGCTGCTCGCCACGATGCGGGAGCTGAGTCTGTTCTTCGCGCCGAACATCAACTCCTACAAGCGTTACCAGCCGGGCTCGTTCGCCCCGACCGCGCTGAGGTGGGGCACCGACAACCGCACCTGCGCGCTGCGGCTGGTGGGGCACGGTCAGGGGATGCGGGTGGAGAACCGGGTGCCGGGTGCCGACGTCAACCCGTACCTGGCGATCGCGGCCCTGGTGGCGGGCGCGGTGCACGGCATCGAGAACGGGCTGGAGTTGACCGAGGAATGCACCGGCAACGCGTACGACGACGCGACCGCCGAACGCGTCCCCGGCACCCTCCGCGACGCCCTCGCCCTGTGGGAGTCGTCCTCCGTGGCCCGTGCCGCCTTCGGTGCGGAGGTGGTCGCCCACTACGCCAACATGGCCCGCGTGGAACTGGCCGCCTTCGACGCCGCCGTCACCGACTGGGAGCTGGCCCGTGGCTTCGAACGCCTCTGACCCCAGCCACGCGGGACCGGCGGGTCAGGTGACATCGGATGGGTGAGGTACGGAATCCGGCTACCGGCATGGTGATGCGGGTGGTGTCGGACAGCTCCGTCGAGGACGTCGACGCGGTGATCGAACGCGCGCAGCGGGCGTACCGGCGGTGGCGGACGGTCAGCCCGGCCGAGCGGGGGCGACTGCTGCGGCGCTTCGCGGCGGTGGTGGACGAGCACCTGGAGGAACTGGCGCGGCTGGAGGTCGCCAACGCCGGCCACACCATCGGCAACGCTCGTTGGGAGGCGGGCAACGTCCGGGACGTCCTCGACTACTACGCCGGTGCGCCGGAACGACTCACCGGGCGGCAGATCCCGGTGCCGGGCGGGCTGGACGTCACCTTCCACGAACCGCTCGGCGTGGTCGGGGTGATCGTGCCGTGGAACTTCCCCATGCCGATCGCCGCCTGGGGCTTCGCTCCCGCGCTGGCCGCCGGCAACACGGTGGTGCTCAAACCCGCCGAGCTGACTCCACTGACCGCGATGCGCCTGGCCGAGCTGGCGGCGCACGCGGGTCTGCCCGAGGGGGTGTTCACCGTGCTGCCCGGCCGGGGTGAGGTGGTGGGCGACCGGTTCGTCAGCCACCCGGCCGTACGCAAGATCTGCTTCACCGGTTCCACGGCGGTCGGCACCCGGATCATGGCCGGCTGCGCGAGCCAGGTGAAGCGGTTGACCCTGGAACTGGGCGGCAAGTCGGCGAACCTGGTCTTCGCCGACGCCGACCTGGAGCGGGCCGCCGCCAGCGCGCCGTACGCGGTCTTCGACAACGCCGGCCAGGACTGCTGCGCCCGCTCCCGGCTGCTGGTGCAGCGCACGGTCTACGACCGCTTCCTCGAACTGCTCGAACCGGCGGTGCGCGCCTTCCGGGTCGGTGACCCGGCCGACGAGAGCACCGAGATGGGGCCGTTGATCTCCGCCGGGCAACGGGATCGGGTCGCCGGGTACGTCGACGGTTCGCGGGTGGCGTTCACCGGCTCGCGGCCCACCGGCACCGGCTACTGGTACCCACCGACGGTGCTGCTCGCCGACTCACCCGGCGACCGCCACTGGCGGGAGGAGATCTTCGGCCCGGTCGTCTCGGTGCTGCCGTTCGACGACGAGGCGGACGCCGTCCGGCTGGCCAACGACACCGAGTACGGTCTCTCCGGCTCGATCTGGACCCGGGACGTGGGCCGGGCACTGCGGATGGCCCGAGTGGTGGAGGCGGGCAACCTGAGCGTCAACTCCCACTCCTCGGTGCGGTACTGGACCCCGTTCGGCGGGATGAAGCGCTCCGGCCTGGGCCGGGAACTGGGGCCGGACGCCCTGCACGCGTTCACCGACGTCAAGAACGTCTTCGTCAGCACCGAGGAGTGATCATGTCGGGACGGTTGCAGGATCGGGTGGCTGTGGTGACCGGGGCGGCCAGCGGCATCGGCCTGGCCACCGTGCGGCGATTCGCCGCCGAGGGCGCCCGGGTGGTCTGTGTCGACATCGACGCCGAGGCCGGCCAGCGGGCGGCCGACGAGGTGGGCGGGAGCTTCGTCGCGGCCGACGTCGCCGACGAGACGGCGGTACGCGACCTCTTCGACGGCGTGGTCGAACGGTACGGACGGGTGGACGTGGCGTTCAACAACGCCGGCATCTCCCCACCGGACGACGATTCCATCCTGGAGACCGGGCTGGACGCCTGGGAACGGGTGCTGCGGGTCAACACCACCAGCGTCTACCTCTGCTGCAAGCACGTCATCCCGCACATGCGGCGGCAGGGCCGAGGCTCGATCATCAACACCGCCTCCTTCGTGGCGTTGATGGGCGCGGCGACGTCCCAGATCGCGTACACCGCGAGCAAGGGCGGGGTGCTGGCGCTCACCCGGGAACTGGGCGTGCAGTTCGCCCGGGAGGGCATCCGGGTCAACGCCCTCTGCCCTGGGCCGGTGGCGACGCCGCTGCTGCGTGAACTGTTCGCCGCCGATCCGGATCGCGCCGCCCGTCGGTTGGTGCACGTGCCGATGGGGCGGTTCGGCGAGCCGACCGAGATCGCCGCCGCGGTGGCCTTCCTGGCCAGCGACGACGCTTCGTTCATGACCGCCGCGCAGTTCGTGGTCGACGGCGGCATCACGGGCGCGTACGTCACCCCCCTGTGATGTCGCCGACACCTGTCGTCGGCCATCCGGGTCGGCCACCGGGCTGGGAGCCCGCAACAGCGCCCGAAGGGGCGTACGCGTTACGTCGCTGATCCGTCTGGGTAGAAGGCTGGTCAGGGCATTTGATGATCGGTGTGGTGGGGCGACGGCCGGGGAGGCTGCATGAACTCGGCCCAGGGGGGCGTGGATAACGGCCAGCTGTCCACGGCGGGAGGTGGAATGTCCCAGCTGCTCGCGGCGGCGTTCGCGGGCGGCGGCGAGATGGGGGCGTTGATCCGGGACCGTGACTGGTCGGCCAGTCCGCTCGGCCCTCCGCAGCGGTGGCCTACCGCGCTGGGCAACGCGATGAGCACCATGCTCGCCTCCAAGGCGCAGATCGCCATGTTCTGGGGGGAGGACCTGCGCACCTTCTACAACGACGCCTACCGGCCGACCATCGGTGACAAGCATCCCGCTGTGCTGGGCGAACCCGCCCGGGAGCACTGGGCGGAGACCTGGGACGTGCTGGGGCCGTTGCTGACCGGCGTGCTGCGCTCAGGCGAGTCGTACCACGGCCGGGACCATCACTTCCTGCTCGACCGGCACGGCTTCGTCGAGGACGTCTACTTCGACGTCTCGTACGACCCGATTCGCGACGCCGACGGAGCGATCAGCGGGGTGTTCTGCCTCTGCAGCGAGACCACCGGCAGGGTGCTCAGCGAACGCCGCCTGCGTGCGCTGGCCGAACTCGGCTCGGAGTTGGCCGATCCGGTCGGCGGCGAGGAGTTGGGCCCGAGCGCGGCGGCGGTGCTGGACCGGTATCGGGCCGATGCGCCGTTCGGGCTGCTCTACCTGCGAGACGGCGACGGCCGGCTGCGCCTGGCCGGGGTCAGCGGTGCCGCTACCGGCCCGGTCGACGCGTCCCCCAGGCTGGTGGAGCTGGCCGGGACCGGCGTCACCGGGATGGTGGGCACCGCCGACCTACTCGGCCGGCTGCCGGCCGACGCCGCCGACGAGGCGGTGGTGTTGCCGATCAACGCGACCAACGACCTGGCCGGGGTGCTGGTGTTGGGCGTGGCCCGGCGGCTGCCGTTCACCGAGGACTACCGCACCTTCTGCGAGCTGGTCGCCGCCCAGATCTCCCGGGCGGTCGGCAAGCAGCGGGCGTACGAACAGGAACGGGCCCGGGCCGCCGAGCTGGCCGCCCTGGACCTGGCCAAGACCAACTTCTTCGCCAACGTCAGCCACGAGTTCCGCACCCCGTTGACGCTGGTGCTGGGCCCGTTGGAGGAGTTGCTCGTCGACTCGACGCTCGGCGAGGAGCACACGCAGCGGCTGGCCGTGATGCACCGCAACGCCTTGCGGCTGTTGAAGCTGGTCAACACGGTGCTCGACTTCTCCCGGCTGGAGTCCGGGCGGCTGGTGGCCCACTACGAGCCCACCGATCTGGCCGGCTACACCTCCCGGGTGGCCAGTACGTTCCGTTCGGCCAGCGAACGCGCCGGGGTGCGGCTGGTGGTGGACTGTCCGCCGCTGGCGGAGCCGGTCTACGTCGACCCGGACATGTGGGAGAAAATCGTCCTCAACCTGGTCTCCAACGCCCTGAAGTTCACCTTCGAGGGCGAGATCAGCATCCGGGTCCGTGAGGTCGACGGGGCCGCCCGACTGGAGGTCTCCGACACCGGTGTGGGCATCGAGGCACACGAGTTGCCGCACGTGTTCGAGCGGTTCCACCGGGTGCCGGGGGCGCGTTCCCGCAGCCACGAGGGGACCGGGATCGGCCTGGCCCTGGTGCGGGAACTCGTCGAGATGCACGGCGGACGGATCAGCGCCACCAGCCGGCCTGACGTCGGTAGCAGCTTCACGGTCACCATCCCGTTCGGTGTCGGGCACCTGCCGGGCGAGCGGGTGGCCGACACCGACCACACCGGGCGTGAACCACGACAGGCCCCGCTCTTCGTCGCCGAGACCGCGCAGTGGACCACCGGTCCGGTCGCGGCGGCGTCCGGCCCCACCGGGTTGGGTGCCGGCACTGTGGTGCCACAGGAACTCCTCACCACCGCGCCCGCCGGCCGGGTGCTGGTCGTCGACGACAATCCCGATCTGCGTGAGCACGTCGCCGGTCTGCTCGTGCCCACCTGGGAGGTGCGTACCGCCGCCGACGGGGTGGCGGCGATGCGACTCGCCACCACGGAGACGTTCGACCTGGTCTTGACCGACGTGATGATGCCGCGCCTGGACGGCTTCGGTCTGGTCGCCGCGCTGCGCGCGGACCCACGCACCCGGTACGTGCCGATCGTGCTGCTCTCCGCCCGCGCCGGTTCGGCCGAGGAGGTGGCCGGGCTGTCGGTGGGTGCCGACGACTACCTCACCAAACCCTTCTCCGGGCAGGAGTTGATCGCCCGAGTACGGGCCAACATGGCCCTCGGTCACCTGCGTAACCAGATCATCCGGCGGCTGCGGGCGCTCGCCGACGCCGCCGTCGCGGTCAACACCGCCCGCTCCACCGCCGACGTGCTCCAGGTCGCTGCCCGTCACGCGTTGAGCCTCGTCGAGGCCGTCCGGGTGGTGGTCTCCGCCGGTGGGGTGCGGTACGAGGCCGACGCCGGTGGGGCCAGCGGTGCCGAGCCCACCTTCGTGCTGTCGTTGACCGGGGTGGCCGACCAGCCGCTCGGTGAGCTACGGGTGTGGCACCCGGCCGCCGAGAGCGCCGATGCCGACGAGGCGGCGTTGACCCAACTCGCCCGCCTGGTCGGGGCGCGGCTGGAGAACGCGCAGCTCTACGAGGCCGAGCACCGCATCGCCACCACCCTCCAACACAGCCTGCTGCCCCGCACCCTGCCCCAGTTGCCCGGCGCGGTGGTGGCCAGCCGCTACCTACCGGGCAGCGCGGACGTCGAGGTCGGCGGCGACTGGTACGACGTGGTGGCCCGGGACGACGACGAACTCGTGCTGGTCATCGGCGACGTGGTCGGCAAGGGCGTGCCGGCGGCGGCAGCCATGGGCCAGTTGCGTAACGCGCTACGCGCGTACGTGCTGGAGGGTTTCGATCCCGGTGAGTCGTTGACCCGGTTGAACCGGTTGGTGGGGTCCAGCGAGTCACGTTCCTTCGCGACGGTCTTCTGCCTGTGGTTCAGCCCCCGCACGGGTCGGCTGCGCTACGCCAGCGCCGGGCATCCGTCGCCGCTGCTGATCCGTGACGACGACGTGGCCTTCCTGCACGACCGGGCGCTCGGGCCGCCGGTCGGCGCCATCGCGGGCACCGAGTACGAGACCGTCTCCGGCGAGCTGCGGGCCGGTGACCGGCTGCTGCTCTACACCGACGGGCTGATCGAGGACCGGCAGATCGGCATCGACGAGTCGTTGGCCCTGCTGCGCGCCGACGCGGCCCGCTCGAGTGAACACGTGGCCGACCTCATCGACGCGGTGGTGGGGCGGGTCGCCGGTCGGCCACGACGCGACGACGTCGCGGTGCTGGCGCTGGAGGCGGTCGAACTCAACCGGTTCGAACTGCGGCTGCCCGCCGACCCGACCCGACTCAGCGTGCTGCGCAAGCGGCTGGAGGACTTCCTCGTCGCGCACCGGGTGGGCGAGACAGACCTGTTCGACCTGACCGTGGCGGTCTCCGAGGCGGCGGCCAACGCCATCGAACACCCCGTGGACCCGGTGGAGCCGGTGATCGACATCGAGGTGCGGGTGGAGGGCCGTACGGTGGTGGCGACGGTGCGCGACAGCGGGCGGTGGCGTCAGTCGACCGGGTCCGGCTTCCGGGGTCGCGGACTGTCGCTGATCCGGGCACTGGGAGATCTCACGGTCGAGCACTCCCCGCAGGGGACCGAGGTCACCCTGCGCCGGGAACTGAGCGCGTAGCGAGCGCTCGCCGGCCGCCGTCGTGGTGGCGAACCCGCGGCGAGGCGAGCCCACTGGGTGCGGATCAAGCCGGATGCAGCCACGGCTGGCTCGCCAGACCGGCGATCTCCAGGACTCGACTGACCTGCCGGGACGGCAGCACCGTCAGCCCTTCCGGATAGCGGCCGGCCAGCCGGACCAGCGCGTGGATGGCCGCCGAATCGAAGAAGGTGACCTCACGCAGGTCGAGTGTCACCTGGCCGGCCGGCTCGCGCAGTACGGTCTGGAGCATGGTGTCGGCGGTCGCCATGTCGACCTCGCCGGTCACCACCACGCTGAGGTGGTCACCATCGGTTTCCGCTCTGGCGGAGAAGATGGGAGGTGCGCCCCCTTGATCCACGCAGACACCTTGACACAGTGCCTCTGGTGGGGCAACAACCACCCGTGACGGACGGTGTTGGGGGACCTTGGCCGGGCGGCGATAGGCTTGCGTCATGACCGTCCGTGCGCCGCTGACCCCCGGCACGCTTTCCCCGTGGCGGCCGGTGCCCGCCCACATCGTCCGACCGGAGTACGTCGGGAAGAAGGCTCCCCGACCCTGGCAGGGGTCGCACGTGCAGACACCGGAGACCATCGAGAAGATGCGTCTGGCCGGGCGGATCGCCGCCCAGGCGGTGCAACTGGCGGGAGAGCACTGCAAGCCCGGCGTGACCACCGACGAGATCGACCGGGTGGTGCACGACTTCCTCATCGACAACGGGGCCTATCCGTCGACCCTCGGTTACCGGGGCTTCCCGAAGTCCTGCTGCACCAGCCTGAACGAGGTGATCTGCCACGGCATCCCCGACTCGACCACGCTGGTCGACGGCGACATCATCAACGTCGACGTCACCGCGTACATCGGTGGGGTGCACGGCGACACGGACGCCACCTTCTGCGTCGGTGCGGTCAGCGAGGAGAACCGGCTCCTGGTCGAGCGGACCCACGAGGCGATGATGCGGGGGATCCGGGCGGTCGCCCCGGGCCGGCAGATCAACGTCATCGGCCGGGTCATCGAGTCGTACGCGAAGCGTTTCGGCTACGGCGTGGTCCGCGACTTCACCGGGCACGGGATCGGCGAGGCGTTCCACAGCGGGCTCTACGTGCCGCACTACGACAGCCCGCGCCCCACCGACGTGATGGAGCCGGGGATGACCTTCACCATCGAGCCGATGATCACGCTCGGCACCCACCAGTACGACCTGTGGGACGACGGCTGGACGGTGGTCACCAAGGACCGGAAGTGGACCGCCCAGTTCGAACACACCGTCCTGGTGACCGAGGACGGCCACGAGATCCTGACGCTGCCGTGACCGAGACCCCGGCGGCGTTGCACGAGCACCACCACGCCGACGTGTCCGGCGGCTGGCTGCGCCCGGCGGTGTTCGGTGCGATGGACGGCCTGGTCACCAACATCGCCCTGATCGCCGGTGTGGGCGGCGGTGGCGTCGCGCCGCACACCATCGTGCTCACCGGCACCGCCGGGCTGGTCGCCGGTGCCATCTCGATGGCGCTCGGTGAGTACACGAGCGTGCGGTCCGCCAACGAGCAGATCGCCGCCGAGGTGGCCAAGGAACGGCAGGAACTGGAGCGCCACCCGGAGGCCGAGGCCCAGGAGCTCGCCGCGATGTGGGTCGCGAGGGGCCTGCCGGAGGATCTCGCCATCCAGGTCGCCGAGGCGGTACGCGACAACCCGGAGCAGGCCCTGCGCATGCACGTGCAGGAGGAGTTGGGCGTCAACCCGGACGAACAACCCGATCCGTGGAAGGCGGCGCTCTCGTCGTTCCTCTGCTTCTCGGTCGGGGCGCTGGTGCCGCTGCTGCCGTACCTGTTCGGCGCGACCAGCCTGGTGCTCGCCCTGGCGGTCGGCGGGCTCGGCCTCTTCGTCGCCGGTGCGGTCGTCTCCCGGTTCACCAGCCGCCGGTGGTGGTCCGGCGGGCTGCGCCAACTGCTGCTCGGTGGTGCCGCCGCGGTGGCGACATACCTGATCGGCACGCTGATCGGGGTGCAGGGCGGCCTCGGCTGAGCTGTCGGGCCCTCGTTCCCGCCGGCTGGGTCAGCCGTTGAGCAGGTCGTCGACGGTGCCGTCGACGGGGGAGCCCCGGGCGGTCAGTTCCGCCGACTGGCGGGCCAGCACGGCACCCACCTCGGTCATGTCCGCCCCGGCCAGCCCGGTGCGCCGCACCGCGTCGCCGGGATCCCGGAAGTAGGTGCGGCTGAGC
The DNA here is from genome assembly GCF_049844495.1 of Micromonospora sp. DT48. Classification (NCBI taxonomy): domain Bacteria; kingdom Bacillati; phylum Actinomycetota; class Actinomycetes; order Micromonosporales; family Micromonosporaceae; genus Micromonospora; species Micromonospora sp. DT48. Next base: position 300,567 of record NZ_JBNCLE010000005.1, read on the forward strand.
AGTCCGCTGACCGTGGCCGCGCCGAGGCGGGCCTCGCCGAGCATCAGCAGGGCCTGGTCGGTCTCGTACCACTCGGCGAGCCGGGCGGCCCTGGCGTGTGCGGCACTGCCCCGATACCAGGCCCGTCGGGCGGCCGAGGTGAACTCGGTCGGTCGGGCGCGGGCCAACCGGCCGAGGTGCTCGTCGCGCAGGGTGGGCAACCAGCCGGTGGGGTCGTGCAGGGCGCGCGTGGTGACGTAGCGGTCGGCGGTCAGCGGCCATCGACTGGTCAGTCGCCGGGCCTGGCGCAGGCGCTCCTCGGCGGCGACGACGGTCAGGTCGACCAGCACCCCGTCGACCCGGCGGGTCGTCGCCGGTGGCCCGGTGCCGGGACGGTACGTCACGACCAGCAGCCCGACCTCGCCGACGCCACCGCCGTCGTCGTCGCCGTGCGCCAACGGACCGTGGACCGCGACCGCGAGTACGTCGGCCGGGAACCGCCGACAGACGGCTGCCGAGACCCGTTCGGCCATGTCCCACCGGGGATCGTCCCGGTGCTCCTGGAGACCGTCCACGCCGACCACCCCGCGATCGCGCCACCCACACCGTCGCCGACAGCGACGGCCCGGTCACCGCACACCCTAACGTGTGGCTCCGGCATCTCGGTCGAGCCGAGGCCGGGGCATGGCGAGGGTGGGCAGGCCGTCCGCGCCGCGAAACGGCCCCGGTCCCGGGCGCCTCCCCTCAGCGCGGCTGGTCGGAGCCGTTCGGGTCGTCGGTGCCGCGGCCCTCGTCGGGGACCAGCCGGAAGATGCGGATCTCCCGGCCACCGGCCCGCGCCACGTACGCCTCGTAGGCCGGCCACTCGTCGACCAGCAGCCGCCACAGTCGGTCGCGTTCGGCCCCGGTGGCGACCTCGGCGCGTACCGCGATCCGGTGCCCCTTGACGTCCACTTCGGCCCGTGGATCGGCGAGCAGGTTCAGCGACCACGCGGGTTGGTGGGCCTGGCCCCAGTTCGATCCGACCACCACGTAGCCGTCCCCGTCGGGCACGTAGAGCAGCGGGTTGCTGCGTGGTCGGCCGGACTTGCGGCCGGTGGTGGTGATCACCAGGGACGGTACGAGCCCCAGGGCCACCACCCGGCCTCGGGTGAGTCGCCCGACGGCCCGGTCGACGGGTACCAGCAGCCGGACGGTGGCGGCGAACCAGCGATACCTACCGACCCGGCGAGTGACGCTTCCCAGCACGGACATTCGCCCAGTCTGCCGTCGCGACCCGCGCTCCGACACTGTCTGATCAGCCGCGAACGCGGCCGGCCCGGTCTGATCAGCCGCGAACGCGGCCGGCCCGGTCTGATCAGCCGCGAACGCGGCCGGCCCGGTCTGATCAGCCGTTCAGTCCAGGTGGCGTTCCACGGGTAGCCGGGAGCGGGTGAACAGCGCCGCGCCGAGCATCGCCACCAGTGGCACGGCGGCCAGCACCCCGAGGGTGGGCCAGGGCATGACCAGCGGGTATGGCGGTTCGATCGGCCACTGGTCGGCGTACCGCTGGTTGGTGAAGGCCATCACGACCAGGGCCGAGGCGAGTCCGGCGACGATGCCCAGCGCCGAGCCGAGCACCGTGATCAAGCCCGCCTGGCAGAGCGAGAGCAGTCGACGTACGCGTGGGCTGGCGCCGACCGCGCCCAGGGTGGACAGGTCGGTGCGGGCCTCAGCGGCGGCCAGGCCGGTGGCGATGGCGGCGGCGCCGATGGTGACGACGGCCGCGACCCCGGCCAGCAACAGCAGCAGCGGCCGGGTGTTGTTGTGGCTCCGGTTCCACTCCACGCTGACTCCGGCAGGGGCGAGCGGGCGCAGGGCGGCTGCAAGATCATCATGCTGTCGCTGGCCCGGCGGTTTCTCGGCGTTCAGCGCCCAGCCGATCTGCCGGGCCACCAGCCCGAGTCGGTCGGCGGCGGCGGGGGAGAGCACCAGCCACTGCTCACCGAGGCCGGTGTGCAACGCGTGTCCGGGCACCGTAGCGGTATCCGTCGACCGAGTCTCGTCGCCGTGCTCCACGCGGAGATCCAGTCGCCCGTCCCGCAGGAAACGGTCGTCGGTGATCACCGCGCCACCGGAACGCAGCGTGGCGGTGCCAGCGGCGACATCGTCCGGCGCGACCCCGGTGAGCAGCCCCAGCGCTGTGCCGTCGTCCACCGCGACCCGCAGGTACGGACCGTCGAGGGTGTCGTCGCGGTACTGGCAGCGGGGGTCGGCGCGGGCCCGCTGTTGGTCGCCCTCACTGAGCGGTTGGTACGGCCGCCAGGGGCAGAGTCGCTCCGGCGGCATGGTCGCGGTGATCATGCAGCTGTCGAAATCCGGCGCACAGCCCGCTGACACCAGCGGGGCGATGGTGTCGGTGCCGAGCAGTTCCCGCGCCAAGCCGCTGATCTGCTCGCGGGCATTGTCCGACGCGATTTCGCCGCTGTAGGTGACCAGCACGGTGTGTTCCGGCAGGAACGCCCGGTTCCGCTGCTCGGTGCGGACCTCGTCGCTGGCCAGGAAGAGACCGAGGGCGACACTGCCGGCGACCGCGGCCATCACGGCGGAGATGGCCGGTGCGGCCGACGCCCGGTTGCGGCTGGCGTCGCGTACCGCGATCCGGGGGACCAGCGGGAGGAACCGGCCGAGCCGGGCCAACAGGCCCACCAGTGTCGGGGTGGCGAACACCAGCCCCAACTCGCCCAGAACCAGCCCGGCGAGGATGACCGACTGCGAGGTGACGACCGCGCCGATCGCGGCCACGACCGTCCCACCGGCGGCCAACGCGATGCCGATGGTGAGCCACCGACGCCGGTGCGTCGGCGGGGTCCGCCGTCCGGCGAGTCCGGCCACCACGTCCTGCCGGGCGGCCGTCCACGCCGGTGCCAGTGCGGCCAGGACCCCGGCGAGCAGTGCGACCAGCGCGATCGCGATCAGCCCTGGGGGCCAGACACGGTATCCGCCGAGCCGTTCGTGGAAGATGAACTGTTCGACCAGCGGCCGTCCGGCGAAGGCTGCCGCCACGCCGAGTGCGATTCCGATGACGGCACCGGCTCCGCCCAGCACCACGCCGTCGGCGAGTACCACTCGGCGCAGGTGGGCGGCGTCGCCCCCGGCGACAGCCACCAGCGCCAGTTCCCGCCGCCGACGGCGTACTCCGACGGCGAACGCCGGCCCGACCAGCAGCACCACCTCAAGCAGGCCGAGCCCGCCCACCAGCACCCCGGTGCTGACGTTCTCCAGCGACGTCCCGCCGACCATCGGGTCGTACTGGTCGAGCGGTGCCCCTGGTGGTGGCGCGGGCATCCGGGCCGTGACCACGATGCCGTGCTGGTTGAGCCGCTGATAGACGTCGTCGGTGATCGGGCCCGGCAGGTCAGCCAGGAACACCTCGTCGCTGCCGTTCGGCGTGGGTGCCCCGGCGGGATGCAGGATGACCATCGGGGAGAGCCGCTCGGGTAGCTCGGCCACGCCGACCACCGTCCAGCTGCGCGGGCTGTCCCCGGCGACGACGCGGTCCCCGAGGTCGACACCGAGGCTGCGGCGGGCGGCCAGGTTCACCGCGATCTCGTCAGCGGCGGCCGGCGCCCGGCCCCGGTGGATCCGGGCGAGGTCGCGCCCGAGCGGATCGGTCAGGTCGATCACGGTGGCGTCGATGTCGTCGCGGATCCGGTCGCCCTGCCAGGCGCTGAACGGCACCCAACGGCGCACCGGCAGCACGTGGCTGCCCTCGGGCAGCAGCGCGGCGACGTACTCCCCGGTGACCGCTGCGGGGATCTTGTCCTCGTCACCAGGGGAGATCCAGGCGGTGCCGTCGGCGCTCTGCTGGATCGAACTGCGGCTGACCACCCGCAGTTCCGCGTCGGCGCTGCCGAGTCGGCGATCCAGTTCCTCGCTCGGGGTCAGCCGGGACATCTCCACGCTGACCGAGACGAAGCTCAACGCCAACACCGGCAGGATGATCATCGCCAGCACCAGGGCGGTACGCCCCCGGGCGCGTCGTGCCTCGCGTCGGGCGATGCGCAGCGCCGCCCGCCACGATCCGATCGCCTCGGCCAGCCGGGCGCGGCTGAGCAACCGGGGTGATCCGCTCACCGGCCGCTTCCGCTGAGCAGGGCCTCCACGCCGGCCAGTGGGGCGGTCGAGTCGACCGCCACGCCGTCGCGCAGGAAGACCACCCGGTCCGCCCAGGCGGCGTGGCGGGCCTCGTGGGTCACCAGCACGCCGGCGGCTCCGGCGTCGACCCGGCGGCGCAGCAGCCGCAGCACCGCCTCTCCGGTCTGCGAGTCCAGTGCCCCGGTCGGCTCGTCGGCCAGCACCAGACGCCGCTGCCCGACCAGCGCCCGCGCGATGGCGACGCGCTGCTGCTGACCACCGGAGAGCTGGTCCGGGAAGCGGTCAGCCAGCTCCAACAGACCCACCTCGGTCAGCGCGTCGAGCGCCAGTCGGCGGGCCGCTCGTACCCGGGAGCCGTCCAGTTCGAGCGGAAGTGCGACGTTCTCCACCGCGGTCAGGCTGCCGATGAGGTTGAGGTTCTGGAAGATGTACCCGATGCGACGACGGCGCAGCCGCGCCAGCCCACGCCGGTCCAGGGCGTGCAGTGGCTGCCCCTCGACGTGCACCTCACCGGCGGTCGGGCTGTCCAGCCCACCGGCCAGGGTGAGCAGGGTCGACTTGCCGGAACCGGAGGGGCCCATCACGGCGACCAGCTCGCCGGGGCGTACGGCCAGGCTCACCCCGCGCAGGGCGTGCACCGCAGCCGGGCCGCTGCCGTGGGTGCGATGTACGTCACGCAGGTCCAGCACGGTGTCGCCGGTCGGGTCGGCGGCCACGGTGCCGGAGGCGGCGACGGAGTCGGAGGTGGCCCTCGGGTCGGGGGTGGCCGGCGTCCGCCCGCCTCCGGTGGTCACCGTCGTGCCTCCTCACCGCTGTGGCCCACCGCCTCGGAGAGGGGCGCTGGGCCAGCGGCCGGGGGGCGGTGGCGTACCAGGCTGCTCTCGCAGTGGTCGAGCCAGCGCACCTCGGCCTCGGCATGGAACACCATGGCGTCCAGGGCCAGTCGCCACGGCAGGTCCTCCGGACGGTCGCTGGAGTACTTCAGCCGGGTCAGCTCCTGCAACGTACGCATGGTGCTGGTCCGCTGGGTCTGCACCACCGCGCGGACGTCCACGCCGGGGGTGGTCAACGCGAGCGCCAGCTTGATCGCCAACTCGTCCCGGGGACGGTCGGACCGGCTGATCGGGGTGGCGAACCAGAGCGCCAGGTCCGCCCGCCCGGCGTCGGTGATCTCGTACGGACGCTGTCCGGCCGCGCTCTCCGGCAGCGATCTCACCAGGCCGTCCCGTTCGAGGCGGGACAGCGTGGTGTAGACCTGCCCGATGTTCAGCGGCCAGGTAGAGCCCGTCGACTCCTCGAAGGCGGCCCTGAGCTGGTAGCCGTACATCTGCCCGCGTTCGAGCAGGGCGAGCAGGCCGTGGCGGATGGACATGGACCGGAGTATGCATACCTGGTATGTCGACCGCAACTGGACGGCGGCCCCGCCCGCGTCCTGCCCGGCTCAGGCGGGGCGACCCGGGAACGGCACCGTCAGCGGGGTGATGCCGGCGCTGCGCCGCCAGCGGGTCGCCCGTACCGCGTACTCCACCAGGGCGGCCAGGGCGCGATCCCGGTCGGCACCCGTGCTGACCGGCAGCGCCGCCCGCCAGAAGGCCGCGGTGCGTTCCTCCACCTGCACGGCGAGTCGCAGCGCGCTGGCCCGGTCGGTCACCGGGAACGGCAGCGCGTAGCCGGCCCGATCCGGCGGAATGCTGCCATTGTCACCGCTCAGCTGCACCACCAGGGCGTCCCGACGGGCGCGGTGGGCGGCCTCCGCAGCCACCGCCGCCTTGCGTTCGGCGTCGTCGAGTCGCACCCCGATGGGTCCGTAGGCCCAGATCGCGGCGTACTCGGCGGTGAGGACCTCGGCGAGCGCCTCGGACAGGTCACTGCTCATCGCAGCGCCTCCAGGTGGGTGGCGCGGGCGGCGGCGATCGAGCCGAGCAGCGCGACGCGTTCGGTGGGCGCTGCGGCGCAGGCCGCGATCGCCGCCTCCCGGCCGGCGCGCTCGGACTGGCGCAGGGCGGCGAGCGCGGTCGACCGGTCGGCCGACGGCGGATCGGTTGGGGCTGCCGTGGGGGTGGCCGAGGCGGTCGCCACACCGGTCAGCCGAGCCAGCTCCGCGGCGTGTGTCTCGTGTGACTCGGCCAGCGGAACCAGCCGGGTGGCCAGGTCGGGGTGGATCACGGCGGCGGCTCGCAGGCCCGCCGCCAGCCGCAGCGACTCGTCCAGCAGCGGAGCGAGCGGATCGGGCGGCGGCGGTTGTTCGTCGCGGTCGAACAGACCGCAACCGGTCAGCGGCGCGACGGCCCCGCCGGCCGCCAACAGTGCGCCGGCTCGCAGCACCGTGCGTCGGGGAAGCGAGGACGTTTCGTCCCGCCGAGTCGTTCTGCCCATCGCCACCGGACAAGTCAACACCATCGCCGTGACCTGTGTCCGGCGGTGGCGTCGGTGCGCCGCTCGGGCCGTCGTCCCGGCGGCGCGTTACGCTCTGCGCAGCCACCGGCGCGTCCGCACCGGTGGCGTGCCGGCATGGCGTCGGCGAGCAGCGGAAGGGTCTTCAGATGACGCAGCGTGGCCGTGCCACCAGGACGACGGGGCGACCCCGGGGTGGTCAGGCCGCGCGGGTGGGTCAGACCTCCCGTGGTGACCTCGCCGCCCGCCGCGAACGGCTGCGCTCGGTGATCACACCGGTGGTGCAGGACGCCGGCTACGACCTGGAGGACCTCGCGGTCTCCCGAGCCGGCCGCCGGCACGTGGTGCGCGTGATCGTCGACGCCGACGGCGGCATCAACCTGGACGCGGTGGCGGACGTGTCGCGGGCGATCTCGGCCGCACTCGACGCGGCGGAGGAGAGCGGCGGCGACATCCTCGCGGGGGAGTACCAGCTCGAGGTCAGCTCGCCGGGCGTGGACCGCCCGTTGACGCTGCCCCGGCACTGGCGGCGCAACGTGGGGCGACTGGTCCGGGTGACCGTACGCGGTGGCGCCGCCGGGCAGCCCGGGGGTGACCGACAGGTCATCGGCCGCGTGGTGGAGGCCGACGCCGAGCGGGTGGTGCTGGAGGTCGACGCGGACCGCGCGGAGTGGGCCTACGCCGATCTTGGACCGGGTCGGGTGCAGGTCGAGTTCACCCGCCTCGACGAACTGGCCGAATCAGAAGACGTCGACGACGATGACGATGACGATGTGGAGGACGAGGAGAGGTGAACATCGACCTCGCGGCGCTGCGCGCACTGGAGCGCGAGCGGGAGATCCCGTTCGACACGATCCTCGCGGCGATTGAGACCGCGCTGTTGACCGCCTACCGGCACACCGAGGGCGCGGAGCCGCACGCTCGGGTGGAGATCGACCGAAAGACCGGCGCGGCCCTTGTCTACGCCCAGGAGCTGAGCGCCGAGGGCACCGTGGAGCGGGAGTGGGACGACACCCCGCACGACTTCGGCCGGATCGCCGCCATGACCGCCAAGCAGGTGATCCTCCAGCGGTTGCGGGAGGCCACCGACGAGGTGCACTTCGGTGAGTACGTCGGCCGCGACGGTGACCTGGTCACCGGCGTGGTGCAGGCGCACGAGGCGCGGGCCGAGAAGGGCATCGTCACCGTCGACCTGGGCAAGCTGGAGGGGGTCCTGCCGCAGTCGGAGCAGGTGCCCGGCGAGCGGTACACCCATGGTGAGCGGATCCGGTGCGTGGTGGTGCACGTGGCCAAGGGCATGCGTGGGCCGCAGATCACATTGTCCCGGACTCACCCGAACCTGGTGAAGAAGCTCTTCGCCCTGGAGGTGCCGGAGATCGCCGACGGCACGGTCGAGATCGGCGCGATCGCCCGTGAGGCTGGTCACCGTACGAAGATCGCGGTGCGTTCCACCGCCGCCGGGGTCAACGCCAAGGGCGCCTGCATCGGCCCGATGGGCCAGCGGGTCCGCGCGGTGATGAGCGAGCTGCACGGCGAGAAGATCGACATTATCGACTGGTCGGACGATCCGGCGACCTTCGTCGGCAACGCCCTCTCCCCGGCCAAGGCACTGCGCGTCGAGGTGGTCGACCTGGCCAACCGGGCCGCGCGGGTGACCGTTCCGGACTTCCAGCTTTCGTTGGCAATCGGGCGAGAAGGGCAGAATGCCCGTCTTGCCGCCCGACTGACCGGTTGGCGAATCGACATTCGGTCCGATGCGGAACAAAACGAAACCGCCGGCCGTTCCGGGGCTGATCAAGTCCGGGAACCGGGCGGAGCGGTGTCGGGCAGCTAGGGGTAGACTTCCACCAGTGGCACGACGCGCGCTGCCGGAGCGCACCTGTGTGGGTTGTCGACGGCGCGCACCGGCCAGTGAATTGCTGCGGATAGTCGCGGTCGGTAACGAGGCTGGCTTCAGCCTCCGACCTGATCCGACCCGCACGCTGCCGGGTCGGGGAGCGAACATGCACCCGGATCCGGCCTGCTTCGCGCAGGCAGTGCGGCGTCGTGCCTTCGGGCGCGCGCTGCGGGTCGCCGGGGTTCCGGATGACGGGGCCCTCGCGGAGTACCTGACGCGTCAACCACCACGTCCGGTCACCCGATCGGACGAGGGCCGCTAGCAAGGTAGGACGACCGACATGAGCACACGATGAAGTCCCAGAAATGATCAGGCTTCAAGTGCACGAGTGAGGTCGCTGCGGGTGCTGCCCGCACGACCTCGGAGTGAGGAGTGCAGTGGCAGGTAAGGCCCGCGTACACGAGCTTGCAAAAGAGCTCGGGGTCGAAAGCAAGACCGTACTCGCCAAGCTCAAGGAGATGGGCGAGTTCGTCAAGTCCGCGTCGAGCACCGTCGAGGCGCCAGTCGCCCGACGGCTGCGCAGCGCCTTCGTCGCCTCGGGTGGCTCCGGTGCCCCGTCGGCAGCGCCGTCGGCACCATCGGCTCCGTCGGCGACGCCGACCCCGCCGCCGACCCCCGGCGAGCCTCGGGTCACCGCCAAGCCGACGCCGCCACGGCGTCCGGCGGTGCCCGGGCCGAAGCCGAAGGCCCCGGTGCCCGGTCCGCCGCCAGCGGCGACCCCGGTCGCCAAGCCGGCGAGTGCTCACGACATCGAGGTGGCCGCCGCGGAGGCGCGTGCGGCCGCGCTGAAGGCTGAGCAGGAGGCTGCGGTCAAGGCCGCGCAGGCCGCCCGCCAGCAGCAGCGGGAGAACGTCCGCCGGGAGCCCTCGGCCGACGGCGCAGCCCGCCCGGGTCCGCGACCCGGTCCCGGCACGATGCCGCCCCGTCCGGGTTCTCCGGCGGCGGGTCGTCCCGGTGGTCCCACCCCCGGGCCGGGCGGCCGGCAGGGTCGCCCGCCGGCGCGGGGCGCCGGTAACAACCCCTTCGGTATTCAGGGCAGCCAGCAGCAGCGGCCACCGGCCGCCGGTGCCGGTGGTGGTGCCCGTCCCAGCCCGGCGTCGATGCCGCCGCGGCCGAGCCCGGCGTCCATGCCGCCGCGGCCGAGCCCGGCCTCGATGCCGAGCCAGCGTCCGGGTCGTCCGGGCGGTCCGGGTGCCGGACGTGCCGGTGGCGGCGCTGGTCGTCCGGGCGGCGGTGGCGGTGGCTACCGTGGCGGTCCCGGTGGCGGCGGTGGCGGTGGCTACCGTGGCGGTCCCGGTGGCGGCGGCGGCGGTGGTTACCGTGGCGGTCCCGGTGGCGGTGGCGGCGGTGGATTCCGTCCGGGTGCGCCGGCCGGTGGCGGCGGTCGCCCAGGTGGCGGCGGCCGTGGCCGGGGCGGTGGCGCCGCGGGTGCCTTCGGGCGTCCGGGCGGCAAGCCCACCCGTGGCCGCAAGTCCAAGAAGCAGCGCAGACAGGAGTTCGACAACCTGTCGGCCCCGACCATGAGCTCGGGTGCTCCCCGGGGTCAGGGGCAGACGGTGCGTCTCTCCCGGGGCGCCTCGCTGTCGGACTTCGCCGACAAGATCAACGCCAACCCGGGTTCGCTGGTCCAGGAGATGTTCAACCTGGGCGAGATGGTCACCGCGACGCAGTCGTGCTCGGACGACACGCTGCTGCTGCTCGGTGAGCACCTGGGCTTCAACGTGCAGATCGTCAGCCCGGAGGACGAGGATCGCGAGCTGCTCGCGCAGTTCAACATCGACCTCGACGCCGAGGTGGCGGAGGACCGCCTGGTCAGCCGCGCCCCGGTGGTGACCGTCATGGGTCACGTCGACCACGGTAAGACCAAGCTGCTCGACGCGATCCGCAAGGCGAACGTCGTCGCGGGTGAGGCCGGAGGCATCACCCAGCACATCGGTGCCTACCAGGTCCACGTGCCGCACGAGGGCGAGGACCGCGCGGTGACCTTCATCGACACCCCGGGTCACGAGGCGTTCACCGCCATGCGTGCCCGTGGTGCCCAGGTGACGGACATCGTGATCCTGGTGGTCGCGGCCGACGACGGTGTCATGCCGCAGACCATCGAGGCGTTGAACCACGCCAAGGCGGCCGAGGTGCCGATCGTGGTCGCGGTCAACAAGGTCGACAAGCCCGAGGCGAACCCGGACAAGGTCCGCCAGCAGCTGACCGAGTACGGCCTGGTCGCCGAGGAGTACGGCGGCGACACCATGTTCGTCAACGTGGCCGCGAAGCCCGGTATCGGCATCGAGGACCTGCTCGAAGCGGTACTGCTCACCGCCGACGCGTCGCTGGAGCTGACCGCTCCGATCGACGGGCCGGCGCAGGGTGTGGCCATCGAGGCGCACCTGGACAAGGGCCGTGGTGCGGTGGCGACCGTGCTGGTGCAGAAGGGCACCCTGCGGGCGGGCGACTCGATCGTCGCCGGTGGGGCGCACGGCCGGGTCCGGGCGATGCTCGACGAGAACGGCAACCAGGTCACCGAGGCTGGTCCGGCACGTCCGGTCATGGTTCTCGGTCTGACCGCGGTGCCGGGGGCGGGCGACACCTTCCTCGCGGCGGCGGACGACCGCACGGTGCGGCAGATCGCCGAGCAGCGGCAGGCACGTCGACGGGCGGCGGCGTTCGCCAACTCCCGTGGTCGGGCCACCCTCGAGACGCTCATGGAGCAGCTCAAGGAGGGCGAGAAGACGTCGCTCAACCTCATCCTCAAGGGCGATGTCTCCGGTTCGGTGGAGGCCCTGGAGGACGCGCTGTTCAACCTCGACATCCCCGAGGAGGTCCAGCTCAAGGTCCTCGACCGGGGTGTCGGCGCGATCACCGAGAGCAACGTCATGCTGGCGAGCGCGTCGTCCGAGCCGGTCACGATCATCGGCTTCAACGTGCGGGCCTCCAACAAGGTCCGCGAGATGGCCGACCGCGAGGGCGTGGAGATTCGGTACTACACCGTCATCTACCAGGCCATCGAGGAGATCGAGGCGGCGCTCAAGGGCCTGCTCAAGCCGGAGTACGAGGAGGTCGAGCTCGGCACCGCGGAGATCCGCGACGTGTTCCGCTCGTCCAAGATCGGCAACATCTCCGGTTGCATCGTCCGGTCGGGCGTCATCCGACGGAACGCGAAGGCGCGCCTGCTGCGCGACGGCGCGGTCGTGGCGGACAACCTCACGATCAGCTCGCTGAAGCGGTTCAAGGACGACGCGACGGAGGTCCGGGAGGGCTTCGAGTGCGGTCTGACCCTGGGTGGTTACAACAACGTCCAGGTCGGCGACGTGATCGAGACCTTCGAGATGCGGGAGAAGGCTCGCGCCTGATCCTGCGGTAACGCACTGATCAAGGGGTTTACGCCGGTCGGCGTAAACCCCTTGATCATGTGGGGTGGGATGCGGGTAGTGTCCGCAGACGATGTACACCGCAACCGCAGTATTCGACCTGCTGCTTCCGGGGGACTCCCGGTCGCTGAAGGCCAAGAGATCGTACGTGCGCCCGATCGTCGCGGCACTTCGCCGATTCGAGGTGTCGGTCGCCGAGGTGGGGGCGCTGGACCTGCACGGGCGAGCGGAGATCGGGGTGGCCGTGGTGGCCGCCGAGGCGGCACACGCCCGCGAGGTGCTCGACTCGTGTGAGCGGCTCGTCGCGGGTCGTCCGGAGATCGACCTGCTGTCGGTGCGTCGCAGGCTGTACGGCGACGACGACTGAGCTGGTTGGCAGCCGCCCCGCACGCCCGAGCGGACGGCGCGGGTAGGGTTCGGGTATTGGGGTCGGTCGGGGCTCCGGTGACGCTGGCGTCACCGGTTCCGGTCGGTAGCGGCGACGCCGTGGAGGTGGCGGAGATGACGGATGCGGCCAAGGTACGCCGGCACGCGGAGCGGGTGCGCGAACTGGTCGCGTCGGTGGTGCGGAGTCAGATCAAGGACCCTCGACTCGGCATGATCACCATTACCGACGCCCGGATCACGGCCGACCTGCGTGACGCCACGGTCTTCTACACCGTGCTCGGTGACGCGGCGGCCCAGGCGGCCACCGCAGCCGCACTGGACAGCGCCAAGGGGATGCTGCGCAGCACGGTCGGCAAGGCTCTCGGGCTGCGGCACTCGCCGACGTTGACCTTCGTGCTGGACGACGTCCAGGACCAGGTCAAGCACATCGACGATCTGCTCGCCGCAGCCCGCAACGCCGACGCTGAGGTGCAGCGCCTGGCCGCCCGCGCCGAGTACGCCGGGGAGGCACAGCCGTACCGCCTCGACGAGGACGAAGACGACGAGGCCGACGAGGACGAGACCGCCGACGACTCCCGTGGCGGGGAACGGCGGTGACCGCTCCCTCCAGTGGGGCCCGTGCCGGCTCCGAGGCTGCCGTGCTGCGGCAGCCCGGCTCCGATCGGTCTGCTCCGGCGGCCTCCGCCGCCCCGGCCGACGGCGCGTCGGCCTCCGCCGGCCCCACCGAGGCCGACTGGTCTGCCGCAGTGGCAGCGGTACGCGGGCTGCCCGCCGACGGTCGGGTGCTGCTGATCTGCCACGTCAACCCGGACGGGGACGCGCTGGGCAGCATGCTCGGCTTCGCGCTCGGGCTGCGGCGGCTCGGTGTGGGCCGTTTGCAGGCCACCTTCCCCGGCCCGCCGGAGGTGCCCGAGCCGCTGCGCGGCCTGCCCGGTCTGGAGTTGCTGGTGCCGGAGACGGAGGCCGACCCCGAGCCGGATCTGGTCATCTGCTTCGACGCGGCGAGTGAGTCGCGGCTCGGCGCGCTGGCTGGCCGGTTGGCGGGGAAGGGCATCGCGTTGGTGCTCGACCATCACGCCTCGAACAGCGGCTTCGGTGACGTGAACCTGGTCGACCCGGCTGCTGCGGCGACCGCCGTGGTCGCCGAGCAGCTGTTGGACCGGCTCGGTGTACCGTTGGACGCGGGCATCGCCGAGTGCCTGTACGTGGCGTTGAGCACCGACACCGGCTCGTTCCGGTTCGACGCGACCACCCCGGCGGTGCACGAGATGGCGGCCCGGCTGCTGGCCACCGGGATCCGGCCGGGGGACATCTCGCGGCGGGTGTTCGACAGCCGGCCGTTCGGCGCGGTGCGGCTCTTCGGCGAGGTGCTCGGGCGGGCTCGGCTGGAGCCCGAGGAGGCCGGTGGGCAGGGCCTCGTCTGGACGTACGCGACCCTGGACGACCTGGCCCGCCACGAGCAGCGGCCGTACGTCCTGGAAGCGCTCATCGATCCGGTGCGCTGTACCGCCGAGGCCGACGTGAGCTGTGTGATCAAGCAGACCGCGCCGGACGTGTGGGCGGTGTCCCTGCGCAGCAAGGGCGCGACGGACGTGAGTCGGGTGGCGGTCGCGCTGGGCGGCGGTGGCCATCGACTGGCCGCCGGTTTCACCGGCCGTGGCACGGTTGACGAGGTGGTCGAGCGGATCCGGGCGCAGTTGCGGGTGGGCAGCCGGGACGGTGGCGCCGACCAGCAGGGGTGATTTCAGGGTCAACTCCGGGGCGTCGCCGCTTCGGCACCTGGACAGGATGGGGAGAATCGGATGATGGAGCAGCCCCACGATCTCACCGTTGACGCCCCTCGCACGTGGGAGCGACCGGTTGTCTGCGTACCGGTGCTGGTCGCCCTCTCACTGGTCGGTGGTCGGTTCCCGTCCTTCTCGACCGAGGCCAACGTCTACGTGTTCGGTGCCGGCGGGGTGCTGATCTGGCTCGGTCTGACCAAGCGGGTGCAGGCTCGCCCGGCACCCGAGCAGTTGAGATCCGGCGCGATCTGGTGGGCGCTGCCGGTGGTGGTCTTCGGGATCTTCGAGGGCGCCACCTTCTTCGCGGCGGCCGGTGACGACTTCCCCACCTTCTCCCGGCTGGCCGATCCGCTGCTGGAGGACCGCCTGGTCCGCTCGGCGGCCTGGCTGGTGTGGCTGTCGGCGTTCTGGGGACTGGTGCGGCGATGATGCGGGCTCTGGCGATCGGCGGGTTCCTGGTCGGGCTGGCGCTGTTCGGGCTGGTCGAGTGGCTGGCCCGGCGGGAGGGCTCGAAGATTCCGACGCTCGGTGAGATCTGCGCCTACATCATGCGGTACGAGGTGGGTCCGGTGCCGGTGGGCAGGATCGGTCTGTTCGGTTTCTGGTGGTGGATCGGCTGGCATTTCCTGGCGAGGTGACGGCGAGCCGACTTGTCCAGATCGCGGGAACAGCGCGCACCATGTGGACCTGAACGATAACTTGGGAAACGGTCGGCGCCGCTTCGGCGCAGGTCAGGGGCGGAGCCATACCCGGTGCCGCCTCGTTCCAGGGTCGACCGACCCGGGCCACCAGGCCGCCCTCTCGCCGCTCCGGCGACCCCGGAGTCGGCTCGCGGGGCGACAGTCCTCGCACCGCCCACGACGCGCCGCCGCGCCCGGTGACGCGTGCCCTGGAAGGACCCATCATGGCCGCCAAGCCCAACAAGCCCGACACCACCGACGAGGCCCGTGAGCAGGCTCGCCGCGCCCTTCAGACCTCCATGGACACCCGTCAGTGACCGTTCTCGACCGGTGGTGACGTTCCGTCGTCGACGCGTACCGCGTCACCTTCGGTCCGGCCGTCCGCCCATGTCGCCGGGCGGGCCCGGTCCAGCCCGCACGGTAGCCGGGGAGCGCTCGCCCGAGTAAGTGGCGGGCAAGATTGCGACCCTTACTTCTCCCGTGCCACGATCTGCGGTGATGAGTCAGTCCACCCTCGCCACCGACCGGGTCGCGTCGCCGCGGCGGATCGCCGCGCTCGCCCTGCCGGCCCTCGTGGTACTCGCCGCCGAACCCCTCTACGTGCTCGTCGACACCGCGGTCGTCGGCCATCTGGGCCGGGTGCCGCTGGCAGCGGTGGCGGTCGGCGGGACCGTTATGACCCTCACCGCCTGGCTGGGCACCGTGGTCGCGTACGGCACGACCGGCCGCGCCGCCCGCCGGTTCGGTGCCGGCGACCGCGCCGCCGCAGTGGCCGAGGGCGTCCAGGCGTCCTGGACGGCCCTTGGCGTGGGACTGGCGGTCGTCATCGGCATGCAGTTCGGTGGCGGCGCCCTGGCGGGTGCCCTGGCCGGCGGTGGCGAGGTCGGCGTCGCCGCTGCCGATTGGCTGCGGGTCGCCGCCTTCGGTGCCCCCGGGCTACTGCTCGCCGCCGCCGGGAACGGCTGGCTACGGGGTGTGCAGGACACCCGCCGACCGCTGCTCTTCGTCGTCGGCCCCAACCTGCTCTCCGCGGTGCTCTGTCCGGTGCTGGTCTACCCGGTCGGCATGGGGCTGATCGGCTCGGCGGTGGCGAACGTGATCGCGCAGACCCTCTCCGGTGCCCTCTTCGCCGCCGCCCTGGTGGCCGAGCGGGTCGCGCTGCGCCCGCGTCCCCGGGTCATCGGGCAGCAACTGGTGCTCAGCCGGGACCTGTTGATCCGGGGGGTGGCCTTCCAGGCGAGCTTCCTGTCCGCCACGGCGGTCGCCGCCCGGTTCGGTGCCGCCACGGTCGGTGCCCACCAGATCGCGGTGCAGCTCTGGTTCTTCGCGGCACTGGTGCTCGACGCGCTGGCCATCGCCGCGCAGGCGCTGGTCGGGGCGGCGCTCGGTGGCAATGACGAGGCGTCCGCCCGGGCGTTGGCCCGCCGGATCGGCCGCCTCGGCGCGCTCTGCGGCACGGCCTTCGCCGTGCTCGCGGCGGCCGGTGCGGGCGTGGTGCCCACCTGGTTCAGTTCGGATCCGGCAGTGCACCAGCAGGCGTTGGTGGCCTGGCCGTGGTTCGCCGCGATGCTGCCGCTGGCCGGGGTGGTGTTCGCCCTCGACGGCGTGCTGATCGGCGCCGGTGACGTGCGCTATCTGCGGAACCTCACGGTGGCCGGCGCGTTCGGCGGCTTCCTACCGGCGATCTGGCTGGCGTACGCCTTCGACCTGGGCCTCGGTGGTGTCTGGGCGGGGCTGATGCTGTTCACCGTGATCCGCCTGGTCGGGCTCCTGCTCCGGCTGCGCAGCGGTGCCTGGGCAGTGACCGGCGCGGTCCGTGGCCAGGAACGCGCCGTGGCCTGATCAGGCCTGGCCGTAGAGGGCGTGAAGGAGCAGGACCAGGGCCAGGCTCGCCACGAAGGAGACCAGCATGGCGACGACCTTGACCGTGTTCGGATAGCGCTCGCGTAGGCGCTGCCGTCGCTGCCAGGCCCACCAGCGGCGCCGGAGCGCCGCGGCACCGGGCAGGGCGACCAGATTCTCGGTGATCCGGACGCCGAGCGTGCGGCGTGCCGGTGGTGGGTCCAGCATCCAGCTCGGCAGCACGGTGGGTCGGTCGGGTGGCCGCAGGCGGGCGGGATCGTCGGGCGGGTGCGTTCGATCGTGCTCGCGGTCCGTGGTCATCTCGTGCTCCCCGTGGTCATGACGGCGGGTTCTACCGTCGCCGATGTCGTCATCGTGTCAAGGACGGCCGGTTGCTGGATATCCGATTTCGGCGCCTGTCCGGTGCTCAGGCCCTCCGGTGGGTCTGGCAGGCTTGCACGTCGTGAGCACAGACGGCCTGATCGTGGTGGACAAGCCCGGCGGAATGACCTCGCACGACGTGGTGGCCAGGATCCGCAGGCTGGCCCGGACCAGGCGTGTCGGGCACGGCGGCACGCTCGACCCGATGGCCACCGGTGTCCTGGTCGTCGGGGTGGGCCGGGCCACCCGGTTGCTGACGTACGTGATCGGCGCGGACAAGAGCTACACCGCGACCATCCGGCTCGGTCAGGCCACCGTCACCGACGACGCGGAAGGTGACGTGATCGCCACCACGCCCGCCGGTGCGGTAACCGACGAGGCGATCCACAGCGCCCTGGCCGAGTTGACCGGGGAGATCGATCAGGTGCCGAGCGCGGTGAGCGCTATCAAGATCAATGGACAGCGGGCGTACAAGCGGGTCCGTGAGGGGGAGAGCGTCGATCTGCCGGCCCGACG
This sequence comes from Micromonospora sp. DT48, assembly GCF_049844495.1. NCBI lineage: Bacteria > Bacillati > Actinomycetota > Actinomycetes > Micromonosporales > Micromonosporaceae > Micromonospora > Micromonospora sp. DT48. The sequence goes on from NZ_JBNCLE010000005.1 coordinate 317,929, forward strand.
GGTCACCGTCTCCCGGCTCGACGTGCTGGCCATCCGGCGGGACCATCCCGACGTGGTCGACGTCGACGTCGACGTGGCCTGCTCGACCGGGACGTACATCCGGGCGATCGCCCGTGACGCGGGCCTGGCGCTGCGGGTCGGCGGCCACCTGACCGCACTGCGGCGAACCGCCGTGGGCGGGTTCGGTCTGGCCGAGGCGGTCACCCTCGACGAGTTGGAGCGGCGCGCGCCGGACGTGGTGGGCCTGCCACTGGCGGATGCGGCCGCACGGTTCTTCCCCCGTCGGGACGCCACCGCCGAGGAGGCCAAGGTGCTCTCCCACGGCGGTCCGCTCGACCCGGTCGGCCACACCGGCCCGTACGCGGTCTTCGATCCGGCCGGCGGGCTGATCGCTATCGTCAGCGAGCGGGCCGGTCGGGCCCGCGCGGAGATCGTGCTCGCCCCGGCCTGACACCGGTGCCGGACGGCCGACGGTCCGAGCGAACGACAGCGAAGGAGCAGCATGCAGCGGTGGCGGGGGTACGACGCGGCGCCCAGTGGCTGGGGACGGTCGGTCGTCACCATCGGCGTCTTCGACGGCGTGCACAAGGGGCACCAGGCGACGATCGGGCACGCGGTGGCCCGAGCCCGGAAACTCGGCGTGCAGTCGGTGGTGGTCACCTTCGACCCGCACCCGGCCGAGGTGGTGCGGCCCGGTTCCCACCCGGCGGTGCTGACCGAGCCCGCTCGCAAGGCGGAACTGATCGAGGCCCTCGGGGTGGACGTGCTCTGTGTGATGCCGTTCACGCCCGAGCTGTCCCGGTTGCCGGCCGAGGCGTTCGTGCACGACGTGCTGGTCGAGCACCTGCACGCCGCGCTCGTGGTGGTGGGCGAGAACTTCCGGTTCGGCCACCGGGCCGCCGGTGACGTGGCGCTGCTGGAGCGGCTCGGCCGGACGTTCGGCTTCGCGGTCGAAGGGGCTCCGCTGGTGGCCGAGTCCGGCACCGTCTTCTCTTCGACGTACATCCGCTCCTGCGTTGACGCGGGCGACGTGACCGCAGCGGCCAACGCGCTGGGCCGCCCGCACCGGCTGGAGGGTGTGGTCGTCCGGGGCGACCAGCGGGGGCGTGAACTGGGCTTCCCGACCGCCAACCTGCTCTGCCACCGGTACGCGGCGGTCCCGGCCGACGGCGTCTACGCCGCCCGGATGATCCGCCGGGGGCAGCGGGAGCCGCTCGCCGCCGCCGTGTCGATCGGCACCAACCCGACCTTCTCCGGCCGGGAGCGGCGGGTCGAGGCGTACGCGTTGGACTTCGACGGCGACCTCTACGGCGAGCGGCTGGCGCTGGACTTCGTGGCGCATCTGCGCGGTCAGGCCCGCTTCGACTCGATCGAACCGCTGATCGCCCAGATCGCCCAGGACGTCGAGCGGACCCGCAAGGTGCTGGGCTGAGCGTCGTCGACCCGTCCACGGCCCTTGACCGGCCGCTTCGGGTGGATGCTGGTAGGCTGATCGAGACGTCGGCTGACCGACGTGGGGCCTCGCCTGCCTGCTCGACGCCGTGGGTGCGAGGACCATCCGTCACCGGTGCCGTTAGCCCGGTCCGACGGACAGCATCGAGACACCCACCAGAACAGGGAGAACATGGCGCTCGACCAGCAGACCAAGGCCAAGATCCGCGAGGAGTACGCGACCGCTGAGGGTGACACCGGGTCGCCCGAGGTGCAGGTCGCGGTCCTCACCAAGCGGATCGCTGATCTCACCGAGCACCTGAAGGTGCACAAGCACGACCACCACAGCCGTCGTGGGCTGCTGTTGCTGGTCGGCCGTCGCCGTCGGTTGCTCAACTACGTCCAGAAGAAGGACATCAACCGCTACCGGTCGCTCATCGAGCGGCTCGGCCTGCGCCGGTGACGTGACGGGGGAGTGACCCACCAGGTCACTCCCCCGTCGGCGTCCCCATCCGAGAAACGGGCCGCGACCACCCAGACGGGGAGTGTCGGCGTACCGGTCTCCGGTAGTGGCCTCCGGGCACCCTGGCAACCCGCCGGCGGTCCCGGACGCTTCGATCGAAGACCGGCCGTCCGCACAGCTCCCGCGTCGTGGCTCCCCGATGCGAAGGAGCATTGACACAGCATGACCGAGACCAAACTCGGCACCGAAACCCGCACCGCCGTGATCGACAACGGGTCGTTCGGCACCCGTGAGATCACCTTCTCCACCGGCCGGCTGGCCCGACAGGCCGCCGGCAGCGTCACGGCCCAGCTCGGCGAGACGGTCGTCCTCTCCGCCACCACCGCCGGCAAGCAGCCGAAGGAGCAGTTCGACTTCTTCCCGCTGACCGTCGACGTGGAGGAGCGGATGTACGCCGCGGGCCGCATCCCCGGCTCGTTCTTCCGTCGCGAGGGTCGGCCCAGCGAGGACGCCATCCTCACCTGCCGCCTGATCGACCGGCCGCTGCGCCCGTCGTTCGTCAAGGGCCTGCGCAACGAGGTCCAGGTCGTCGAGACGATCCTCGCGCTCGACCCGCAGCACCCGTACGACGTCGTCGCCATCAACGCCGCGTCGATGTCGACCAAGCTTTCCGGCCTGCCGTTCTCCGGCCCGATCGGGGCGACCCGGATGGCCCACGTGGACGGCCAGTGGATCGCCTTCCCGACCCACGAGGAGCTGGCTCGGGCGACCTTCGACATGGTGGTCGCCGGCCGCGCCCTGCCCGACGGCGACGTCGCGATCATGATGGTCGAGGCGGAGGCCACCGAGCACACCGTGAAGCTGGTCGCCGGTGGCGCGCCCGCCCCGACCGAGGAGGTCGTGGCCAGCGGCCTGGAGGCCGCCAAGCCCGCCATCCGCGAGCTGTGCCGGGCGCAGAGCGAGCTGGCCGAGGTCGCCGCCAAGCCGGTCGCCGAGTTCCCGGTCTTCCTGGACTACGCCGACGACGCGTACGACGCGGTCGCCGACCTGGCCCGTGCCGACGTGGCCGAGGCCCTCCAGATCGCCGGCAAGGCGGACCGCGAGGAGGCCCTGGACGCCATCAAGCAGCGGGTGCACGAGGAACTCGGCGCCCGTTTCGAGGGCCGGGAGAAGGAACTCTCCGCCGCGTTCCGCTCGCTGACCAAGTCCGAGGTGCGCAGCCGGGTGCTGCGTGAGCAGGTCCGCATCGATGGTCGGGGTCCGCGCGACATCCGTCCGCTGACCGCCGAGGTGGGCGTGCTGCCCCGGGTGCACGGCTCGGCGTTGTTCGAGCGCGGCGAGACCCAGATCCTCGGCGTCACCACGCTCAACATGCTGCGCATGGAGCAGGCGTTGGACACCCTCTCCCCGGAGAAGTCCAAGCGCTACATGCACAACTACAACTTCCCGCCGTACTCCACCGGTGAGACCGGTCGGGTTGGCTCGCCGAAGCGCCGCGAGATCGGGCACGGTGCGCTCGCGGAGCGGGCGCTGATCCCGGTGCTGCCCTCGCGGGAGGAGTTCCCGTACGCCATCCGGCAGGTCTCCGAGGCACTGGGCTCCAACGGCTCCACCTCGATGGGTTCGGTCTGCGCCTCGACGCTGGGCCTGCTCAGCGCCGGTGTGCCGCTGAAGGCGCCGGTCGCCGGCATCGCCATGGGCCTCATCTCCGACGAGGTCGACGGCAAGACCCAGTACGTGACGCTGACCGACATCCTCGGTGCCGAGGACGCCTTCGGTGACATGGACTTCAAGGTCGCCGGCACCCGGGACTTCGTCACCGCGCTCCAGCTGGACACCAAGCTCGACGGCATCCCGTCCGACGTGCTGGCCGCCGCGCTCCAGCAGGCGCACGAGGCCCGGCAGACCATCCTGGACGTGATGCAGCGGGCGATCGAGGCTCCGGCCGAGATGTCCGACTACGCGCCCCGGGTCACCACGGTCAAGATCCCCGTCGACAAGATCGGCATGGTGATCGGCCCGAAGGGTCAGACCATCAACGCGATCCAGGACGAGACCGGCGCCGAGATCTCCATCGAGGACGACGGCACGATCTACGTCGGTGCGACGAACGGTCCGTCGGCGCAGGCGGCGGTCGAGCGGATCAACGCGATCGCCAACCCGACCCTGCCCAAGGTCGGCGACCGGTTCCTCGGCACGGTGGTGAAGACCGCACCGTTCGGTGCGTTCGTCTCGCTGCTGCCGGGCCGCGACGGCCTGCTGCACATCTCCAAGGTGGGCGACGGCAAGCGGGTCGAGAAGGTCGAGGACTTCCTCAACGTCGGTGACCGGGTCGAGGTCGAGATCGCCGACATCGACCAGCGCGGCAAGATCTACCTGGACAAGGTTCGCCCGGAGGGTGCCGAGGCACCGGCCGCCGCAGCCGGCGAGGAGCGGCCCGCCGGCCGTGACCGTGGTGGCGACCGGGGGCCGCGTGACCGGGGCGACCGTGAGCGCGGTGGCGACCGGGGTGGCCGGGGACCGGAGCGCGGTGACGGTGGCGAGGGTGGCGGCGAGTCCCGCCCTCGGCGTCGCACCCGGCACAGCTGATCCCCGCGCAGCCGAACTGATCCACTGACCGGCCGGGCGACATCGTCGCCCGGCCGGTTCGTAACCGAGCACTCCTTGACGCCGTACTGGAAGCAGGTGGCCGTGAGCCGGACCCGGTATTCGTCCTCTCCCGGGGCCCGATCGGTGCCCCGTACCGGTCGACAGGCCACCGCGACCACTCGCGCCGCCGGTGGCTCGCCCCGCGCGGTGACCCGGACCCTGAGCGACGACCCGCTGGGCGGCACGGTACGTCGTACGGTGCTGCCGAACGGGCTGCGGGTGCTGACCGAGGCGATCCCGGCGATGCGCAGCGTCTCGTTCGGCATCTGGGTGGGGGTCGGCTCGCGGGACGAGACCGGGCCGCAGGCGGGTGCCGCCCACTTCCTGGAGCACCTGCTGTTCAAGGGCACCAACAAGCGGAACGCAATGGAGATCTCCTCGGCGATCGAGGCCGTGGGCGGCGAGACCAACGCCTTCACCACGAAGGAGTACACCTGCTACTACGCCCGGGTGCTCGACGAGGACCTGCCGCTGGCCATCGACGTCATGTGCGACCTGGTCGCCGACTCGGTGTTGGAACCGGCCGACGTGGAGACCGAGCGGGGCGTGATCCTCGAAGAGATCGCCATGCACGACGACGAGCCCGGCGACGAGGTGCACGACCTGTTCGCCCGGGCCGTCTACGGTGACCACCCGCTGGGTCGGTTGATTTCCGGCACGGTCGACACGGTCACCCCGATGACCCGTCGGCAGATCCAGAGCTTCTACCGGCGACGCTACGTCGCACCGCAGATCGTCATCGCCGCCGCCGGCAACCTCGACCACGCCGCCGTGGTGCGGCTGGTCCGCCAGGCCCTGCGGGGCACCCCGCTGGACACCGATCCGGCGGCGCCCGCCGGGCACCGGCCCGCCACCCCGGGCGTACCCACCCAGGCCGCCTCGGCGGTGGTGGAGGAGAAGGAGACCGAGCAGGCGCACGTCGTCCTCGGCTGCCCCGGCATCGACCGGCTCGACGAGCGCCGGTTCGCCCTCGGGGTGCTCAACAACGTGCTCGGCGGCGGCATGTCCAGCCGACTGTTCCAGGAGATCCGGGAGCGTCGGGGCCTCGCCTACTCCGTCTACTCCTACGCCAGCCAGTACGCCGACAGCGGCCTGTTCGGCGTCTACGCGGGCTGCGCGCCGGGCCGGGTCGACGAGGTGCTGGAGCTGACCCGGGCCGAGTTGGCGCGTACGGCCGCGCACGGCATCACCGAGGCGGAACTGGCCCGGGGCAAGGGGATGAGCAAGGGCTCGTTCGTGCTCGGTCTGGAGGACACCGGCTCCCGGATGAGTCGGCTGGCCAAGGGCGAGCTGCTCTACGGAGATCTGGTGCCGGTCGACGAACTGCTCGACCGGGTCGACGCGATCACCCTCGACGACGTCAACTCCCTCGCGGCCGACCTGCTGAGCCGGCCGATGTCCCTGGCGGTCGTCGGGCCGTTCGGCGGTCGGCAGTTCACCATCTGACCCGTACCCCGCAACGGGGTGGATCACGCGACGCGCCCCCGCCGGGGTGGGATAGGTTGTGCCGCGTGACTGACGAGCAGGAGACGGGTACGCCCGAGTCGATCAAGGTTGGTGTGTTGGGCGCCGGTGGCCGGATGGGTGCCGAGGTGTGCCGGGCCGTCGAGGCCGCCCCCGACATGACACTGGTGGCGACGGTCGACCAGGACGACTCGCTCAGCGACGCCGCCGCAGCGCAGGTGCTCGTCGACTTCACCACCCCCGACGTGGTGATGGACAACCTGCGCTGGTGCATCGACCAGGGCATCCACGCGGTGGTCGGCACCAGCGGCTTCACCGAGCGGCGGCTCGCGGAGGTACGCGGCTGGCTGGCCGACCGGCCCGAGGTGGGTGTGGTGATCGCCCCCAACTTCGGTCTCGGCGCGGTGCTGATGATGCAGTTCGCCGCCCGTGCCGCCCGCTACTTCGAGTCGGTGGAGATCATCGAGCAGCACCACCCACGGAAGCTCGACGCACCCAGCGGCACCGCCATGCACACCGCCCGCCTGGTCGCGGCGGCCCGCGCCGAGGCCGGCCTCGGTCCGGTACCGGACGCCACGAAGGACGAGTTCGCCGGTGCCCGGGGTGCGGACGTCGACGGGGTACGCGTACACGCCGTGCGGGCCACCGGACTGGTCGCCCACCAGGAGGTGCTCTTCGGCGCCACCGGCGAGACGCTGACCATCCGGCACGACTCGTACGACCGGGTCTCGTTCATGCCCGGCGTGCTGCTGGCGGTACGCGCGGTGGGTGACCGCCCGGGTCTGACCCTCGGCCTGGACGCCCTGCTCGACTGACCGTCGCCCGGCGGGAGGTCGGACCCCCGGCGGGCAACCAGGCCGTGCTCAGCCGGCCTGGGGCCCTTCGCCGGGCACGGCGACGTGCAGGCGTAGCTGGGGAACCAGCATGTCGTCGACGTCCAGCGCGCGTCCCGCCCCGTCGGGCTCCCAACCGGCGGTGGTGAGGAACTTCCGGGACGCCTGGTCGCCCTCGAACACCCAGGCCACCGCCCGGGCGAAGCCATCCTCCCGCCACAGGTCGACGCTGGCGGCGAGCAGCCGGGACCCGTGCCCGCGTCGGCCCCAGCGGGGCTCGACCAGCAGGTCGGTCACGGCCACCACGTCCGGGCCGAGTGCGTCGGCCGGCTCGTTCGGGGCCAGCGCCTCGGCGTCGACCGGACCGGAGGCGGCGAAGCCCACCAGATACGATTGCTCGGCCTGTTCGACGGCGACCAGTACGCGGTGGGTGTCGCCAGGGGGCTGGCGCACCGCGGCGTCCCAGCGCTCGGCCAGCGACGCCTCGTCGAGGCCGTCCAGCACGTCCCGGGGCAGCAGCCGCCGGTAGGCGACCCGCCAGGTCGCGAGCTGGATGCGGGCGATCTCGGCGGCGTCCTCGGGACGCGCCGGGCGGACGTACCCGAGACTCATGGCACGACAGCCTACGCAGGGCGAGGGAGGCGACGGTGGCGCAGGGTGCCAGGCGAACGGTCGGGCAGGCCGCCGTGGTGATCGTCCTCGCCGTCGCGGTGGCCGGTTTCCTGGCCGTGGCGGCCGTCCGGCACGGCTTCTTCGACCTGCACGTCTACCGGGGTGCCCTGGTCTGGTGGGTGCACGACGGCGGGGAGATCTACGACTACCTCAAGCCCGGCACCCAGTACGGCTTCACGTATCCGCCGTTCGCCGCGTTGGTGATGCTGCCGATGGCGTACCTGTCCTGGCACGCGGCGATCGTGGTGAGCGTCGCCGCCGGTGTGGTGACCAGCGCGGTGCTGATCTGGTGGCTGCTGGATCCGGTGTCCCGGCGGGTCGGCTGGACCCGCTGGTTCGCCTTCGCCGTGGCGATGTGCCTGGTCGCCGCCTTCGAGCCGATGCGCGAGACCATCAACTTCGGCCAGGTCAACACGCTGCTGCTCTTCCTGGTCGCGGTGGACCTGCTCCGGTTGCTGCCGAGGGGCAGCAGGTGGGCCGGGGTCGGCATCGGTCTGGCCACCGCGATCAAGCTCACTCCGGGCATCTTCATCGTCTACCTGCTGGTGACGCGACGCTGGCGTGCGGCGGTGACCGCGTCCGGGGCGGCGACCGCCGCGACCGTGCTCGCCGCCGCGCTCTTCCCGGACGCCTCCCGGGAGTTCTGGACCAGCGCGTTGTGGAACACCGGCCGGGTCGGTGAGTTGGCCTTCGTCTCCAACCAGTCGCTGCGTGGCGTGGTGGCCCGGCTCGACCCGCAGAGCCCCAGCACGCTGGCCTGGCTGGTGCTGGTCGCCGGGACGCTGGTGCTCTGGGCCTGGCGGTCCCGGGCTGCGGCGTCCGTCGGCGACGAGGCCACCGGACTGGCCCTGACCGGCGCGGTGATGTGCCTGGTCAGCCCGGTCACCTGGGTGCATCACCTGGTGTGGCTGCTGCCGGGCCTGCTGCTGCTGGTGGACCGGGGCATGGCCGCGCCGCCGGGCGGTCGCCGACGTCGGGTGCTGCTGGCGTGCGCCGCCATCGGGTACGCGTTCCTGATCAGCCGGATCGTCTGGGCGTGGGAGAAGGACTTCACCGGCCTCGACGGGTTCCTGTTCAGCAACACCTACGTCTGGATCAGCCTGGCGCTGCTGGCGTTCCTGCCGGTGGGGCGGCCGGTCGTACCCGGGTCGCCGGTGGACTCAGTCGCCGTCGAGTCGGCCGCTGTACCGCAGCTCGACCAGGTCGATCGCCGGTCGGCCACCGGACAGGGGGACCTGGTAGATCGACCGTTCACCGTCCGGTGACAACCCGGCCCGCTCGTAGAACCGGCGGGCCCGGTCGTTGTCGGCGAGCACCCAGAGGCGGTACGTCGTCCAGCCCAGTTGCCGCAGGCCCGCCCGAGCCGCCGCGAACAGGGCCCGAGCGGTGCCGTCACCCCAGTGGGCGGGCGTGACGTAGAGGCTGACCACCTCGCCGTGGGCCGGGTCGAGGTCGCCCCGGTCCTGGTTGTTGCGGTACGGACCGAAGGTGGTGAACCCGACGGTGGTGCCGTCCTCCTCGGCGAGCAGCGTGGTGAACGGGTGGTCCGGGTCGGCGGTGCCGAGGGCCCGGCGGCGCTGCGCCCAGGCCACCGGGTTGAGCCGGGCGAGCACCTCGTCCGGCATGATTCCGGCGTAGCCGGCCTGCCAGCCGCGCACGTGCACCCGGGCGACCGCCTCGGCGTCGTCGGGCTCCTCGCGGCGGATGCTGGGCATGGAAGTAGTTGTAGGCGGCCGGGGGTGGCAGGTCCAGCGGCCGCACCGATGTCGTACGCCTGTCGTAGCCTGCCCGCGATGGTCGCACCGGAATCGCTCTCGCTCGCCCAGGCCCGCCGCGTCGCGTTGGCTGCCCAGGGCTTCACCGACCCGGCACCCACGGCGGTGCCCACCCGTCGGCACCTGCGTCGGGTGCTCGACCGGGTCGGGTTGATCCAGATGGATTCGGTGAACGTGCTGCAACGGGCGCACTACCTGCCGCTCTACAGCCGGCTCGGGCCATACCCGACCGCCCTGCTCGACTCCGCCGCCTACCGCCGCCCGCGTGACCTGTTCGAATACTGGGGCCACGAGGCGTCGTTGGTGCCGGTCACCCTGCATCCGGCGCTGCGGTGGCGGATGGCTCGGGCCCGCACCGACGCCTGGGGCGGGATGCGGCGCATCGTCGCCGAGCAGCCCGCGCTGGTCTCGTGGGTACGCGACGAGGTGGCCGCCCGGGGGCCGCTGACGGCAGCGGAGATCGAGCACGACGGGCCCCGCCAGACCGGCAACTGGGGGTGGAACTGGTCGACGGTGAAGCAGGCCCTGGAGTATCTCTTCTGGGCTGGCGAGGTGTGCGCGGCGGAACGCACCGGTTCCTTCGCCCGTCGCTACGACCTGCCGGAGCGGGTGCTGCCGCCAGCGGTGTTGAACGCGCCGACACCGACCGACGCGGAGGCGTACCGCACCCTGGTGGGCATCGCGGCCCGGTCCCTCGGGGTGGCCGCCGAGCCGGAGCTGCGAGACTATTTCCGGCTGCCGGTGGCCGGCGCTCGGCAGGCCATCGCCGAGCTGGTCGAGGCGGAGCAGTTGCGGCCGGTCACCGTGCCGGGCTGGCGGCAGCCGGCCTGGTTGCACGCCGAGGCCCGACTTCCCCGCTGGGTGCGCGGCAACGGCCTGGTGAGCCCCTTCGACCCACTGGTCTGGGAACGTGCCCGTACCGAGCGGCTGTTCGACTTCAGCTACCGCATCGAGATCTACGTGCCCGCAGCGCGTCGCGTGCACGGCTACTACGTGCTGCCGTTCCGTCAGGGCGAACGCTTCACCGCACGGGTCGACCTCAAGGCGGACCGCAAGGCGGGGGCGCTGCTGGTCCCGGCCGCCTGGGTCGAGCCCGGCGCGGATCCGGGGGAGACTGCGGTCGCCCTGGCCGAGGAGCTGTACCGCCTCGCCGACTGGCTCGGCCTGGACTCGGTGGCACCACCGGCCGCCGGTGACCTGGCGGCTCCGCTGGCCGCCGCGTTGGTGGGCGTCGCCGGTGTACGGTGAGGTTCGTGACGAGCGTTGACCGATCGGACGCGGCTCAGCCGCACCCGTCCGCTGACCCGCACACCGGCCAGCCCTCCGGCGGACCGGCGGCGGGCGCACCTCAGGACTGGCCGGGCGGATATCCCGCCGGTTACCCGGTCGAGTCCGACCGGTTCACCCGGTTCGTGCAGCGGCTCCACGCCCGCACGCCACGCTGGGCGGTGCCGTTGGCCGCAGTCGGCTGTGTCGCCGCCGGCATCGGTTACACGCTGCTCAGTGACCCCACCCGCTCGGCGCCCGACGCCCTGCCGAGCTGCCTGCTCAAGATGACCACCGGGTTGGACTGCCCGGGGTGCGGCGGCACCCGCGCCCTCTGGTACGTGCTGCACGCCGATCTCCCGGCTGCGGCCCGGCACCACTTCCTCTTCGTCTTCGCGTTGCCCTTCCTGGCGTACTTCTTCATCGCCTGGGCCGGCGGGCGGGCCTTCGGTTGGCGACTGCCCGAGCTGCGGGTCGGCCCGAGACTGCTCGGCGGGTTCCTCGCCGCCTGGTTCGCCTTCTCGGTGATCCGCAACCTGCCCTGGCCGCCGTTCACCGCCCTCTACGTCTAGCGAGAGCCGGGACAGGCGAGCCGGAATTGGGTCGGCCCGGACGTGACCGTTAGAGTCGCGGCATGCCGGAGATGGTGCAGCCCCAGGTCAAGCTGATCGCGTGGACACACTTCGATCCGCCGGAGGATGTCCCGTGGTCGACCGATGCCGACGGTGGACAGGCGCTCGCGGAGTTCGCCGGGCGGGCCTGCTACCAGAGTTGGCGCAAGCCGAATCCGGCTACGGCCACCAACGCCGGATACCTGGCGCACATCCTGGAGGTCGGCCACCTCTCGGTGCTGGAGCACGGCTCGGTCAGCTTCTACTTCACCGGGGTGTCCCGCTCGTTCACCCATGAGCTGATCCGGCACCGGCACTTCTCGTACTCCCAGCTCTCCCAGCGGTACGTGCCGGAGCGGGACGCCGCGATGGTGGAGCCGACGGTGATCGCCGAGGATCCGGAGCTGCACAAGCGGTTCGTCGAGGCGGCCGAGGCGAGCGTACGCGCCTACAACGAGCTGCTGGAGGGGCTGGAGCGTCGTTTCGCCGACGTGCCCAACCCGACCCTGCGGCGCAAGCAGGCCCGCCAGGCGGCCCGTGCGGTGCTGCCGAACGCCACCGAGACCCGCATCGTGGTGACCGGCAACTACCGGGCCTGGCGGCACTTCATCGGGATGCGTGCCACCGAGCACGCCGACGTGGAGATCCGCGAGCTGGCGGTGGAGTGCCTCCGACAGTTGCAGCGGGTCGCGCCGAACGTCTTCGCCGACTTCACCATCTCGACGCTGCCCGACGGCACGGAGGTGGCCCAGAGCCCGCACGCCCAGACGTCCTGACCGGGCGTCAGGCCGCACGCCCGGGGACGGTGCGCCCTTCCCCGGTGGCCGGCTGCCGGCCGTCCGATAGGTTGTCACCATGACGCACGACCACCTTGACGCTCCGGTCCGGACTGTCTCCCGTCCGTTCGGCCGGGTGCTCACGGCCATGGTGACCCCGTTCACCGCGGACGGGGCGCTCGACCTCGACGGCGCGGCACGGCTCGCGGACTATCTGGTCACCGAGCAGGGCAACGACGCGCTGGTGGTCAACGGCACCACCGGCGAGTCGCCGACCACCACCGACGCGGAGAAGGAGAGCCTGATCCGGGTCGTGGTGGAGACCGTCGGTGACCGGGCCCGGGTGGTGGCCGGGGTCGGCACCAACGACACCCGGCACACCATCGAGCTGGCGTCCTCGGCGGAGAAGGCCGGTGCGCACGGGTTGCTGGTGGTCACGCCGTACTACAACAAGCCGCCGCAGGCCGGTCTGCTTCACCACTTCACCGCGGTGGCCGACGCCACCGGGCTGCCGGTGATGCTCTACGACATCCCGCACCGCACCGGTGTGGCGATCGAGACGGAGACCCTGGTCCAGCTCGCCGAACACGGCCGCATCGTCGCGGTGAAGGACGCCAAGAGCGACCTGACCGCGACGAGTTGGGTGACCAGCCGGGCAGAGCTGGCGTACTACAGCGGCGAGGACTCCCTCACCCTGCCCGCCCTGGCCGTCGGCTGTGTCGGCGTGGTGGGTACCTCCACGCACTTCACCGGCGCCGAGACCAAGCGGATGATCGAGGCGTACGACACGGGGGACACGGCGACCGCGCTGGCGTTGCACCGCCGCCTGCTGCCGCTGTTCACGGGGATCTTCCGTACCCAGGGCGTGATCCTGGTCAAGGCCGGCCTGACGGCGCAGGGCCTGCCGGCCGGGCCGGTCCGGCCGCCGTTGGTGAACGCCACCGACGGGGAGATCGCCCAACTGCGCGCCGACTGCGCTGCGGCGGGCCTGCCGCTCCCCGAATGATCAAACGACACGACGGACGCCGGGTGACGGCGTCACAGAATGAGGTGAACGCGTGACCGAGGCGCGCAACGAGGAGGCCCAACTTCCCCCGCCGCTGCCGGAGGGCGGACTGCGGATCATACCGCTCGGCGGGCTCGGCGCCATCGGCCGGAACATGACCGTCTTCGAGTACGACGGCAAGCTGCTGGTCGTCGACTGCGGGGTGCTCTTCCCGGACGTCGAGCAGCCCGGTGTCGACCTGATCCTGCCGGACTTCGCCCCGATCCTCGACCGGCTCGACGACATCCAGGCGATCGTGCTGACCCACGGCCATGAGGACCACATCGGTGCGGTGCCCTACCTGCTCGCGCACAAGCCCGACATCCCGCTGGTCGGCTCGCAGTTCACCCTGGCGCTGGTGGAGGCGAAGCTGGCCGAGCGGCGCATCCAGCCGTACACCCTGACCGTGCGGGAGGGCGGCCGGGAGCGGCTCGGCCCGTTCGAGTGCGAGTTCTTCGCCGTGAACCACTCGATCCCCGACGCGCTCGCGGTGGCCATCCGGACCCCGGCCGGGCTGGTGCTGCACACCGGCGACTTCAAGATGGACCAGTTGCCGCTGGACGGCCGCATCACCGACCTGGCCGGCTTCGCCCGGCTCGGCGCCGAGGGCGTGGACCTGCTGCTGTCGGACTCCACCAACGCGGAGATCCCGGGCTTCGTCACGCCAGAGCGGGAGATCGGCCCGGTCCTCGACGCCATCTTCACCAAGGCCCGGGGCCGGATCATCGTCGCTTCCTTCGCCTCTCACGTGCACCGGGTCCAGCAGGTCTTCGACTCGGCCGTGGAACACGGTCGCAAGGTCGCCCTGATCGGTCGGTCGATGGTCCGCAACATGGGCATCGCCCGGGATCTGGGCCTGTTGAACATCCCTCCCGGCCTGGTGGTCGGGTTGGACGAGGCGACCTCGATGCCGCCCGAGCAGATCGTGCTGATGTCCACCGGGTCGCAGGGCGAGCCGATGAGCGCGTTGGGCCGGATGGCCAGCGGCGACCACCGGCACATCACCATCGCACCCGGCGACACCGTGGTGCTCGCCTCGTCGCTGGTGCCGGGGAACGAGACCTCCGTCTACCGGGTGATCAACCGGCTGGCCCGGGCCGGTGCGGTGGTCGTGCACAAGGACGTGGCGAAGGTGCACGTCTCCGGCCATGCCCCGGCCGGGGAACTGCTCTACCTGCTCAACGTGGTCCGGCCCAGCAACCTGATGCCGGTGCACGGTGAGTGGCGGCACCTGCGTGCCCACGCCCGGCTGGGCATCGAGTCCGGCGTCGCGCCGGACCGGGTGGTGCTCTGCGAGGACGGCGACGTGGTCGACCTGGTGGAGGGTCGGGCCAGCCTGGTGGGGCACGTCAAGAGCCGGTACGTCTACGTCGACGGTCTGGCCGTCGGCGACGTCAGCGAGTCGCTGCTCACCGAGCGGCGCATCCTCGGCGACGGCGGTTTCATCGCCGCGACCGTCGTGGTCGACTCGGTCACCGGCAAGGTGGTCGCCGGCCCGACCGTGTCGGCCAAGGGCTTCTCGGAGGACCCGGGTGCCTTCAACGCGGTGATCCCACTGGTCACCGAGGCACTCAACCGGGCTGCCGGGGACGGGATCACCGACCCGCACCAACTTCAGCAGATCGTCCGGCGCACCGTCGGCCGCTGGGTCAACGACGCCTACCGTCGTCGCCCGATGATCGTGCCGACCGTCGTCGAGGTCTGAACACCGGGCGTACCGGACTGATTCCGATGGGCCACCACAATCGGCCGGTGGTGGCCCATTGGCCGCATTCCAGCGATTAGTCGGCTTCGCGTTCAACCGATCGGGCCTGGTGCCCGTACTCCGGGCCGGCAGGCGTACCCCACGCCCGCCGGGAGGAGCATGGCGGATGGACCGCAGACGATTGACAGCCATCGGTGTCGTGGTGGCGGCCCTGGGCGCGGCGGCGGCCGTTGCCCTGCCGTCGTTCGCCGGTGACGGTGGCACGCCGGTCGGCGCACCGACCAGCGGGGCAGTGGAGGGCGCCGACCCGGAGGTGGTCGAGGCGATGCGGCGGGACCTGCGACTGGACGACTCGCAGGTGGCCGCCCGGCTGAAGACCGAACGCTGGGCCTCCGGGGTGGTCGACCGGCTCCGGGCGGACCTCGGCGCGGCCTACGGCGGCAGCTGGCTCAGCGCCGACGGCAGCGAACTCAACGTCGCGGTGGCGAACGCGGCTCAGGCGCAGCGGGTGCGGGACGCCGGGGCGGTGCCGAAGGTGGTCGAGCGTGGGGTCGGCCAGCTGGACACCCTCAAGAGCCGGATGGACCGTACCGCCGCCCGCGCCCAGCAGGTGTCCGGCTGGTACGTCGACGTCGCGTCGAACACCGTCGTGGTCCTCGCGGAGCCGGGTGCGGAGGCAGCCGGTTGGCGGTTCGTCTCCCGCGCCGGTGTGCCGCGATCGGCGGTGCGGATGGCCACCGAGGAACGGCCGCGACTCTTCGCCGACGTCCGTGGCGGCGAGCCGTACTTCATCGGCAGCGGCCGGTGTTCGGTCGGCTTCGCGGTGGTCGGTGGCTTCGTCACCGCAGGCCACTGTGGTCGGGTCGGTGACCGCACCACCGGTGCCGACCGGGCACCGCAGGGCGTGTTCCGAGCGTCGTCGTTCCCCGGTGACGACTGGGCCTTCGTGCAGGTCAACAACAACACCCGGGTGCTGCCGGAGGTGACCGACTTCCGGGGTGGCGTGGCCCGGGTGGCCGGTTCGCAGGAGGTGCCGGTCGGTTCGTCGATCTGCCGCTCCGGTTCCACCACCGGAGTCAGGTGCGGCACGGTGCAGGCCCGCAACGTCACCGTCCGCTACCCGCAGGGGCTGGTCGGTGGGCTGGTGCGGACGAACGTCTGCGCCGAGCCGGGTGACTCCGGTGGCTCGTGGATCTCGGGTAACCAGGCGCAGGGCGTGACCTCCGGTGGTTCCGGGGACTGCGTCCGTGGTGGCACCACGTTCTACCAGCCGGTCAACGAGATCCTTCAGCGCAACAACCTGACCCTGCTCACCACGCAGAACTTCCGCGCGCTGGGCGGCCGGCGCTGATCCGCCTTCCCGGTCGGGCGGCACCGCCCGTCCGGCCGGGAACGGGTGGTCAGGGCAGGGCGGCAACCGCTTCCGCGTACGCCGCGCCGGTGCGTACCGCCGCGTCGACCAGCACCGTGACCTGAACCGGCGCGACCCCGTACGCCAGGTCGGTGCTCACCTCACCGGCCAGCACCAACTCGCCGTCGCCCGGGTCGTGCACGTACGCCTTGGGCAGCAGCCGTTCCCGGTTCCAGCCGTCGCAGAAGGCGTACGCCTCGGTGCGTCGGCTCGCCGCCAGCCGCCGCCCGGCCACCACCCGGGCGTGCAGGATCTCCTGGCGACTTCCCGCCCGCCGGAACTGGATGACCGCGTCGCCCCAGCGGCCCAACACGGTGCCGGCGGCGTCGACGGTGTAGCCGTCACCCCGCCGGTCCAACGCCTCCGTGATCATGGCCACGGTCAGCGTGCCGATCTCATCCATGGCCGGTCCGGCGGTCCCACCGTCCGCACCCGGCGTCGCCTCGGAGTCGAGTTCCTCGTCCGCTCCGAGTTCCTCGTCCGGCCCGGGCTCGTCGTCCGGTTCAAGGTCGGCGGGGAGCGGCACCGCCGGGGCGAGGGGACGCTCCGCCAGCCAGGCCGCCATTCGGCCGGACTGGTGCCCGGTGCCGTTGCGGGCGTCGAAGCTACCGGCCAGGGTGGTCGCCACGGCGAGCAGTTCGGTGCCGAGCCGACTCACCGGGACCTCGGCGGCCGGTCGCCCACGGTACGCCGGTCGACGCACCGCCCGACCGGCGACCGCCTCGCCAGCCAGCGCGCAGACCAGCGCACCCGCCGCCGCGAACTCCATCACGGACAGATCCTCGTGCGGTTCGTCCAGTCGGGGCAGTTGCTCGACGAGGATCTCCAGACCCCGGTCGAGGTGTCCACCCAGCGCACAGAAGCGCAGATGCGTGGCGAGATACCCGAACCCGTCAGGTTCCGTCCGGTGCCGTCGGTACGCCCGTACGTGGGCATGGGCCGCCCGCTGCACGTGGCCCGCCCGGAGCCAGGGCAGCAGCGCCGTGGTCAGCGCCGCCTCCGGCTGCGCGGTGCACCCGGCCGGCGCGTGGAGCAGCGGATCGAGCACGTCGAGTGCGGCAGCCCAGTCACCCCAGCCGGCCAGCAGCTCCGCCTGGCGGACGGGCAGGCAGTCGGGGCAACCGGCGACCGGTTCGGGGGTGCTGACCCGCCACCGGGCCAGCCAGCGGCGGGCGGCAGGCTCGTCGCCCACGTGGTCGGCGATCCGGCAACGCAGTTGCGCCACCAGCGCCCCGTTCGCCGCTCCGGCCTCCCCGGTGAGCCCGTCCAGGACGCCGTACGCCTGGTCCAGGCCGATGCGGGGGGTGCCGAGCGACGCCTCGACGGCGTAGCGCCGGTAGCGGCGCAGGGCGTCGTCGTCCGGTCCCGCAGCAGCCAGGTAACGCTGCACGGGTTCGAACAGTCGCCACCGCTCGCCGTCCCGCAGGTGCGTCTCGACCAGCTCGGACCAGGCGTCCAGCGCGATCCGCCGATCGCCGTCCACCTCGGCGAGAGCGGCGATGCGTTCCAGTTCACCGACCCGGGCCTCGCCGTCGGGCATGTCGCGGGCGTCGGCGAGTCGGGGGCGTACCCGGTCGGCGGCCCGGCCGCTGACCCGGGCCCGGCCACGGCTGCCGTCACCGCTCGGCGTCGGCCCGATCATCGGTGCGCCGTCCCCGCGAGCCGACCCACCTCGTCGGCCAGCCGGCAGCCGGCCGAGATGCCCCGGTCGAGCAGCCGGTCCAGCTGGTGCGGTGTGACACCCCGCTCCAGGTCGGTGATGACCTCGCCGCAGACCCGGGCCCGACCGGCGTCGTCGACGTGCACGAACGCCTTCGGCCAGAACCGGTCGTGGTTCCAGGTGTTGCAGAACTCGCGCAGCCGAGGCACCTCGTCCACGGCGAACGGGTGGGCGGCGACGGTACGCACCTGGAGCACCTCCCCGGCGTCTCCGGCCAGGAGGAACCAGATGTGCCCCTGCGCCCACCTGCCCACCAGCGCCCCGTCGGCGTCGCCGGCCACCACATGACCCCGGTGGGCCAGGACGGCGGCGATGAGGTCACGGGTCAACGGACGCAGCGTCGCCGGATGACCCGCCAACGGGTCGCCGGTGCGGTCCTCGAATTCCGGCGACCCCATCGGACACTCCCTTGCGAGGCGAATATCACGGCAGGTGGCGGGTAGCGCGCTGCGACACGCGGAGCGACCAGGTTGACCGGCCAATCACCCGGCCCGCCGTTACGGTGATGCTATGGCGGGCCGTACCCCTCAGGCGAGTCGGCGGCGCGGCGCGTCGCCGCGTGGCGGCACGAACAGTCGTGCCCGTCAACCGGCCAAGAAGACCCGTGCGCCGGTGCGCCGCCGCACCACGACGAGAGGGCCTGGCCCCGCCGCGTACGTCGGTCGAGGGCTTCGGGCCCTCTGGATGGGGCTGGCCCACGGGGTCGGTTGGGCGGTGCGTGCCGTGGGCCGGCAGGCCGCCTCGGCCCGTGAGCTCGATCCGGAGCACCGCCGCGACGGCGCCGGCCTGCTGCTCATCGGTCTCGCCCTGCTCGGCGCGGGGGCGCTCTGGTTCTCGGCGGCCGGGCCGGTCGGTGCCCGACTGGCCGACACGGTGCGGCTCTTCCTCGGTGCCATCTCCATCGTGGTGCCGGTGCTGCTGGGGATCGGCGCATGGCGGCTGATGCGGGAGCCCGGCGACCCCGAGCACCGGGGGCGCGGGCTGGTCGGCTGGGGGTCCATGCTGGTCTCCACCGCCGCGCTGCTGCACATCGGTCAGCAGCCGGGCGACCCCGGCGAGCGGGATTTCGCCGGTGGCCTGATCGGCGCGGGCGTGGGCAGCGTGCTGGAGCGCGCGGTCACCGCCTGGGTGGCGGTGCCGCTGCTGGTCCTGCTGCTGGTGTTCGGGTTGCTGGTGGTCACCGCGACCCCGATCAACAAGATCCCCGAGCGGCTGGGGCTGTTGGCCGGCAGCGTGGTCGGGCAGGACGACACGGAAGAGGCCGAGGCGCCGACGGCACGGACCAAGCGCCGCCCCGCCAAGCGGGCGGCGCCACCACCGGTGGACCCGGACGAGTTCGAGGACCTGGACGGCGCGGATCTCCAGGAGACCATGGTCCTGCCGCGCAAGCCGCCGTCGCGGGTGCCGGCCAGTCGCAAGCCCGCCGAGCCGCCGGAGCACTCGCCCGCACCGACCCGGGCCGAGCAGCTCGCGTTGACCGGCCTGGCCGGCGACTACACGCTGCCTCCGTCGAACATGCTCAGTAGCGGGGCGGCCCCGAAGACCCGCAGTAAGGCCAACGACGAGGTGATCGCCGCTCTCACCGGGGTCTTCGACCAGTTCGACGTGGACGCGGCGGTGACCGGCTTCACCCGGGGACCGACGGTGACCCGCTACGAGGTCGAGCTGGGGCACGGGGTGAAGGTCGAGCGGATCACCCAGTTGTCGCGCAACATCGCGTACGCGGTGAAGTCGCCGGACGTACGCATCCTGAGCCCGATTCCGGGCAAGAGCGCGGTCGGTGTGGAGATCCCGAACACCGACCCGGAGAACGTGGCCCTCGGTGACGTGCTGCGCTCGCGTGCGGCCACCAGCGACCACCATCCGATGGTGGTCGCCCTCGGCAAGGACATCGAGGGCGGCTACGTGGTGGCCAACCTGGCGAAGATGCCACACATCCTGATCGCGGGGGCCACCGGCGCGGGTAAGTCGAGCTGCCTGAACAGTCTGCTCATGTCCATCTTGACCCGGGCGACACCGGACGAGGTAAGGCTGCTGCTGATCGACCCGAAGCGGGTCGAGATGACCGGCTACGAGGGGATCCCGCACCTGGTCACCCCGATCGTGACCAACGCCAAGAAGGCGGCCGACTCGCTGGAGTGGGTCGTCCGCGAGATGGACATGCGCTACGACGACCTCGCCGCCAACGGGGTCCGGCACATCGACGACTTCAACCGGAAGGTGCGCAACGGCGAGATCAAGGCACCGCCGGGCAGTGAGCGTGAGTTGCGTCCCTACCCGTACCTGCTGGTGATCGTGGACGAGCTGGCCGACCTGATGATGGTCGCCCCACGCGACGTGGAAGACTCGATCGTGCGGATCACGCAGCTCGCCCGAGCCGCCGGCATCCACCTGGTGCTCGCCACCCAACGGCCCTCGGTCGACGTGGTGACCGGCCTGATCAAGGCCAACGTGCCGTCCCGTCTGGCCTTCGCCACCTCGTCGCTGGCCGACTCGCGGGTCATCCTCGACCAGCCGGGCGCGGAGAAGCTGCTCGGCCGGGGCGACGGGCTTTTCCTGCCGATGGGCGCCTCGAAGCCGGTGCGGATCCAGGGCGCCTGGGTGACCGAGCGCGAGATCAACGATGTGGTGAAGTTCTGCAAGGACCAGCGTGAGCCGGAGTTCCGCCCGGATGTGCTGGCCCCCGCGCAGGACAGCAAGAAGAAGATCGACGAGGACATCGGCGACGACCTGGATCTGCTGGTGCAGGCGGTCGAACTGGTGGTCACCTCGCAGTTCGGTTCCACCTCGATGCTGCAACGCAAGCTGCGGGTGGGCTTCGCGAAGGCGGGCCGGCTGATGGACCTGATGGAGACCCGGGGTGTGGTCGGCCCGTCAGAGGGTTCCAAGGCACGTGACGTGCTCGTCAAGCCGGACGAGCTGGAAGAGGTCCTGGCGGGCTTGCGGGGCGGCGAGGACTGACCGCCCCGTCGACGCGAAACGGCCCGCCGGGTGGTGCGGCGGGCCGTGTCGTCAGAGACCGGAGAGAGGTTCAGAGCGCGCTGAGGATCAGCATGCTCAGCAGCATGGCGACCACGTTGGCCGCGGCGGCGTACCAGCCGAGCGGCTTGTCACCGAGAACCGCGCCGACGACGCCGAGGACCAGACCGATGACTCCGAAGAGGATCGGGTTGAGTAGTAGCGCGAGTACCGCGCACACGAAACCCACGATGGTGCAGATGCGGGCGGCGCTGGTCGAGCGGACGGTGCTGGTGGCCATCTTTCCCTCCAAGGGGTGCGTCTGATGTCTGCCGTCCGGTCTCTACCCACTCGGGGCGTTCGCCACGCCCGTTCCGTCCGGGCGTCAGTGGAAGAGCTTGAGGCCGATCACGCCCGCCACCACCAGCAGCAGGCAGAGCACGCGGGGGAGGTTGGCCGGTTCGCCGAGCGCCACCATGCCGACGACTGCGGTGCCGACCGCACCGATTCCGACCCACACCGCGTAACCGGTGCCGACCGGGATCTCCCGCAACGCGAATGCCAACCCGATCATGCTCAGCACCAGGGTGATCGCGAAGACCGCCGAGGCGACGGGTCGGGTGAATCCGGCGGAGCGGTCCAGGGCTACCGCCCACGCCGTTTCGAGTAGTCCGGAGAGCACCAGCACGATCCAGGCCATCGGGTCACCTCGTCGAACAGTGGCCCGGCCACCAAGGCCGGGGCGAGTCGGTCATCACACGGGGCGTCTTGGCCTCACCGGGTACGCCCACGACTCGTCCGGGACGGCCACGCGGGCCGCCGGATCGAACGTAACAGCAGCGCAGTGAGAACCGCGCGGTGAGGCCGATCACCCGGGATAGACCTCAAGCCCGCTTCAAGCTGCACCATGGACCGGTGACCGTGCTCATCTCCGATTCGGAGGTCGCCGCCGCGCTGGACGCCGCGACCTCGGTGGACGCGATGCGTCAGGCCCTGCTCGCCGGGTACGACGGGCAGCTCGTCGCACCGCCCCGGGCCGCCGCGTCGCTCGGCACCGGCCGGATGGTGCTCACCGCCGGGCACCTGGTCGGGCAGTGGTACGGCTACCGGGCGTACGACACGTTCGGGCATCCGGAGGCCGAGCAGGTGGTGGTGCTGCACGACGGCCGGTCCGGCGCGGTGCGGGCCGTGGCCGTGGGGGAGGAGCTGGGCTCGCGGCGTACCGGCGCGCTGGGCGGGGTGGCGGTGGCCACGCTGGCCCGCCCGGACGCCGCCACCGTCGGCGTGATCGGCTCCGGTGGACAGGCGTGGACCCAGGTCTGGGCCGCCGCCGCCGTGCGACGCCTGCGCGAGGTGACGGTGCACAGCCGGTCGGCCGCGCGGCGGGAGGCGTTCGCCGCCCGGGTGCGGGCTGAACTCGGTATCCCGGCCCGAGCCGTGGGGACCGCCCGGGAAGCGGTCCGCGACCGGGACGTGGTGGTGCTGGCCACGACCAGCGTGACACCGGTGCTGGACGCCGCCGACCTGTGTCCCGGCACGCACGTCAACGCGGTCGGCTTCAAGCAGGTGGACCGCGCGGAGTTCGGCACCGACCTGCTCGACGCCGCGGCCGTGCTGGTCAGTGACTCGGTGCCGCAGGCGATGTCGTACGCCCCGCCGATGCTCGCCGCGCAGCCGCCGTACGCCTCCCGGTTGCGTGACCTGGCAGCGGTGCTGGCCGGCACGGCACCCGGTCGGACCAGCGCGGACCAGATCTCGCTCTTCTGCTCGGTGGGTCTGGCCGGTACCGAGGTCTTCCTGCTCGATCGCGTGGTCCGGATCCTCGCCACGGCGGGGTAGGCCGCCCGCCCATACCGCCGTCGCCGGTGCGGGCATCGTCGCCCGGTACCCTCGGATGGTGTCTGCCACCTCCTCGCCTTCCCCTGATGGTCGCCGGGTCGCGCTGTTGACGTTGGGCTGCGCCCGCAACGAGGTCGACTCGGAGGAGTTGGCCGCCCGACTGCACGCCGACGGCTGGCAGGTGACCACCGACGGCGAGGGTGCCGACGTGGTGGTCGTTAACACCTGCGGGTTCGTGGAGAAGGCCAAGCAGGACTCCATCCAGACGCTGCTGGCCGCCGCCGACACCGGGGCCAAGGTGGTCGCCGCCGGTTGCATGGCCGAGCGGTACGGCCGGGAACTGGCCGACAGCCTCCCCGAGGCGCAGGCGGTGCTCAGCTTCGACGACTACCCCGACATCGCCGCCCGGCTGGACGCGGTGGTCTCCGGCCGGGAGATCGCCGCACACACCCCACGCGATCGTCGGGAGCTGCTGCCGCTGACGCCGGTCGCCCGGCGGGACAGCGCGGTGTCGGTGCCGGGGCACGGCCGCGCCGATGTCGACGAGCACACCCCGGCGCACCTGCGTCCGGTGCTGCGTCGCCGACTGGACACCGGCCCGGTGGCCTCGTTGAAGTTGGCCAGCGGCTGCGACCGCCGGTGCGCGTTCTGTGCGATCCCCGCCTTCCGGGGTGCTTTCGTCTCCCGCACCCCCGACGAACTACTGGCCGAGGCCGAGTGGCTGGCCAAGAGCGGCGTCCGGGAACTCGTGCTGGTCAGCGAGAACTCCACCTCCTACGGCAAGGATCTGGGTGACCCCCGGGCGCTGGAGAAGCTGCTGCCGCAGCTCGCCGCCGTCGACGGCATCGTCCGGGTCCGGGCCAGCTACCTCCAACCGGCCGAGACCCGGCCCGGACTGATCGAGGCGATCGCCGGTACGCCGGGCGTGGCACCGTACTTCGACCTGTCGTTCCAGCATTCCAGCGAGCCGGTGCTGCGCCGGATGCGTCGTTTCGGCTCCACCGACCGTTTCCTCGATCTGCTCGCCACCGCCCGGAAGCTGGCACCGGAGGCCGGGGCACGCAGCAACTTCATCGTCGGGTTCCCCGGTGAGACCCGGCACGACGTCGACGAGCTGGTGCGCTTCCTCACCGAGGCCCGCCTCGACGCGATCGGCGTCTTCGACTACAGCGACGAGGACGGCACCGAGGCGGCCGGTCTGCCGGGCAAGGTCTCCGCCGCCACCATCAAACGCCGGTACGACAAACTCAGCGCGCTGGCTGACGAGCTGTGTTCGCAGCGGGCCGAGGATCGGCTCGGCTCGACGGTGGAGGTGCTCGTCGACTCGGTCGACGGCGGGATCGTCGAGGGGCGGGCCGCGCACCAGGCACCGGAGGTGGACGGCTCGACCACGCTCGTCGCGCCGGACGGCGGCGGCGTCGACCTGGCCGCCCTGCGCCCCGGCGACCTGGTCCGGGCCACGGTTACCGGCACCGAGGGAGTGGACCTGCTCGCCGTGCCGGACGAGATGATTTCCGCCGCGCCCGGCGCGGCGCGGTGACGGTGGGTCGGGACGAGGCGGAGGAGGCACGAGGTGCGGTGCCGGGTGCGCCAGGCGAGCGGGGCGATTCGATGACGGGGGCGACGGAGTCGCCGCCGGCGCCGGTGGTGGCCCGGGTGCCCGTGGTCAACGCCGCCAACGCCCTGACCGCGCTGCGGCTGGTGCTCGTGCCGGTCTTCGCCGCCTCGGTGGTGATGTCCGGGATGACGCACGCCGGATGGCAGATCATCGCCTGCGTCGTCTTCGCCGTGGCCTCGGTCACGGATCTGGTCGACGGGTGGATCGCCCGCAGGTTCGGGCTGGTCACCGCCGTGGGCAAGGTGGCCGACCCGATCGCCGACAAGGCGCTCACCGGTGCCGCGCTGCTGCTGTTGTCGTGGTACGACCGGTTGCCGTGGTGGGTGACGGTGGTCATCCTGGCGCGGGAACTGGGCATCACGGCGCTGAGGTTCTGGGTGATCCGCCGGGGCGTGATCGCCGCGAGCCGGGGCGGAAAGATCAAGACTGCCCTCCAGATACTGGCCATCACCTGGTACCTGTGGCCGATGCCGGCCGTCCTGTCCCCGATCGGTCCCTGGATCATGGGCGCGGCGGTGGTGGTCACCCTCGTCACGGGGCTGGACTACATCGCCCAGGCCACCCGACTGCGCCGCACCCAGCGGTAGGAAACGGTCGGGGCCCCCGGCGTGTGACGCGTAGACCGTGCCCGGGCCGGGAAGGATGCAGATCATGGGTGTGCGAGAGGCCGAAGGTTCGATGGGTGCCGCGGCGGCTGGCGTGGTGCACCGCCTCGCCGAGCGGGGGGAGACGTTCGCCAGCGTCGAGTCGCTGACCGGAGGGCTGTTGGCGGCGACGGTGGTGGAGATCGCCGGAGCGAGCGCCGCCTACCGGGGTGGGCTGGTGGTCTACGCCACCGAGCTGAAGGAACGGCTGGCCGACGTGCCCGCAGACCTGCTGGCCGAGCGTGGCCCGGTCGACGCCGATGTGGCTAAGGCGCTCGCCGAGGGCGGGCGGCGTCGCTGCGGCGCCGACTGGGGCGTGGCCACCACCGGGGTGGCCGGGCCGGAGCCACAGGACGGCAAGCCGGTCGGGCTGGTCTTCGTCGCGGTCGCCGGCCCGAACACCACCGAGGTACGGCAACTCGATCTCCACGGCGGTCGTGACCAGATCCGGGGTGCCGCCGTGACCGAGGCGCTGCGTCTGCTGGCCGACCACATCCAGGTTTCCGACGCCCCCTGACCTCGCTGTCGCTGATCCACGTCGCCGCTGGTCGGTGGGCCGGTGGCCGCCGCCGTCGCGGCCTGTCGCAGGGCCAGACGGTGAGCCGTCGGGCCGAGCGGGCGGCGGCGGCTGTGGGAAGACCGGGCGGGGCGGGATGTCGCGGCGGCGCGCAGCGGGTACCGTTGCGGGAAGGCTCCGACAGCCGGTGCTTGCGCAGACCGGTCGGCCGGGCGAACTGTGTCCCTCAGGGGAGGTGCGATGGTCCTGCTACGCCGGGTGATCGGTGACGCACTACGGGCGCGCCGGCAGGGGCAGCACCGCACGCTGCGCGAGGTCTCGTCCGCAGCCAACGTCAGTCTGGGCTACCTGTCGGAGATCGAACGCGGCCAGAAGGAAGCCTCCAGCGAACTGCTCGCGGCGATCTGCGACGCGCTGGGCGCCCGCCTCTCCGAGCTGTTGCGCGAGGTCAGCGACACGGTCGCGATCGCCGAGCAGCTGCCGGGTGTGCTGGTGCCGGTGCAGGACGAGTCGGCCGAGTCGACGCCGGTCGCCGCCCCGGCCGTGCACAAGGCCACCGGTCGAGGCGTACGCCAGGTCACCTCGGATGGCAACGTCGCCGTCTCCGTGCGGCAGGAGTCGCCGCTCAAGGCCACGCTGCGCAGCACCCGGGTGCGGACGACCTCCGAGCGCCCCGACCGGGACGTGGTCTGCGCCGCCTGAGCCCTGCGGTCGATGGTCGAGGTAGCTCCCGCCGCGTAGGGTTGATCGCAGACGTCCCCTCTCGCCGGTACGGACGCCGCGTTGGCATCCGGCTGGGACGATGGTTTCACCATCGCCGGTAAGCGAGGCGGTCACCGGGTGGGGCAGGCACAGCGACGTGATTGAGGGGATACCGCGGAGATGGCGAACCCGTTCGTCAAGGGGTGGAAGTACCTGATGGCGCTCTTCGGCGCCCGTATCGACGAGCACGCCGACCCGAAGGTGCAGCTCCAGCAGGCCATCGACGAGGCCCACCGGCAGCACCAGGCGCTCGTCCAGCAGGCCGCCGCGGTGATCGGCAACCAGCGTCAGCTGGAGATGAAGCTGTCCCGGCAGATGTCCGACGTCGAGCGGTTGCAGGCCAACGCGCGTCAGGCGCTCGTGCTGGCCGACCAGGCTCGGGCCAAGGGCGACGAGGCCGAGGCCGGGCGGTACGAGCAGTCCGCACAGACCCTGGCCACCCAGCTCGTCTCCGCCGAACAGTCCGCCGAGGACCTGAAGACCCTGCACGACCAGGCACTGGCCGCCGCCGGGCAGGCCCGTCGGGCGGTGGAGAACAATTCCATGATCCTCCAGCAGAAGCTTGCCGAGCGCGCCAAACTGCTCAGCCAGCTGGAGCAGGCCAAGATGCAGGAGAGCGTCGCCGCCTCGCTGGAGTCGATGTCGGCGCTCACCGCTCCCGGCAGCACGCCCACCCTCGACGAGGTGCGCGAGCGCATCGAGCGCCGCTACGCGAACGCCATGGGCCGCGCCGAGCTGGCCGGTAACTCGGCCGAGGGTCGGATGCTGGAGATCCAGAAGGCGACCCTGGACTCCGCCGGCTCCGCCCGGCTGGACCAGATCCGCGCCAGCATGGCCGGCGACCAACTGGGCGCGGGTGCCGACCGGGAGGCCGTCGCCGATCAGCCGACCTCGGCCGACCCGGCGGTGGCCCGGCTCGACGAGATCCGCGCCAGCATGAGCCGTGAGCGCGGCACGGGCGGCAGCACGGCCGCCGGCTGAGTGGCGAGATCGAGGAGGCGACGGTGGCAGCGGACGAGCGCACCCGGTACTTCCGCCGGCTGAGCAGGCTGCGCGGTTCCGCCCGCCGGTGGAGTGTGCTGGCCGGTGGGCTCGGCGGTGCGACGGCGGTGCTGACCCCGTACGCGGGGATCGGTCTTGCCGACGCGGCCTGGGCCGCCGCCGCGGGCGCGGCCACCGCGCTGGCCGCCTGGCGTTGGGTGGATCTACGTGCCCTCGCCGCCCAACCCGCCCCGCCGCCGCTCGACCCGGCCCAGGTCGCCGCCCGCAACCGGGCCCGCCTGGTAGCCGCCGTGGAACGACTCCCGGCCGGGGCGGGTGTGCTCGCCGAGGTGCGTCGGGTCCGCTCCCGCTCCGCGCTGCGCGGCACCGCGGCGGCCCAGCCGTGGCAGCGGCTGGACCGGGCCGCCGCCGCAATGAACTCGATGACGGGTCGGCTGACCGGTCTCGCCGAGCCGGCCGTCGCCGAGGCCGCCGCCGCCGAACAGTCGCTGCGCGAGTTGGCCGACCGGGTGGCCAGCGTGGAACGCGCGCTACGGCTGGCTCCGGCTGACGCGAAGCCTCCGCTGGTCGAGGCGCACCGGGCGTTGGCCGGGCAACTGGAGACGGGAGTGGCGGCGTACGAGCGACTGGTGGTCGCCGCCGCCGGCTACCTCGCCGAGGAGTACCGCCCCGACACCGAACACCCGGCCGCCACCCGGCTCACCGAGGCCACGGATCTCCTCCACGGTTTCGCCTCCGCCCTGTCGGAGCTGCGTACCGTCTCCCGCCCCGCACCGTCGCGCTGACCCACCACCCGGTGGCGGGTGACCGGACGGTCAGGGTGGGGTGGTGACGGGGACGGTGCCGGTGTACGCGGAGGTGCCGACCACGTTGAACGAGCGCACCCGGTAGTGGTAGGTGACGCCCCGGGCCAGGCCGGTGTTGGTGAAACCGCGCCCGTTGACGGTGAACGTGGCCATCTCCCGGGTGAACGCCGGATCCAGCGCCCGTTCCACGGTGAATCCAGCGCCCGGGCCGGCGGGTGTGCTCGCCGACCAGCTCAGCACCACCGTCGCGGTGTCCGGCCCCGGGGCGGTGACAGCCACGGTGACCGAGGTCGGTGTGCCGGGTGTGGGCGGGGTGGTCACCGTCGCCAGCGGGGACCAGGGGGAGGCGGCACCCAGGTAGGTGGTGCGTACCCGGTAGTAGTAGGTGGTGTCGGGCGCGACCGCCGAGTCCAGGTGGCTGTCGCCGACGCTGATCGCGGTGGTGCCCGGTCCGCTGGTGAAGGTCGGGTTGGTCGCCCGTTGCACGTCGATGCCGGTGGTGAAGGAGTTGTTGGTCCAGCGCAGCGCCACCCGCAGCGGTGCGGCGGGTGGCACCGTCGCGGTCAGCTTGGCCGGCGCGGTGAGCTGTACCGAGGCGGGAACGCTGTTCGACCAGGTGGAGCAGCCGGCCGCGTTCTCGGCGCGGATGCGGTAGTGGTAGGTGACCCCGGGCGTGACGGTGGCGTCGGTGTAGCGGGTCGCGGTGGCCGCCACGGTGATGCTGGTCAGCCCGTTCGTGAAGGTCGCGTCGGTGGCTCGTTGCAGCAGGTGGCTGGTGGCCGGTGGGCGGCTGCCGTTTCCGGTCCAGGCGAGGGCGATCGCCGGTAGCGCGGTCGCCGAGCCCGGTGCCGGTTCGGCGGTGAGGCCGGTGGGTGCCCGGGGCGAGACCCGGACCACCAGTGGTCGGGTCATGCCCTGGTCCCGCAGGCCCAGCGCGGCACTGCCCCAGCGGTACTCCCAGCCCAGGTTGACCAGCTGGTTGACCACCGACGCGGGTCGCCCGTCGATCGGGCTGATCGGGGCGGAGTCGAGACTGACGCCGGCCGGTCGGGCCGGGTCGAGCAGCCGTGCGCTGTCGCCGATCTTGAATGGCAGGGCCGGTGCCTCAGGGCGCAGCGCGAGCAGCACGTCCTCTCCCGGATCCACCCGCACCACCTGTTTCCAGCCGAGTTCGGCGGGGTGTGGCGGCCGGATCGTGCCGTCCCGGCCGACCCGGCCGACCACCTGGACGTCCAGCCCGTCGAACCGCACCGGATGGCTCTGCCGTCCGGTGCCGCGTACCCGCCAGAGCTGGCTGCCGTCGCCCGGCGTGCCGACCGCCAGGGCCGGATCGCTGGCGTGTACCACCTCGGTCGCCGGTTCGGCGGGACCGAGCGGCAGGGTGGTCTCGCCGCGGGTACCGCCGTGCGGGTGGGCCACGGCGAGTCGACCGGTCAGCCTGCCGTACTCGGGCTCGAAGACCTGCCGTACGGACTTGACGACCAGTGGCAGACGCACCGGCGTGCCACCGGGTGGGGTGAACTCGACGGCGGTGGCGTGCACCGGGATCCGGGTGGGGGCGCTGGTGGTGCCGAAGCAGGGGTCGTAGGCCGGTTGCGGGACGACCGGGGGGCGCTGGCTGGCCGCGTACGCGCCGGGCAACCGCTCCCGCAGCCGGTCGAGGTCGTACGGTGCGGCAGGGGTGCCGGTCACCCGGATCTGCAGCACGGTGCGCGTGTTCGGGCCGTACCCGGGCAGGGTGGGCGGCGCGCCGCCCTCGTCCCGGCGGTCCGGCCCGTCGGTGTGGTGGTCGTAGCGGGGGTCGAAGCAGGGCAGCGGGGCGGGGCAGTCGTTGTAGAGGATCAGGGTGGTGCCGGGGTCGACGGTGGCGAAATCCACCAGCACGTCGGCCCGTTCGCCGGGGGCGAGCAGCAGCGCGTGACCGTCGACGTTGAGCACGGTCGGGTCGCGTCGGTCGTAGCGGAAGCCGATCGGCCGGTTCGGCACGACCACGGGCGCCGGTAGCAGGCCGCACTCGTTGCCGATCCTGATCATCTGGGGGCCGGTCGCCGCCGGGTCCGGCACCCCGCCGGGTCGCCCGTCGGTGGGCCACTCCGCGGGCCGGCCCGGGGCGCGTACCGCCTCGACCATCGGCACCTCACCGGCGGCGGCGTCGGCCGGTCGGCCGTCCGGCGTCCACATCGGCGCGTCCGAGGCGGCCCGGTACAGCTGGAGGTTGAGCCAGCGGTCGGGGCAGGCGTTGAGGACGCGCCACCGGTAGAGCTTCGGCTGCACCTCCAGGTACGGGTACGCGGCGCCGTTGACCAGGATCGTGTCGCCGTACGCGGCGGGCACCGCGCTCGGGTGCGGCACGCCGGGGGCTTCCGGGGGCTCGTCCGGATCGGTGACCGGGTCGTGGTGCGGGTTGGGTACGGCGGCGGCGGGTGCGTCGGGGTCGACCGTGACGGCGGTACGCGACCAGGGCCCGTAGTCCCACCGGCCGGTCGGGTTGCGCCCGTCGCGGCGGTACGGGTTCTGGCGCGACTGGTAGACGTGCGGATGCCAGAGGGATCCTCGGGCACCCCAACGGTCCCGGTCCCAGGTCGGGTCCTGCGCGGCGAGCTGGGCGTCGTCCGGCACGAACGTCTTGTCCTCGAAGACCAGCGGCAGCTGCTCGGCCGGCAGCGTCCCTTCGGCGATCAAGCGCTCCTGCACGTCGTCGGTGAGCAGGTACAACGCGACCTGGCCGGAGTAGACGGTCAGCCGTGACAACCCCACGGTGTGGTCGTGGAACCAGAGCAGCCGACCGCTCTGGTCGTTGGGGTAGTAGAGGGTGGTGGCGCCCCGGCCCGGGTGCGGCATGTCCGGCACGTGGGCCAGACCGGCACCGGTGGGGTAAGGGGTGATCTCCCCGGTCGGAGTGATCCACTGCCACGGGTTGCCGGCACTGATCCAGCCGGTCCGCGCACCGCAGAGGTGCAGCACCGCCCGGTTCTGCGGGTAGGGCGCCGGTCCGTCGATGGGGCCCGGACCCGCGCCGGGCACCGTCGGGTCGACCGGCAGGAAGAGGTCACCGGCCGGTCCGGCGGGTAGCTGGTTGATGAACTTGACGCGTACCGGCCGGTCGCGGCGGGCCAGCACCACCGGACCGAGGTGCCAGGGCCGCCGGGGCGGGACGATCGTGTTGTGCCCGTCCGCGTCGGTGCCCAGGTTGAGCTGACGGTAACCGCGCAGCCGGGTCGGCGGTAGGTCCCGGTGCAGCCGCTGGGTGTACTCCTGGAGCCCGATCTCGTAGTAGTCGCAGCCGGGGTAGGTGATGGTGTCGGGCACGGCAACCGGCAGGTGGGCGCCGAGTGGGGTACGTCCCAGTGGACCGAGGCCGGGCAGCGGGTCGACGAACTTGCGTAGCCCGGTACCGGTCTTCACCTGGCCGTTCTCGTCGTGGACGGGCAGCGGGCTGTAGGCGTGGTTCGGCACCGGACCGAAGCAGCGGGGCACCGCCGCCGGATCGAGACTGGCCAGTGTGAGGGCTGCCGCCTGCGGTGACGCGGGCGGTCGCCGTACCGGGGAGGTCACGGCGGTGGAGCCCGATCCGGTCGACTCGTCCGGTCCGGCGGTGGCCTTGCGCCCGGCGGTGGCCTTGGGCCTGGCCGGGGCGTCCGGCTCGGTGGTGGGATTGGTGCCAGGCTGGGCGGGGGTGGCGTGTTCCGTGTCCTGACCGGTTCGGGCGGTGGGGACGGCGCTCGGCGGTCCCGACTTGTCGGTACGGGCGGCGCGGTCCAGCCAGGTCGACCGGAGTCTGCGGAACACGGCCATGGCTCTCCCGGTGATCGGGGCGCGACGGCCACCACCCCGACGTGGCGGCGCGGACGCGCGTACTGACGTTCCGTGAGCCCTCAACCGCAGCATGCGACGTGAGGTGGCCGGTTAGGAAGTCCCCTTTCGTGCCATTCTGCCGAGCTGACGGTGTGTCACCGTCGCCACGCCGCGTTCCTCGCGTCACCACCCGTGCCATCGGCTGTCACCGGCCCAGACCGCCGCGTGGAAGATGCCCCCTCAGGTCCGGTCCCCGGGTTGGCAGGTGGGGCACCAGTAGGTGACCCGTTCCCCCAGGTCCTCCTTGCGTACCGGGGTGCCGCAGCGTCGGCACTGCTGCGCCCGTCGCCCGTAGACGTAGCTGGTCCGGCCGCGTATGAGCGAACCGGTGGTGCTCTGCGTCCAGCGTCCCCGGTTGGCGGCCAGCAGCTTCTGCGCCAGGGTCACCAGGGCGACGAGGTCGGGCACCTCCCGCACCGGGGTGCGGGGGTGGATGCCGCGCAGGAACAGCACCTCGCACTTGTAGAGGTTGCCGATGCCGGCCAGGTTGCGCTGGTCGAGCAGGGCCACACCGATCGGGGTGTCCGGCCCGGCGGCGAGTCGGGCGACGGCCTCGGCCGGATCCCAGTCGGTGCCGAGCAGGTCGGGACCGAGATGGCCGACGAGGTGCGGCTCGTCGACGGTGGGCACCAGCGCCACCTCGTGCAGGTGGTATCCGACGGCGGTCGCGGTCGGGGCGCGCAGCACCACCCGGATCAGGTGTGCCGGCCGGGCCGTCCAACGCTCCCCGGGGGCGTACGCCCGCCAGGTGCCGTCCATCCGCAGGTGCGAGTGCAGCGTCCAGCGCGGCTCGCCGACGTCGGCGGGAGCCTCCAGCCGCAGCAGCAGGTGCTTGCCCCGGCTCGCGCTCTCGCGTACCGCCCAGCCGGAGAGGTCGGTGGTGGCCAGCGCGGGCACCCGGAAGTCGCTGCCGGTCAGCCGCGCGCCGACCAGCGCGCGTTCCAGGACGCGGGCGGTGTTCCAGACGGTGTCGCCTTCGGGCACGGCCCCATTGTTCCCCACCCGAGTGCAATTCATGTGTATCGCTATTTGTATGACGCTTTTATTCGATCTACTGATATAGGCACTATCGGGGAGTTCTGAGGAGAATGCTGATGAATCATCCCCGTGTTTCCGTCCTGGCCGTCATCGTGGCCGCCGTCCTCGTCGTCGCCCTGCACCCGAGCTCCGCCTCCTCGGCCGCTCCGGCCGACCGATGGAGTGTCAGCCTGTCGGCCGTCGACGCTGACGACGTCAACGTGCGACACACCCGCGCGGGCCTGCGCCTGGCCGATGCCCGGCCACCGGGCGCACCAGCCCGACGCAGTGCTGTCGCCGAGGGCATGCTGGTGGTCGCACCGCGAACCCTCAGCCGCCCGGCCAACCGGATCCGGGCCGAGATCACCGCCGCCGCCCGGCCCGGTGCCACCGCGACCGTCCAGGTCCGGGGCTGGCGGACGACCGGCTGGACCGAGTGGCGTGACGCCACGCCCGCAGCCGTCTTCGACCAGCCGGTCCGCCGGGTGCAGGCCCGGGTGGTGCTCACCGGCAGCCGCGCCGGTGCCAGCGCCGAGGTTCGCGCCGTCCGGCTCACCGCCGACACCGCAGCCGTTACCACCGCCGCCACCCCGGGCCTGACCTACCGGGTGTTCGCGACCCGGATCGGACTGGTCGGCGAGGTGACCGCCAACGGGCACACGGTCCGCGCCCGGGACCACTTCGTGGCGCTGCCCTCCCGCCGAGGGCTGTCCCCACGCAACACCGGCGACTACACCGTGCGGGTCTGCACCACCACCGGAAGTCGCTGCGAGTACGCCCCGGTCTGGGACGTAGGCCCGTGGAACACCCGTGACGACTACTGGAACATCAGCGGAGTGCGGGAGAACTGGAAGGCCCTACCGCAGGGCAGGCCGCAGGCGCAGGCCGCCTACCAGGACGGCTACAACGGCGGGCGGGACCAGTTCGGTCGGGTGGTGCTCAACCCGGCCGGCATCGACCTGGCCGACGGGACGTTCTGGGACGGTTTGCAGCTGACCACGAACGCCTGGGTCGACGTGGCGTACCTGTGGACCGGCACCGGTTCCCGTGGCGTGGTCGGCGACGGGCCGCTGACCGTGCGGACCGGCCCCGGCACCAGTTACCAGTCCCGGGGTCTGGCGGCCCAGTACGCCAGCGTGCCGATCCAGTGTTACGTCACCGGGCAGACGATCGTCGGGCCGTACCGCACCACCAACCGGTGGAACCGTCTGACCAGCGGGCAGTTCGTCAGCCACGCGTACATCTCGACGGTCTGGGGTCCGGCGGTGCCGCCCTGCTGAGACCGGCACCGTGAGCCGGGTCGGTGTCCTCCCACGCCGGCCCGGCTCGCCCGGCATGCCGGTGCCCGCGTCGGCTCAGGGCATCTCGTCCGCCCGCGGTGCCCGCACCAGTTCCTGGTACCGGGGGTGACAGGCGCCGTAGACGGCGAAGTTGAGGCGTGCGTGGGACAGGCTCAGGTCACCGTTCGCCCTGCCGCGTACGACGTCCGCGTCGGCATCGGACTGGCCGTCATCTGTCCAGAAGCAGACCGGGCAGGTGCCCCCACCGGTCCGGTAGGTGCAGCAGGGACAAGCGGCGGGAACCCAGCGATCATCCACCTTGTCAGCTTTCCACAGTAGACACTTCATCCGTGTTGTCCGGCAGCGCCCCCACGACGCCGCAAGCCCGGACCCGCAGCAGCGTACCCGGGACCACCGCGAGAAGCGCGGCGGCGTGTCCACCGTTGACCGACAGGGCCACCCGGTCGGCCGAGTCGGCGTGCGCCACCAGGGCACCCACCGGGGCGTCGCCGAACGTACGCCCGTGCACCGCCTCCCGTTCCCGCCCGTCGACACCCGTCGGGCCACTCCCACCGGTCTCGGGCCGTACCCGGACCCGCGCCGGCAACGGCTCCAGCAGGTCGGCCGGAGCGGCCAACTGGACGTTGCCGAAATGGTCCACCGTCAGCACCTCGGCGACGAAACCGTCCGGCAGTCGGCGGACCAGCGGTGCGGGCAGCCGTACCAGCGAATCCGGGTCGACCGCCGGGCCTGCCTCGGCCAGCGGGGCACCGAGGGCCAGGCGGGCCGCGACCGGTGCGAAGACGTCCCGCCCGTGGAAGGTCGCCGACACCCGGGGCGCCAGCCAGCGTGGGTTGGTCAGCTCCACCGCCCCGGTCACCCCGCCGAGCGCCTCGGCGGCGTCGAGCAGCAGGCCGTTGTCGGGGCCCACCAGCATTCCCGCGCAGGTGGCCAGCGCGATGGCCCGGCGGTTCGTGCCGACCCCCGGGTCGACCACCGCCACGTGCACCCCCGGCGGCAGGTGCGGCACCGTCTGTGCCAGCACCGTAGCGCCACGCCGGATGTCACCCGGCGGGACCAGGTGGGTCACATCGATGATCCGCAGCTGTGGCGCGAGGCGGGCGATCACCCCGTGGCAGGCCGCCACGAAACCGTCGGCGAGACCGTAGTCGGTGGTCAGCGAGACGACCCCGGCCGGTGCCGGGAACTCACGGTCGATGCTGCTGGTCACGGCACCGGATCGTACGCCCGCAGCGGCCACCACGGACGGGTGATGGGGCCGCCCAGCACAATGGAGCCACTCGGCCGATGCCGTCGACGCCGGGGCGGTGCCCGATGCCGGATAGTCGACAGCATGGCTGGCCGACCGGCCACTGCCTGCGGCGCGCCCCGGTTGGCACACTGCCCAGGTGAGCCACCGGATTCTGCCAGCCGTCGCCCTACTCGTGGTCACCGTCGCCCTGACCGCCTGCGGGGCGGACCGGGACGACCCGCAGGCCGCCGCACCGACCCCGTCGGTGGTCGTACCGCCGGTGGAGCCGTCCCCGACGAGTGACCCGGACGCCGTGCCCACCGGCGACGCGAGCCCGGCCGCACCCGCCACGTCGAGCCCGGCCGCACCGGGCAACGCCACCGCACGACCGACGACCGCCGGTCCGGAGGCGGGCGGTACGACCGAGCGGCGACCGCCGAGCCCGCCGCCCGTGGTGCTGCCACCGCGTCAGGCCGGCGCACCGACCGGTCGGGAGGTCGTGGCGGCCTTCCGGGCGGCCGGTCTCAAGGCGGCCAACGCCCGGGACCGGTCCATCGACTGTGGACCGGACGGATTGGGACTGGGCTGCTCCGAGATCGTCACGACCGACCAGGTGACCGTCTACGTCTTCCCCGACGAGAGCAGCGCCGACGACCTGGCCGAGCGGTGGAGCGGTGCCGCCTACCGCAGCGGCACCGTGGTGCTGAACTACCTGGAGGCGAAGACCCCGCCCGCTGAGCGTCCCCGCTACGAGAAGGTCCTCGACACCCTCCGCTGACCGTCCGCCCTCGTGTGGCGAGGCGTCAGGCGCGAAGCCGGAGACCGCGCGGGGTGGTGCGGAAACCGGCGGCGGTCAGCGCGTCCCGCAGGGGCGACGAGCGTACGGACTCGCCGTCGGCGCGTTCCACCGAGATCGGGCCCAGCGCACCGGAGTGGACGGCGTCCGCCAGCGCCTTGCCGGCCGCGCCCAGGGCATCGGCGTCGTCGGTGAAGGAGAGCAGCGTCCGCCCACCCCGCTCCACGTAGAGCGCCAGCTCACCTTCGACCAGCACGACCAGCGCCCCGGCCTTGCGCCCCGCCCGGTGCCCGCTGCCCGGAGTCGGTGCCGCGTCGCCGGAATCGACGACGCGCTCCGGCCAGGGCAACGCCGCGCCGTACGGGTTGGCCGGATCGGTGGCGGCAAGCACCATCGAGGCCGTACCGGCTCGCCGACCACCGTCGAGCGGCTCGGCACCGGCGCGGATCCGGTCCACCGCGCCGGGCACCGCGAACTGCGCCGCGCCCAGCCCGTCGACGAAGTATCCCCGCCGGGCCGCGCCGCGTTCCTCCAGTGCGGACAGCACCGGGTAGACGGCGGCGAAGCCCCCCGCCACCTGCTCGGCCACGACCGCGCCCCGGGTCAGCACGCCGTGCCGCTCCAGCAGCACGTCGGCGAGCGCGGCGGCGCGCCGGGTCGGGTCGGTGTCCCGTGTCGGCAGCCGCGACCAGCGGCCGGCCACCGTCGGTGGCCCGCCGCGACTCGGCAGCGCCACCCGTCCCGGGCGTCGGTAGCGGCTCCGGGCGGCGGTCGGGCGGGTACGATGCGCGCCGCCGGCACCGAGCAGTGCCCGCAACGGAGCCAGGGTGTCGTTGGTGAGGTGCCCGGCCCAGACCAGATCCCAGACGACGGCGATCAACTCGGCGTCGTCGGTGGCGCCGACCCGGTCGGCCAGGGGCCGGAAGAACATCGCCTGCCCGTCGTCGAGCGCGTCCAACACCGCGTCGTGCAAGGGCGTACGCGCGAGAGCCTCGTCCGGCGGGGGAAGCAGCAGTGCGGCGGAGTCGGCGTACGCCAGGCTGATCCACCCGTCCCCGCCGGAGATCGAGCCCGCACCGGCCCACAGCACCTCACCGCCGGCGCACAGCTCGTCGAGCTGTACGGGGGAGTAGTCGGCGACCCGGGCGGGCAGCACCAGCCGTTCCAGCGCCGACGCCGGCACCGACGCGCCCTGCAACTGCTCGATCGTCGCCGCCACCGCCTCGACCCCACGAGCCGACGAGCCCACCTGCTGCCAGCGGGGCAGGAAGGTGGCCAGGGCGCGCGGCGACACCGGCTCGATCTCCCGCCGCAGCGCGGCGAGGGAACGGCGGCGCAACAGACGCAGCACCTCGGCGTCGCACCACTGGGTACCGGCGGTGGCCGGGGTGAACTCGCCGGAGACCACCCGGCCGGTGGCGGCCAGTCGGCGTAGCGTCTGCTCGACCACGAAGACCCCGAGCCCGAACCGGGCCGCGCAACCGGCGGCGGTGAACGGGGCGTGGGTGCGGGCGTACCGGGCCACCAGGTCGCCGAGTGGGTCGGCGACCGGTTCGAGGTACGCCTCGGCGACGCCGACCGGTAGGGCCACGCCGAGGGCGTCCCGGAGCCGACCGGCATCCTCGACGCCGACCCAGCGTTCCTGCCCGGCGATGCGTACCGACAGCACCCGCCGGGCGGCGGCCAGGTCGGTCAGCCATGCCTCGGGTGCCCCACGTTCGGCCAGTTCCGCCGTGCTCAGGTCACCGAGCTGCCGCAGCAGCTCGATCACGTCCTCGGCGTCGCGGGCACGCCGTTGCGGCGTGCGCCAGCGCAGTTGCCGCTCGGTCTCGGCGAGCACCGCCGGGTCGAGCAACTCACGCAGGTCGACCCGGCCGAGCAGCTCGCCGAGCAGGCCCGAATCCAGCGTGAGGGCCGCAGCCCGGCGTTCCGCCAACGGGGCGTCGCCCTCGTAGAGGAAGGCGCCGACGTAGCCGAAGAGCAACGAGCGGGCGAACGGGGACGGTCGGGTGCTCTCCACCTCGACCAGTCGCACCCGCCGACTGGCCAGGTCACGCATCACCTCGGTCAGGGCGGGCAGATCGAAGACGTCCTGTAGGCACTCCCGGGCCGCCTCCAGGGTGACCGGGAAGTCGGCGTACTCGCGGGCGACGTCGAGGAGTTGGGCGGCGCGTTGGCGTTGTTGCCAGAGCGGCTGGCGGCGGCGCGGATCCCGGCGGGGCAGCAGCAACGACCGGGCGGCGCACTCCCGGAAACGTGCGGCGAACAGCGCCGAGGTGCCGACCGACTCCTCGACCAGCTGGCCGATCTCCTCCGGGTCGAAGGTCACCACGTCGGCCCCGGGTGGGGTGTCGGCGGTGTCCGGCAGCCGGACCACGATCCCGTCGTCGGCGGGCATCACCTGCGCGTCGACCCCGTAGCGTTCGGTGAGTCGACGGCCGATGGCCAGCGCCCAGGGCGCGTTGACCCGGGCACCGAGGACGCTGTGCACGGCCAGTCGCCAGTCACCCAGCTCGTCGCGGAAGCGTTCGACGACCACCGTCCGGTCGTCCGGCAGGGCCCGGGTCGCCGCCCGTTGCTCGTGCAGGTAGGTCAGCAGGTTGCCGGCGGCCCAGTCGTCCAGCCCGGTGGCTCGCAGCACCGCCGTGGCCCGCTCGGTGTCCTGGCGGAGCAGGGCCCGCAACCGGGCCCCGATCGCCCGGCCCAGTTCGACCGGCCGCCCCGGCTGGTCGCCCTTCCAGAACGGCATCTTCGCCGCCTGACCGGGAGCCGGGGAGACCAGCACCCGGTCAGGCGTGATCTCCTCGATCCGCCAGGACGAGGAACCGAGCAGGAAGACGTCACCGACGCGGGACTCGTAGACCATCTCCTCGTCCAGTTCGCCGACCCGGGCGGCCCGTTCCGCGCCGGCCAGGAAGACACCGAACAGGCCCCGGTCGGGGATGGTGCCGCCACTGGTCACCGCGAGTCGTTGCGCGCCGGGACGGCCGGTCAGCACGTCGGTGGCGCGATCCCACACGAGCCGGGGGCGAAGCTCGGCGAAGGCGGTCGACGGGTAACGGCCGGAGAGCATGTCCAGTACGGCGTGCAGCGCGGAGTCGGGCAGCTCGGCGAAGGGGGCGGCCCGGCGGACGACGGTCGCCAGGTCGCCGACCCGCCACTCGTCCAGCGCGACCATCGCGACGATCTGCTGGGCGAGTACGTCCAGCGGGTTGCGGGGATGGTGCAACTCCTCGATGGCGGCCTCGCTCATCCGTTCGGCGACCACCGCGCAGGAGAGCAGGTCGCCCCGGTGCTTGGGCAGCACCACTCCCCGTGACACCGCGCCGACCTGGTGCCCGGCCCGACCGACCCGCTGGAGACCGGCGGCCACGCTGGGCGGCGCCTCGATCTGCACGACCAGGTCGACCGCGCCCATGTCGATGCCGAGTTCGAGACTGGAGGTGGCCACCACGGCTGGCAGCCGACCGGCCTTGAGCGCCTCCTCGATGTGTCGGCGTTCCTCCCGCGAGACGCTGCCGTGGTGTGCCCGGGCGATCACCGGTGGCGCGCCGGACACCGAACCGGCCTGCGCCATCACCTCCGCCGGCAGCCGGGCGGCCGGACCGGTCGCTGTCGTCGGAGCGGTCTCGTCGGCGGCGAGTTCGTTGAGCCGGGCGCAGAGGCGCTCGGCGCTGCGGCGGGAGTTGGTGAAGACGATCGTGGAGCGATGTGCCCTGATCAGGGCGAGGACCCGTTCCTCCACGGCAGGCCAGATGGAAGCCGTGCGGCCACCGGAGAGGTCGTCCTCCGGTGCCGTCTGCTCGTCGAGGCGGGTCATGTCCTCCACCGGCACCTGCACGCTGACCTCGATGGTCTTGGCGGTCGCCGGGGCCACCACCTCGACCGGACGGATGCCGCCGAGGAAGCGGGCGCACTCGTCCAGCGGGCGGACGGTGGCGGAGAGCCCGATGCGCTGTGCCGGGGCGGGCAGCAACTCGTCGAGTCGTTCCAGCGAGAGCGCCAGGTGGGCGCCGCGTTTGGTGCCGGCGACGGCGTGCACCTCGTCGACGATCACCGTCTCCACGCCGCGCAGGGAATCCCGTGCGGCCGAGGTGAGTAGCAGGAACAGCGATTCCGGTGTGGTGATCAGGATGTCCGGCGGCGTTCGGGCGAAGGCCCGCCGTTCGTCGGCGGGGGTGTCGCCGGTACGCATCCCGACGGTGATCTCCGGTGGGGGGAGGTCGAGTCGGGTGGCGGCCTGCCGGATGCCGGTGAGGGGGGCGCGGAGGTTGCGTTCGACGTCGACCGCGAGTGCCTTGAGCGGGCTGACGTAGAGCACCCGGCAGCGTCGGCGCGGGTCGGTCGGTACGGGATCGCGGGCCAGCCGGTCGAGCGACCACAGGAACGCGGCGAGGGTCTTACCGGAGCCGGTGGGCGCGACGACCAGGGCATGCCGACCTGCGGCGATCGCGTCCCAGGCACCGGCCTGTGCCGCCGTCGGCGCGGCGAACGCCGCACCGAACCACTCCCGGGTCGCCGGGCCGAACCGGGCGAGCATCTGCTCGCCGGAGGTCGTGCTGGATTTCGCCACGACCCCATCCTGCCTCTGGACACCGACATCCGTAGGCCGCGAGTAGGGGGATGTATGTCCGGTTAAGGTGTTTAGTGCGGCTTGCTCCTAGAATCCGTTAAGTCTTACTTAACTGCTTGCTTGTGGGGTACAACATAAAGTAACTTCACCCGCGGTTGTGGCGAGCGTTGGAGGGAGTCGGATGGCCGTCGAG
This sequence comes from Micromonospora sp. DT48, assembly GCF_049844495.1. Lineage (NCBI taxonomy): Bacteria > Bacillati > Actinomycetota > Actinomycetes > Micromonosporales > Micromonosporaceae > Micromonospora > Micromonospora sp. DT48. Next base: position 358,862 of record NZ_JBNCLE010000005.1, read on the forward strand.
GAGCGGAGTCCGGTGTCCGGCACTGACGTCCTCATCCGCAAGGTCGACAGCCACCTCACCGCCCTGCGGGCCGGGTTGCACGGCCCCGACCTCGAACTGGCCGAGCGGCTCGCCAGTTGCCTACGTGAACTCGTCGTCACCACCGCGCAGGCCAGCGCGGCCGATCGAGCCCAGGTGCGGGCCGCCGTCCACTACTTCGTGCTGCGTCGGGAGAGCCGTGGCCGACTGTTGTCCGTGCGCTCCCTCGCCGCGGCCCAGCGGCTGGTCAACCGGACCGCCGCCCAGCTGGGTCGGCCGGACCTGGTCGTCGAGGGGCGGCCGGTACGGTCGGGACGCGGCGGTGGGAACACCGCTACCGATCTCGCTGCGCACAGCTGATTCGGCTGTTACTCGCCTTTCGCTGCATTGACGGCAAAAGTGTACTGATCTCGCAAAACGCACCCATAGCGCGTTGCCCTGTCGTCTGATCGCTCTAGGCGCCTCAACCCCCGTGGGGCGTCTCGGGCCACCTCGACCGGGAGCGCGCGTGCTGGTACTGCTGATCCTGCACCTCGTCGCGGCCGTCGTGGCGCCGCTGCTGGTCCGGCGGTGGGGTCCGCGCGCCTGCTACCTGCTGGCGCTGGTGCCGGCGACCGCGTTCGGCTGGGCCCTGGCCCGCACACCCGACGTGGCCCACGGCGGCGCGGTGGTCGAGACGTACTCGTGGATCCCGGACCTGGGGTTGGACCTGGCCCTGCGGATGACCACCCTGTCCTGGCTGATGACCCTGCTGGTCGGCGGCGTGGGGGCGCTGGTGATCTGCTACAGCGGCCGGTACTTCCCACCCGAGGCGCTCGGCAACTCCCGGTTCGCGGGCGTGATGGTCGGCTTCGCCGGGGCGATGCTCGGGCTGGTCCTCGCCGACGACCTGCTGCTGCTCTACGTCTGCTGGGAACTCACCACGGTCTTCTCGTACCTGCTGATCGGCCACAGCACCGAGCGGCGGTCGAGCCGCTGGGCGGCGGCCCAGGCGCTGATCGTGACCACCTTCGGCGGCCTGGCCATGCTGATCGGGTTCATCATGCTCGGCCACCACGCCGGCACCTACCGCTGGTCGGAGGTGACACAGCAGCCGTTGCCCGGCGGGGCGTACCTGGTCGTCGCGGTGCTGTTGATCCTGCTCGGCGCGCTGTCCAAGTCGGCGGTGCTGCCGTTCGCCTCGTGGCTGCCGGTGGCGATGGCCGCACCGACACCGGTCAGCGCGTACCTGCACGCGGCGGCGATGGTGAAGGCCGGCATCTACCTGCTCGGTCTGCTCGCCCCGGCGCTCGCCGTGGTCGGCCCGTGGCGGCCGGTGGTGTTGGTCGCCGGCCTGGCCACCATGCTGGTCGGTGGGTGGGCGGCGCTGCGGCAGAACGACCTGAAGCTGCTGCTGGCCTACGGCACGGTCAGTCAACTCGGCCTGCTGACGGTGGTCGTCGGGATGGGCACCGCGGACGCCGCGCTCGCCGGTGTGGCGATGCTGCTGGCCCACGCGCTGTTCAAGGCGGCGCTGTTCCTCGTGGTGGGCGTGATCGACCACGGCGCCGGAACGCGGGACCTGCGCCAGCTGTCCGGGCTGCGGCGTACCGCACCGGTGCTGACCGGGGTGGCCGTGCTCGCCGCCGCCTCGATGGCCGGACTGCCACCCCTGTTCGGCTTCGTCGCCAAGGAGGCCGTGTTCGCCGCCTTCACCGACCAGCCTCTGGTGCTGGCGGTGCTCGTCGCCGGCACCGTGCTCACCGTCGCGTACAGCATCAGGTTCGTCTGGGGCGCGTTCGCGACGCGTCCCGGCATCGCCGACACCGACCTGGGCCGGATCGCGCCGTCGATGCTGCTCCCGCCGGCCCTGCTGGCGCTCGTCGGGCTCGCCGCGGGCCCGGCCGCGGGGGCGTTGGATCACCTGCTGCGCCCGTACCCGGAACTCTTCGGCACCGTCGGGGAACACCTGGCCCTGTGGCACGGCCCCACCCCGGCGCTCGGTCTGTCCGCGTTGGCCCTGGCGGGCGGTGCGGCGCTGTTCGCGGTGCGCGGTCCGCTGGCCCCGGTGCTGGCCAGTCTGCGGTCGCCGGTCACCGGACAACAGGGATACGAGTGGGTCAGCCACCGCTTCGACCGGCTGGCCGTGGACGTCACCAGCCTCACCCAGCGGGGATCGCTGCCGCAGTACCTCGGCCTCATCCTGATCGTCCTGGCCGCCGTGCCGGGCGGGTCGCTGTTCCTCGTCCGGCCCTGGGAACAGTCGCTGAACCTGTGGGCCACCCCCGCGCAGCCGGTGGTGCTGCTGGTGGTCTGCGTCGCCGCGCTGCTCGCCGTCAACGCCACCCGGCGACTGACCGCGATGCTGCTGGTCGGCGTCACCGGTTACGGCACCGCCATGATGTTCGTCCTCTACGGCGCGCCCGACCTGGCGCTGACCCAGGTCCTCGTGGAGACCATGACCATCGCGATCTTCGTGTTGGTGCTGCGTCGGCTACCCGAGCGCTTCTCGCAGCGACCGCTGCGGCGTAGTCGCTGGCTCCGGCGGTTCATCGGGGCGATCGTCGGGACGACCGTGGCCGCGTTGGCCGTCGGAGCCGCGGCGGCCCGGCAGGCGCGGTCCATCTCCGACGAGTTCCCCCGGCTCGCGGTGGAAGGGGGGCACGGCCGCAACGTGGTCAACGTGACCCTGGTGGACATCCGCGCCTGGGACACCCTGGGGGAGACGGCGGTGCTGGTGGCCGCCGCGACCGGAGTGGCGAGCCTGATCTTCCATCAGTCCCGTACCGGGCCCCGTCCCCGTCGACGCGAGATCGCTGAGGACGAGCCAGCGGCCGGCCGGGCGGTCTGGCTGCGCGGCGGGGTCACGTTGCACGAGCGGCAACGGTCGATCGTGCTGGAGGTGGTCACCCGGCTGATCTCCCACACCGCGGTCCTGTTCTCCCTCTACCTGCTCTTCTCCGGGCACAACGCGCCCGGCGGCGGCTTCGCCGGTGGCCTGGTGGCCAGCCTGGCGCTGACCATGCGGTACCTCGCCGGTGGCCGCTACGAACTGATCGAGGCCGCGCCGGTCGGTGCCGGCACGGTGCTCGGTGCCGGTCTGTTGCTCGTGGTCGGCAGCGGGGTGGTCTCCCTGATCATCGGCGGCACCCTGCTGGCGAGCACCACCATCGACCTGTGGTTGCCGTTGATCGGCCACTTCTATCTGGTCACCTCGCTCTTCTTCGACATCGGCGTGTACCTCGTGGTGATCGGTCTGGCGCTGGACGTGCTACGCAGCCTCGGCGCCGAGGTGGACCGGCACATCGAGAACGGCAGTGGGGCCGAGGGCGGGCTGGCCGGTGGGCGATGGGGGGCGCAGCGGTGAACTCGGGAGCGAACCTCTTCTCCTTCATCACGATCGGTGTGATCGTCGGCTGCGGCGTGACCCTGCTGCTGGAACGCAGCCTGAGCCGGGTCCTGCTCGGCGTGATCCTGATCGGCAACGGCGTCAACCTGCTGATCATCTTCGGCGGCCGGGCCGGCGAGCCGCCGGTGGTCGGGATCGCTGACGAGGCCGCCATGAGTGACGCGTTGCCCCAGGCCATGATCCTCACCGCCATCGTGATCACCTTCGGCTTCACCGCCTTCCTGCTGGCCATCAGCTACCGCAGCTGGTACCTCAGCGGCGACGACGAGGTCCCCGACGACATCGAGGACCAGGAGATCGTCCGAAGGGCTGCCCGTCGCGAGGTGTCCGCCGCGGACCTGGCCACCGAACCGGCCGCCGTCGCCCCCGAGCAGGTCGACGCGCCAGCCCCGCCCCGTCAGGAGGGCCGGGAATGAGTCCGCGCAGCGCACCGGCCCGGTGGTGGCGATGAGCACGCTCGTGCCGTTGCCGGTGGTGCTACCGCTGTTGGGCGCCGCGGTGACCCTGCTGCTGGGCAGCCGGTCGTCGATCCAGCGGACGGTCAGCGTGGGCTGCCTGGGCGCGAACCTGGCGGTGGCGGTGGTGCTGCTGGTCCAGGCGCACCGGGAGGGACCGCTGGTGATGCAGATCGGTGGCTGGCCGGCACCGGTGGGCATCGTGCTGGTCGCCGACCAACTCGCCGCGCTGATGTTGGTGGTCTCCTCGGCGGTGACCCTCTGCGTGCTGCTCTACTCGATCGGGCAGGGCCAGGCGGAGACCGGGGAGTCCTCCCCGGTGGCGATCTTCCACCCCACCTACCTGGTGCTGACCGCCGGTGTCTGCAACGCGTTCCTCGCCGGTGACCTGTTCAACCTCTTCGTCGGCTTCGAGATGCTGCTCGCCGCGAGCTTCGTACTGATCACACTCAACGGCACCCCGCTGCGCATCCGCACCGGTTCCACCTACGTCGTGGTGAACGTGCTGGCGTCGACGGTCTTCCTGATCTCGGTGGGCCTGGTCTACGCGGCCACCGGCACGCTCAACCTGGCCCAACTCGCGGCACGGCTGGACGCGTTGCCGGACGGCGTACGCCTGAGTCTCCAGCTGATGCTGCTGGTGGCCTTCGGCATCAAGGCGGCGGTCTTCCCGCTGTCGGCCTGGCTGCCGGACAGCTATCCGACGGCCCCCGCCCCGGTCACCGCGGTCTTCGCCGGCCTGCTCACCAAGGTCGGCGTGTACGCGATCATCCGAACCCAGACCCTCCTCTTCCCGGGGCAGCAGGCCGGTGAACTGCTGTTGATGGTGGCGGCCGGCCTGACCATGCTGGTCGGCATCCTCGGCGCGGTGGCCCAGTCGGACATCAAGCGGTTGCTGTCCTTCACGCTGGTCAGCCACATCGGCTACATGATCTTCGGAGTGGCCCTGAGCACGGTCGCCGGTCTGGTCGGCGCGATCTTCTACGTGGTCCACCACATCACCATCCAGACCACCCTGTTCCTGATCGCCGGACTGGTCGAGCAGCGGGCCGGCAGCACCGACCTGCGTCGCCTCGGCGGGCTCGCCCGGATGGCACCCATGGTGGGCGTGCTCTTCTTCGTCTCGGCGATGAACCTGGCGGGCATCCCGCCCTTCTCCGGCTTCCTGGGCAAGCTCGGACTGTTGCAGGCCGGGGTGGCCGTGGGCGGTCCCCTGGCCTGGACACTGGTGGTCGTCGGCACCGCGACCAGTCTGCTCACCCTCTACGTCGCGAGCCGGATGTGGAACATCGCCTTCTGGCGTTCCCCCTGTGAGTCGCACCCGGCGACGGCGCCGCTGCCGGCGCTGATGGTCGGTGCCACGGTCGCCCTGGTGGCGGTCGGGGTGGGGCTGACCGTGGTGGCGGGTCCGCTGTTCGACTACACCGGGCAGGCGGCGACGGACCTGATCGAGCGCACCCCGTACGTACGTGCCGTCCTGCCTGGCGGGGCGTCATGACCGCACCGGGCGTCGAGCCGCCGGGCCGACAGAGCCGCCTTGGCCGATGGCGGGACCAGATGATCGCCTACGGCTGGTTGGTGGTGGCCTGGAACCTGTTCTGGGGGGAGTTCACCTGGGGCAACCTGCTGGGTGGGCTGCTGATCGCCACCGTGGTGCTGGTGTTCTTCCCGCTGCCGCCGGTGACGTTCAACGGGCGGCTGCGGCCGTGGGGCGTGCTGGTGTTCGCCGGCCGATTCGTCGTCGAGCTGATCCGGGCCAGCGCCCACATCGCCCGGATCGCGGTGCAGCCCGGCTACACCCCCCGCTCGGCCATCATCGCGGTGCGGCTGCGCGTACCCACCGATCTCAACCTGGCCCTGACCGCCGAGGCGCTCTCCCTGGTGCCCGGCACGTTGATCGTGGAGGTGGACCGCGACGCCGGAATCCTCTACGTGCACGTGCTCGACGTACACGGCCCCCAGGCCCTCGCCGCCAGCCGTGACCACATCCGCACCCTGGAGCGGCGAATCGTCGCGGCGGTCGGCTCGAACGACGAGCTGGACCGGGTGCACACCGGAACAGCGGACAAGGAGTCACCGTGACCGTCTTCCTCGCCATCACCCTGACCAGCCTGCTGTCGCTGACCGCTCTGCTGGCCCTGGTCCGCCTCTACCGGGGCCCGTCGCTGCTGGACCGGGTCGTCGCCGCCGACATGCTGCTGGCCACCATGGTCAGTGCCGTCGGCGCGGAGGCAGCGGTCAACCGGCATGTCACCACCCTGCCGGTGTTGGTGGTGCTGTCCCTGCTCGGCTTCGTCGGGTCCGTGTCGCTGGCCCGTTTCGCCGTCCGGGACCAGCTGTGACACCGGGTACCGTCGCCGACTGGCTGGGCGCGGTCAGCCTGCTCACCGGCGCGTTGCTGAGCCTGGCCGCCGCCGTCGGGGTGCTGCGCTTTCCCGACACGTTGAGCCGGATGCACGCGGCCACCAAACCGCAGGTCCTCGGGGCGCTGCTGCTGTTGCTGGGCGTGGCCCTCCGGCTGCGCAGCCCCGTCGACCTCGGGATGGTGGCCCTCGTCGGCGTCTTCCAGCTGGCCACCGCGCCGGTCGCCGCTCAGATGATCGGTCGGGCTGCGTACCGCGCCGGGCAGGTCGACCGCAGGCTGCTCGACGCCGACGAACTCGCGGACCGCTGAGCGGCGGGACACCAAGAGTACGAGCTCACGCCCCGGTGGCGACCTGGACGCCGGTAGAATGGCCGCATGATCGACTCCTCTGCCCAGGAGGGCAGCAGTAGCCAGCCGGGTAAGCCCCGGCATCCCCACAGATCGACGACCCCGGGAGCCCTGAACCTCCCGTGTTGATCATCGTCGGTCTTCTTCTGATCATCGTCTTGACCGTGGCGACGGGGTACTTCGTCGCGCAGGAGTTCGGCTACGTCGCGGTCGACCGCGGCAAGCTGAAGCAGCGCGCCGACGAGGGTGACCAGGCGTCCGCCCGGGCGCTGGAGGTCACCGGACGGCTGTCGTTCATGCTCTCCGGCGCGCAGCTCGGCATCACCGTGACCGCCCTGCTGGTCGGTTACGCGGCCGAGCCGTACCTCGGCGCCGGCCTGGCCGAGCTGCTCGGCGTGGTAGGTGTCTCCACCGGTGTCAGCCTGCCGCTGTCGGTGGCGTTGGCGCTGGTCATCGCCACGGTGGTGCAGATGGTCGTGGGAGAGTTGGCCCCGAAGAACCTGGCCATCGCCCGTGCCGAACCGGTGGCTCGGGCGTTGGCCCGGTCCACCCTGGTCTACCTGGCCATCGCCGGTCCGCTGATCAAACTCTTCGACAAGGCGGCGGTGCGACTGCTGCGACGGGTCGGCATCGAGCCGATCGAGGAGCTGCCCAGCGGCGCCACCCCGGAGGATCTGGAACAGATCATCGCCGAGTCCCGGTTGGAGGGGCACCTCGACGCGGACATGTCGACACTGCTGGACCGGGGGCTCGACTTCCGGCAACTGACCGCAGGCGAGGTCATGGTGCCCCGGGTCGACGTGCACACCGTGCGGGCGCACGAGCCGGTCAGCCGGGTGGTCGAACTGCTCGACACCGGGCGCTCCCGCTTCCCGGTCCGGGGCACCGAGGGCGTCGACGACCTGGTCGGCGTGATCGGCATCGCCGACGTGCTCCAGGTGCCACCGGCCGAGCGGGCCACCACCCCGGTCAGCGCGGTGGCCGTACCCCCGCTGCTGGTGCCCGAGACGCTGCCGCTGCCCACGGTGCTGGACCGGCTCCGCTCGGGGCACCGGCAGCTCGCCTGCGTGGTCGACGAGTACGGCGGTTTCGCCGGGGTCATCACGCTGGAGGACATCGCCGAGGAGTTGGTCGGCCCGATCCGTGACGAGGACGACCCGCCGGAGCGGGCCCCAGCGCGGCAGGAGGACGGCTCGTGGGTGGTGCCGGCCCGCTGGCGCATCGACGAGGTGGCCGACAGCACCGGTATCGCCCTGCCCGAGAGGCCCGAGTACGACACCATCTCCGGTCTGGTCATGCGGGAGTTGGGCCGGGTGCCCGAGGTCGGTGACCGGCTGGAGATCAGCCTGCTGGCCGACGGGGACAACGGCGCGGTCCCGCCGCGTGCGCTGGTCGAGGTGCTCGCGGTGGACCGGCACGTGGCCGACTCGGTCCGCCTCCAGCTCGCCGAGGGGTCCGCGGAGGTGACGGCATGAGCACCGGGTTCGCGTTGCTCACGTCGGGAGTCCTGCTGGCACTCAACGGCTTCTTCGTCGCCGCCGAGTTCGCCCTGGTGGCGAGCAAGCGATACCGCCTGGAACAGGCGGCGGCCAGCGGCGGCCGGGCCGCCCGCGCGGCCCTCGACGGCGTACGCGAGCTGTCGCTGATGCTGGCCGGTGCGCAGCTCGGCATCACCCTGTGCACGCTGGGTCTCGGCGCCCTGGCCGAGCCGGCGATCGAACGGCTGGTCGGTCCGCTGCTGCACGCGGTCGGCCTGCCGTACGGCGCCAGCCACGTGATCGCGTTGATCTTCGCCCTGAGCCTGGTCACCTTCCTGCACCTGGTGGTCGGCGAGATGGCACCGAAGTCCTGGGCGATCACCCACCCGGAGCGGTCCGCGCTGCTGCTGGCGCTGCCGTTCCGGGCCTTCGCCCGGGTCGCCCGTCCGGTGCTGTCCCTGCTGAACGCGGTGGCCAACGCGCTGCTGCGGCTGGTGAAGGTCAACCCGCAGGACCAGCTGGCCCAGGTGCACGGCCCGGACGAGTTGCGGATGCTGCTGGAGCAGTCCCGGGAACACGGGCTGCTCGGGGCCGCCCAGCACGAACTGCTCACCAGCATGCTGGAGTTGCAGGGCACGACAGTCGCCCAGGTGATGGAACCGTTCGATCGGATCGTGACCGTCCGTCGAGACGATCCGGCGGGCCGCATCGAGCAGGTCAGCCGGGACAGTGGCCGGTCACGACTGGCGGTGCTGGACGCCGCCGGTGACGTCTGCGGCCTGGTGCACGTACGGGAGGCGGTGCGGGCGATGGCCGGGCGGCCTGATGCCACCGCGGCCGACCTGATGAACGACGCCATCACCATCCCCGACACCGCCACGGTGACCGAGGCGGTGGCCGTGATGCGGGCCCGCCAGTCGCAGCTCGCCCTGGTCCGCAACGGTGGCGGCCCGACCCGGCCGGTCGGCTTCGTCGCCCTTGAGGACCTGCTGGAGGAGGTCATCGGGGAGTTCGACGACGAGACCGACTCGATTCCGCGCGCGGTGCGCCGGCTCAGATAGGGGCACGCGGGTGCGGCTGACGGGGGTGTCACCGGGATCGGGCGGAACGGGCCTGACGGTGCAGACCGCGCTGGCCAACCCGAGCACCCGCCCGGGGCTGCGCCTGCCGGGGCGGGTGAACCTGATCGCGGGCTCCGTCGACGTGCCGGTCCTGCACGTCCGGCTCGGCCTGGTCAGCACGGTCGAGCCGGACGACCCGGAGGCGCCCCGTCGGCTGATGCAGTTCCACCAGGCGCAGGTGGCCGGCGCGTCGGTGCTGCGGGCGGGACGGGCCCGCTCGATCCCGTTCGAGTTCCCGGTGCCGTGGGAGACGCCGGTGACCACCATGGGCGGGGTGCCGCTGCTCAGTCTGCGGATGGGGCTGCGTACCGAGGTGGCGGTCGACGCCGCTCTGGACCAGGGCCCCCTGGTGCCGATCTTCGTCCATCCGCTGCCGACCCAGCAGCACGTACTGGCCGCCCTGGACACGCTCGGTTTCAGCATCCGCCAGTCCGGGCTGGTCGCCGGTCGGCTGCCCGGCGTGGAGCAGGCGCTTCCCCTGCACCAGCGGTGGGGCTTCTGGGTCGGGCCGCTCTACGCCGGGCCGATCACGGAACTGGAGGTGATCTTCGTGGCCAACTCCACCGGTCTGGAGGTGATCCTCTGGTGTGACCGGCGGCTGGCGCTGGCCGGGATCACCCACACCAGCATCAGCCGGTTCCGGATCTGGCACGTCGGTGCCGACCAGCGGGACTGGGTGAGCACCGTGGACGGGTGGCTGCGGGCGGCCATCAACCGGCACGCCGCCGCGGCGGCACACGCCGACTGGTCCGCCCCCATCTCCGAGTCGGCCCACGTCAGCCGCCCGCCCGACCACCCTGTCCCGCCGGGCTCCGACCTCGACACGTCCGGCGGGACCGGCAGCAGCGGTGGTGGCGCGGCCGGAGGCAGCGGTGGCGGCGGCTCCGACGGCACCTGACCCGCCCGGTGCGATGTTAGGAAGGGACCCTTGTACTACCCGAGGCGTTAACAGGGTGCCCTTCCTTACCCCTGGGCGAGCTTGAGACCGAAACCGAGGAAGAGGGCACCCACGGCACTCGTCGCACCGGCCGCCAGCCGACGCCGCCGGCTGAACTGAGCGGCCAGGAACGTGCCCGCGAAGATTAACGCGGTCAGGTAGAGCGCGCTGGACAGCTGGGCGATCAGGCCGAGCAGCAGGAACGACAGCGCGGGCCAGGGGTAGGTCGGGTCGACGAACTGGATGAAGAACGAGACGAAGAAGAGGATCGCCTTCGGGTTGAGCAGGCTGATCACCAGCGCCTTACGGAACGGGCTGCGTGTCGCCGCCGGCTCCGCGGCGTCGATCAGGCGCGGGCTGCTCGGGTCGTTGCGGTCGCGCCAGCGCCGCCAGGCTCCGCGCAGCATGGTCAACCCGACATAGCCCAGGTACGCGGCACCCGCGTACTTGATCACGAGGAAGACCGGTGGGTACGCCTTGAGCAGCGAGGCCACTCCGGCGGCGGAGAGGAACATGAGGATCGCGTCACCGACCCAGACGCCGCTGGCCGCCTGGTAGCCGACGCCGACCCCACGGCGTGCGGCGGTGGAGAGGACGAACAGCGAGTTGGGGCCGGGCAGCAGCACGATGGCCACGGTGCCCAGCACGTACGTCCAGATGTCGGTGATCCCCAGCACGCCCGACATCATCGGGTCGAGGAGGGTTGCGCGCGAAGCATTTCCCGCAGGCTGACCTGTGCTTTCGGCCACTCGTCGACGGTCATCGAATACTGCACGGTGTCCCGCCACGAGCCGTCCGGACGTTGCCGGTCCATCCGCAGCACGCCCTCCCGGTGTGCACCGAGCCGCTCCAGGGAACGCTGGGAACGCTCGTTGCGGATGTCGGTGTGCCAGACCATCCGCACCGCCTCCAGCTCGTCGAAGGCCCGACCGAGCAGCAACAGCTTCGCCTCGGTGTTGATCCCGGTACGCCACCACGGTCGGCCGAGTATGGTGTGCCCGATCGCCAGCGACCGCCGTTGCGGGTCGATCGCGTAGTAGGAGGTGGTGCCGACCACCGCGCCGGTGCCGGCGCACCGCAGCACCCAGGCCACCCGTTCCCCCCGGTGCTGCTGGTTCAGCGCGGCGAGGATCACCTCACGCAGTTGCTCCGGACCGGTCGGCAGGGACCGGCTCAGGTACTGCCAGACCTCGGCCTCGGCGGTGGCGGCGTACAGCTCGTCGGTGTGGGACAGGTCGAGCGGTTCCAGCAGCACGTGTTCGCCGCGCAGCGCCACCGGCTCGTGCCAGGGCGAGCGGGCCGGGCGCAGGTACGCGGGCAGCGGCGCGGTGACGCCGACGTCGGGCTCCGGCAGGCCGGCGGTCAGTCGCAGGGGCACCACCCCGGCCCAGTGCGGCAGGTCGAGGTCGGCGGGCTCGTCGCGTACCCCGCCGGTGCGGCTGCGCAGGGACACCTCCACCAGCGGCAGCGCCAGTACGGCGGTCTCGGCCAGCTCCCGGCGGCTCGGGGGACGGCTGTCCGCCGCCCGGCCGACACCGACCTTCTCCACCAGGGCGGTCAGCACGTCGGTCTTCTCGCCCGGGTCGGTGACCAGGTGCGCGGTGCCGTGCGCGATTACCGACCGGTAGTTGGCGCTGTGGTGGAACTGGGAGCGGCCGTAGACCAGCCCGTCGAGCAGGGTGACCGTGACGCAGACCGGCAGGCCGTCGGCGCGGGCGTCGAGCAGTGGTCGGCTGCCGGTGGAGCCGTGCAGGTAGAGCGTGTCGCCGATGCGTACGTGCAGCGTGGGCAGTACGCGGGGCTCACCGTCCACGGTGAACCCCAGCGTGCAGTGGTACGCCTCGTCGAGCACGGCGTGGGTGGCGGCCCGGTCGTAGCTCATCCGGTCCCGGGACCGACTGGCGGTGGTGCGGGTGGTCTGCGGGTACATGCGTGTCCACCTTTGTTCTAGTACAATCTCTTGTTTGTGTCAGCACGCTATCAGGTGGACGGCGCGACGGCCGTCGAGATTTCGGCCAGCATCGAAGCCGGCATCCGCGAAGCCGCCCTCGCCCCCGGCGACCCACTACCGTCGGTGCGCGCACTCGCCGCCGAGCTGGCCGTCAGCCCGGCCACCGTCGCCAGCGCCTACGCCGAGCTGCGTCGGCGCGGGCTCGTCGTCACCGCCGGTCGGCACGGCACCCGGGTACGCTCCCGCCCACCGGTCGCCGCCCGCCGGGCCGCGCTGCGCCCACCATCGGCACCCGGGCTGCGCGACCTGTCCCGGGGTGGACCGGACCGGCGACTGCTGCCGCCGCTGCGTCGACACCTGGCCGCTCTCGCCGACGCCTTCGGCGACCCGGTGGGCTATCCCGACCTCGGCGTACTCCCCGACATGGTCGAGGCGGCCAGCGCGCGACTCGCCGCCGACGGGGTGCCGGTCGCCGGGCTGACCCTCACCGGCGGCGCGCTCGACGGCATCGAGCGCCTGCTCGGGGCGCATCTGCGGCACGGCGACGCCGTCGCCGTGGAGGACCCGGGCTGGGCCGAGCTGCTCGACCTGCTCGCCGCTCTCGGGCTGCGGCCGATCGGGGTGCCGATCGACGACGAGGGGCCGATCGTCGCGGGAGTCGCCGCCGCACTGGCCGCCGGAGCGCGGGCGCTCATCGTCACCAGCCGGGCCCAGAACCCCACCGGCGCGGCGGTCTCCGCCGACCGGGCCGAGGCCCTGCGCGCCCTGCTCGCCGAACGAGCGGACCTGTTGCTGATCGAGGACGATCACGCCGCCGAGCTGGCCCGCGTACCGTTGCACCCGCTCGCCGGAGCGGCCACCCACTGGGCCTTCCTCCGCTCGGTGAGCAAGCCCTTCGGTCCCGACCTGCGCCTGGCCGCACTGGCCGGAGACGAGACCACGCTCGCCCGGGTGGCCGGCCGGGCCCGGGTCGGTGCCGGTTGGGTCTCCACCGTGCTGCAACGGCTCGTGCTGTCCCTCTGGCGCGACCCGGAGACGACCGCCCTGGTCACCCGGGCCGCGGAAAGCTACGAACGGCGACGCGGCGGCCTGGTCGCCGCCCTGGCCGACCGGGGGGTGCCCGCACACGGACGCACCGGCATCAACGTCTGGGTGCCGGTCGAGGACGAGACCAGCACGCTGACCGCCCTACGCGACGCCGGTTGGGCCGTCGCGCCCGGCATGCTCTACCGGATCGCCGGTCCGCCGGGGCTGCGCATCACCGTCAGCGACCTGCGCGAGGAGGAGATCCCGGCACTTGCCGAGGCGGTCGCGCGGGCGGCCCGCCCCACCCCAGCGCCCGGCTTCACCGCCTGACCGACACGGACCGTGCCCTGACCGACACGGACCGTGCCCTGACCGACACCGCTGTGCCCTGACCCGCACGGCGCTGGCATGGCGCGTGCGCGGCGCTGGTGCGGCCGTGCGCGGCTCCGGCGCGGCCGTGCGGGGCGTCGGAGCGAGATCTGGAACGCGAATCTTGGACAATTCCTGTTAGTCGCTAACGGAAACTGTCCAAGATCGGCGGGGCTGACGGAGCAGCGTGCGCTCAGCTGAGACGGGGAGCGCGAGCTGCGGGGCTGTGGGCGTACCTCTGACTAGAGCTTGCGGAGGCCCTGCTCACGGACGAACACCGCACGACGAGCGATCGCGTCGCCCCGGTCGTCGACCTGGTATCCCTCCAACCAGATCCAGCCGTCGTAGGTGGTCAGATCAAGCTTCTTGATCAACCGGAACCGGATGGGCCGGTAGAACTGCGGACTTGCCGCTCGGGTCAGCCACAGCAGATCTCCCGACCGAGGTACGCCAGGCGTTGATGACCGCTGCCGCGTCGGTGAGCTGGGGCAGGCCGAGTCCGGCCGACACCGTGAGCAGACCGTGACGTGGTGGGCGTCGATGACCGACCAGGCGAGCTGGACACGGAAGGGAACCTCAGGCCGGATTCGAGGCAGCGCCAGCGTGCCTCCTCTGCTCGCGGCGACAGAGGACAAAGCGCACCGCCGTCGTCATCCGTCGTCGGTTCCGACCGCCCCGGGTCGGCCCCTCGCGGGGCGGCGGCGCTTCGGGCTGCCCATCCTGCCGGCCGTACCCGGTCGCTGACTGCCGCACAACGTCCACCGGGTCGTGTTGTCTCTGGAACCACTTCATCCGTGCCTCCCGCTGGTGGTGTTGACGAGGCCAAACCTGCCCCGTCGGTCTACTCGCGTCAACGTCGGAATAAGTTGAAGTGATGCAATGATGCGACGCGGCCTATGTTCGGAGATGTGAAGCGGGTAGAGCTCGTGGGTGCGGCGGAGATCCGCGTGATGCTGGGGAACGTATCCCGCCAGCGTGTGAACGTCGTGATCAATTCGAAGGGCTTCCCGGACCCGTACCAGACCCTTGTGATGGGGAAGGTGTGGGACAAGCAGGACGTGGCGCGGTGGCTCGCCGAGAACCGTCCGAACCTGCTCGAAACGAAGCGTGAGGGTATTTCCACGCTGAGGGTGCTGTTCCTGCCGGGTGACTACCTCGTGCGGCAGCGCCCTACTCGGGCATCGTGCTTCCAACGGGTATATAACAGTCGCCATGGCCGAGACCGAGCCCGCACCGGGTGCCCAGCAGTTCATCCCGCCGCAGACCGACACCCTTGACGAACTGCGCGCCGCCGCCACCGGCTGCCAGGGTTGCGAGCTGTACCGGGACGCCACGCAGACCGTCTTCGGCCGGGGTGACGCCAGTGCCCGGGTGGTCTTCGTCGGGGAACAGCCCGGCGACATGGAGGACCAGAAGGGGTTGCCCTTCGTCGGTCCCGCCGGTCGGCTGCTGCGCAAGGCGGTCGACGACGCCGGACTGGACCCGGGACACATTTATCTCACGAACGCGGTGAAGCACTTCCGTCATTTTCTGCGCGGCAGGCGGCGCATCCACCAGACGCCGGACCAGGTGCACATCACCGCCTGCCGACCCTGGCTGGTCGCCGAGTTCGCCCAGCTGAACCCGGAGGTGATCGTGGTGCTCGGGGCGACCGCCGCGAAGGCGCTGCTCGGCCCGACGTTCCGGGTCACCCGCCAGCGCGGCGAACTGCTGCCCTGGCCCGCCGCCGCGCAACACCCGGAGGACTTCCGGCGGGTGCCGGTGGACAGCGCCGGGGAGACCACCGACGCACCACCGGCCCGACTGCTGGCCACCATCCACCCGTCCGCCGTGCTCCGCGCCGACAACCAGGACATCGCGTACGACGGACTGGTCGCCGACCTCACCGTCGCGGCCCGCGCCCTCGCCCGCTGACTCCTCCGCCCGGCGGTGCCACACTTACCGCCATGCAGCAGCACCTCTACGAGTCCGACCACGACGAGTTCCGCGACCTGTGCCGACGGTTCCTCGCCCAAGAGGCCGTGCCGCACCACGACCGCTGGGAGGCCGACGGCATCGTCGACCGTGAGGTGTGGCGTACCGCCGGTGCGGCCGGACTGCTCGGTATGGACGTCGACCCGGAGTACGGCGGTGGCGGGCAACGGGACTTCCGGTTCAACGCCGTCCTCGTCGAGGAGATCGTCAACGCGGGCTGCTCCGGGCTCGGCTTCGGTCTGCACAACGACGTCGTCGCGCCGTACCTCACCGAGTTGACCACCGAGGAGCAGCGCAAGCGCTGGCTGCCCGGGTTCTGCTCCGGAGACCTGGTCACCGCCATCGCGATGAGTGAGCCCGGCGCCGGCTCCGACCTGGCCGGCGTACGCACCACCGCCGTGCGCGACGGGGACAGCTTCGTGCTCAACGGGCAGAAGACGTTCATCACCAACGGTGAGCTGGCCGACCTGGTCATCGTGGTGGCCCGTACCGCCGACGAGGGCGCCCACGGGGTGAGCCTGATCGCGGTGGAGACCGGCACCGACGGCTTCACCCGGGGCCGCCGGCTGGCCAAGGTCGGGTTGAAGGCCAACGACACCGCCGAACTCTTCTTCGACGACTGCCGGGTGCCGGCCACCAACCTCATCGGCACCGAGAACCACGGCTTCTACCACCTGATGGCCAACCTGCCCCGGGAACGGCTCAGCATCGCGGTCGCCGCGGTCGCCGCCGCGGAACGGCTGCTCGCGCTCACCCTCGACTACGCGCGTACCCGGGAGGCGTTCGGCCGCCCGATCGGGAAGTTCCAGCACAACCGCTTCCTCCTCGCCGAGCTGGACACCGAGGTCACCATCGCGCGGACCTTCGTCAACCACTGCGTCGCCGAGTTCAACGCGGGACGGCTGTCGGTGACCGACGCGGCCAAGGCCAAGTGGTGGACCACCGAGTTGCAGAACCGGGTCGCCGACCGGTGCGTGCAGTTGCACGGCGGTTACGGCTTCATGCTGGAGTACCCGGTGGCGCGGGCCTGGCTGGACAGCCGGGTGCAGACCATCTACGGCGGCACCACGGAGATCATGAAGGAGATCATCGGTCGCGGACTGGGGCTGTGACGAAACCCGGCTGCCGATGGCCGGTCGGGTGCGAAAGGATGGTCACCCCTTACCGAGGAGCCTCCTGGTGACCACCGACCTGACCACACCGACGGCGGATGTCGCGCCGATCCAGCGGCGTGTCCTGCGGTTGCTGTTCAGCACCCAGATCGTCGGTGGCATCGGGTCGACCATCGGCATCGCCGTCGGTGCCCTGCTCGCCGCCGAGATCGCCGGCACCGCCGTGGCCGGTCTGGCGCAGAGCGCCGCCGTGGTCGGTGCCGCCCTGCTCGCCGTGCCGGTGACCCGGATCATCAACGGTAACGGCCGTCGGCCGGGTCTGGCGGTCGCGTACGCGGTCGGTGCGCTGGGTGGCGTGTTGGTCGTGCTCGCCACCCAGACCCGCTCGGTCCCGCTGCTCTTTCTCGGCATGTTCCTCTTCGGTGGCGGCTCGGCGGCCAACCTCCAGGCCCGTTACACCGCTGTCGACCTCGCCGAACCGGACCGCCGCGCGCGGCAGCTGTCGCTGATCGTCTGGGCCACCACGCTCGGTGCGGTGGCCGCCCCGAACTTCGCCGCCCTCGCCGACCGCACCGCCCGGGGCTGGGGCCTGCCGGCGCTGTCCGGCCCGTTCGCGTTCAGCGCCGTCGCGTTCGTGCTCGCCGCCGGCGTACTGCTGCTGTTGTTGCGGCCGGACCCGCTGCTCACCGCGCGCCGACTCGCGGCGGCCCGCGCCGGTGAGTCCGCGCCGGGACCGGTCACGCCCGATCCGGCACCGGCCGCGTCGGCGCTCGCCCCGGCCGGCACGGCGGCGGCCGAGCCGGTCGCGACGCCGACTCCGACGGCCCGGCGCGGCCGGGGCATGCGTGCCGCCTGGTCGGTGGTACGCGCCAGACCGCCCGCCCGGCTCGGCGTCGCCGCCGTGGCCGTGGGCCACCTGGTGATGGTGGCGGTGATGGCGATGACGCCGGTGCACCTGCGGGAGTACCACTCCGTCGACGAGGTGCTGCCGGTGGTCGGGCTGGTGCTGAGCCTGCACATCGCCGGCATGTACGCGTTGGCGCCGGTGGTGGGTTGGCTCGCCGACCGGTTCGGCCGCCGCCCGGTCATCCTCGGTGGGATCGGGACACTGCTGGCCGCCTGCGCGGTCGCCGGCACCGCCGGGCACCACACTGCCCGGCTCACCGTCGGGCTCATCCTGCTCGGGCTCGGCTGGTCGGCGACCATGGTGGCCGGTTCCACCCTGCTGTCGGAGTCGGTGCCGGACGAGGTGCGCCCCAGCGCGCAAGGGCTGTCCGACCTGCTCATGGGGTTGGCCGGGGCGCTGGCGGGGGCGCTGAGCGGGTTTGTCATGCAACTGGCGGGCTATCCGGTGCTGACCCTGCTCGCCGCGGTCGCGGTGGTGCCCCTGCTGGCGCTAGCGTTGCGTCCGGTGCCGGTGAGCGCACCGGACAGGGAGGACTGATCACGTGCGGCTGACCGACTTCTGGGCGCGCCTGGCCGAGGCGTTCGGGCCGGCGTACGCGACCAGCATCGCCAGTGACCAGGTGTTGTCGGAACTCGGTGGGCGGACCATCGAGCAGGCCCTCGCGGCGGGTGTGGAGACGCATGTGGTGTGGCGTGCCGTGGTCGCCGCCTACCCCGACCGCGTGCCTGCCCGGCTACGCTGAGCAGCCGATTCGTTACTTCCGCGTGTCTCTTGCCGAGTCGTACACCTGTTCGGCTATTGTCCACAGCGGGGTGCTCGTCCACAGGCCACGGCCGGTCGGCTGGTTTTCTGTCGGACCTAGCGCCTAGCGTGTCCCGCGTGACGCGAAGCTCAGGAAAGACGCCGGCGAAGGCAGGGGTGGCAACCATGGCGGCAGGACCTGACCGGGAGAAGGCGCTCGACCTTGCTCTCGCTCAGATCGACAAACAGTTCGGCAAGGGCTCGGTGATGCGGCTGGGGGAGAGGCCGGTCATCCAGACCTCGGTCATCCCGACCGGCTCCATCGCGCTCGACGTGGCGCTCGGCGTGGGCGGTCTGCCCCGTGGTCGGGTCGTCGAGGTGTACGGCCCGGAGAGCAGCGGTAAGACCACGGTCGCCCTGCACGCGGTGGCCAACGCCCAGCGGGCCGGTGGCATCGCCGCCTTCATCGACGCCGAGCACGCGCTCGATCCGGAGTACGCCAGGGCCCTCGGCGTCGACACCGACGCGTTGTTGGTCTCCCAGCCGGACACCGGCGAGCAGGCGTTGGAGATCGCGGACATGTTGGTCCGCTCCGGCGCGATCGACATCATCGTGATCGACTCGGTCGCCGCGCTGGTGCCGCGCGCCGAGATCGAGGGTGAGATGGGCGACAGCCACGTCGGCCTCCAGGCCCGGCTGATGAGCCAGGCGCTGCGGAAGATCACCGGTGTGCTCAACAACACCGGCACCACGGCGATCTTCATCAACCAGCTCCGCGAGAAGATCGGCGTGATGTTCGGATGCATGTCGTACTCGACCAGGGTCACCCTGGCCGACGGCACGCAGGAGAAGATCGGCAAGATCGTCAACCAGCGGATGGACGTCGAGGTCCTCTCCTACAACCCGGTCACCGACCGGGTGGAGCCGAAGCGGATCACCAACTGGTTCAACAACGGTCCGGCAGAGCAGTTCCTCCAGTTCACCGTCGCCAAGTCGGGCGGCAACGGGCGGGCGCAGTTCGCCGCCACCCCCAACCACCTGGTGCGCACTCCGGGCGGCTGGCGGGAAGCGGGCGAGTTGATCGCCGGTGACCGGGTGATGCTCGCCGAGGCTCGCCGCCTCAGCGAGCAGCAGTGGCAGGTCGTGCTCGGCTCGCTGATGGGCGACGGTGCCCTGTCGCCGAACCGTCAGGATCGCTCCGGTGTCATCTTCCGTCTCGGCCACGGTGCAGAGCAGGTCGACTACCTCGACTGGAAGATCTCGCTGCTCGGCAACATCGACCACACCCGACGGGTCGACGCACGAGGCGCGGCGTTCGTCGACTTCACCCCGCTGCCGGAGCTCGACGAGTTGCGCCGCGCGGTCTACCTCGGCGACGGCAAGAAGCACCTCAGCTGGGATTACCTCAAGGCGTTGACCCCGTTCGCTCTCGCCGTGTGGTACATGGACGATGGCTGCTTCACCGCCCGCTCCGAGGGCCCGCAGGAGCGTACGGCCGGCAGCTCCGGCCGGATCGAGATCTGCGTCGAGGCGATGGCGGAGGGCAGCCGCGACCGTTTGGTGGAGCATCTGCGTGACGCGTACGGCATGGACGTGCAGCTGGTCTCCCGAGGCGCCCGGCAGACGGCGTCGATCGTCTTCACCACGGAGTCGTCGGCGAGGTTCCAGGAGCTGGTCGCTCCCTACGTGCCGGCGGCGATGGAGGCCAAGTTGCTGCCGCGCTTCCGAGGCCTGTGTGCCGTCGAGCCGCAGTTCGTCCCGGCGGAGCTGATGCCGGTGCCTGCGCGGATCATCGATGTCCGGGTTAAGCCGAAGACCCGCTCGATGAACCGGTTCGACATCGAGGTTGAGGGCAACCACAACTACTTCGTCGACGGCGTCATGGTGCACAACAGCCCCGAGACCACCACCGGTGGCCGGGCGTTGAAGTTCTACGCCTCGGTCCGGCTCGACGTGCGCCGCATCGAGAGCCTCAAGGACGGCACCGACGTGGTCGGTAACCGGACCCGGGTCAAGGTCGTGAAGAACAAGGTCGCGGCCCCGTTCAAGCAGGCCGAGTTCGACATCATGTACGGCAAGGGCATCTCCCGCGAGGGCTCGCTGATCGACGTCGGCGTCGAGCAGTCGATCATTCGCAAGTCCGGTGCCTGGTACACCTACGAGGGCGACCAGCTGGGTCAGGGCAAGGAGAAGGCCCGCGAGTTCCTCCGGGAGAACCCGGACGTGGCCGCCGAAATCGAGAAGAAGATCTTGGAGAAGCTCGGCGTCGGGGTCGGCGCGGGCGATGCCGCCGGCGGCCCGGAGCTGCCGCCGGTCGACTTCTGATCCTGACCTGTGGCAGGACGACGTGCCCGCACGGGGCGAGGCTGGGATGCCAGCCCGCCCCGTGCGGGCGATGCCACACCGCGTCCCCGGCGGGGCCGCCGCGCGGTCGGGAGCGCCACCGATCCGGGTGACCCCGCGTCGACCGATCCGCAGGAGGCGTCGGCTTCGGGCGTTCCGGCACCTGGCGTCTCCCGAGGCGGAGCCGGTGCCACTCGAAGGGCTCGCGGTTCGGCGCGTGACGAGGCGGCAGCCGCGCCCCGCGACGAGGCCGAGGTCGCTCGGGAGATCTGCCTGCGACAGCTCGCGGTGCGCCCGCGTACGCGTGCCGAGCTGACCGCCGCGTTGGCTCGGCGGGGCATCTCCGAGGAGACCGCCAACCAGGTCCTCGACCGTTACGACGAGGTCGGCATCATCGACGACGCCGCGTTCGCCCGAGCCTGGGTCAGTAGCCGGCACATCGGCCGTGGGCTGGCCCGTCGGGCGCTGGCCAACGAGCTGCGCCAGCGCGGCGTGGACGGCGAGACGGCCAGTGCGGCCCTAAGCGAGTTGGACGAGGCCACCGAGGCGGAGACCGCCCGTGCCCTGGTGGAGCGAAAGCTGCGTACCGCCCGAGGTGAGCCGGACGCGGTGTTCCGGCGGCTGGTCGGGATGCTGGCCCGAAAGGGCTACCCCGCCGGTGTGGCCATCCGGGCAGTGAAGGACGCGATCGCTGCGCAGAGCGCCGAGGCGGCCGAGTTCGCCGAGCAGATCGACGCCGACGCCCTCGCCGATGCCGAAGGTGAAGTCGACCGCTGACCGCGTACGCTCCTGGTGCGCTCCGCGTCGACATGACCAGCCCGGATGAGTGACATCGGCACTGGAGATTCGTCTTTTTTGCCCTCAGGCGTCCGAGTGTTCATCGGCGGAGGGTGACGATTCAACTTCCCTCCGTCCGGGTGGTTTGATCATCCGTTCTTGACCGGAGGCCGGTTGGGACCTAGCCTCGCCATAAAGGCTCACATTGCCCGACCCAGCGCAGGCTAAGCGCACAACATAGATCCCGTAACAGAACAGCATCACTTTGGCCGGTACCAACGGCCACGTACGTCAGCCCGGACAGGCCGGTCCGGGCTCGCGTGACACTGCACCCGGCCCGCCGACGACCGTCATGGACGTCGGCGGAGGAAGCCACCTCACGGCCATGCGCTCCGGTCGGGCGTCCAGAGTCGCAGGAGCATGCCCACCCCGGCAGGCTGTTGCGGCGCGACGGTTCAGGGGAGGCGCGCCATGGCGAGGCGGCACAGGTTCACCGGAGTTCCGGCATGAGCGAGCGGAGCGAGCCGACCTTGAGGCTCCGTTCGGTGCTGCCCGGTAGCGGCGCGCGGAACGGAGTGCCGGCATGAGCGGCACCCCCGGCCCGGTGGGGTCCGGGGCCACCGACGACGGCGAGCAGAGTTCGGGGCCGCCGGGACACGCTCCGATGTCACCGGCCACCACGGGGGTCGGTCCGGTGTCGCCGGCCGCCACCGGAATCGGTCCGGGGCGGGGCGAGGCCACCGTGGTCGGTGTCGGGTCGGGCGGAGCGGGCCGATGAGCACCTTCGACGTCGTGCTCCTCGGCGCCGTGCTGGTGCTGACCCTCGTGGTGCTCGGCGCGGTCCTGGTCGGGATGCGGATGGTGCGCGGGTTGATGGCGCGCCCGGCACCGGAGGATCCCGCGTACGTCGCGGAGAAGGATCGGCAGGAGCAGTCGCTGGCCGCGCTGCGTACCGCCGCCGACGAGGCCAACAGCACCATCGACGTGGCGAAGTCCGCCGCGGCGGCGGCCCGTGCCGAGGCAGCGGCGGCCAAGGCGGAGGCGAAGGCGGCTCGGGCGGAGGCCCGACGGGTGCTCGACGCCGCCCGCGCCGAGGCGGACACGGTACTCGAACGGGCGCACAAGCAGGCGGAGGCGGATGCCGAGCAGTTGCGCACCGCAGCCCGGCGCAGCGGCGAGCGGGAGGTGGCGGTGCTCGCCGCGACCACCCGGGAACAGGCCGCCGAGGTCGAGCGGCGGGCGACCCGGATGGACGAGCGGGAGCGGCTGCACACCGAGGAGGTGGAGCGGCTGGCGGAACGGGAACGCCAGCTGACGGCGGCCACTGCCGCCCTGGCCGCTCGTGAGGCGGCGCTCGCCGAGCGGGAGGCCGAACTCGCCGAGGCGGAGAACCAGCGGCGACGCGAGTTGGAACGGATCGCCGAGCTGACCGCCGATGCCGCGCGGGCCGAGTTGATCGAGGCGATCGAGGGGCAGGCGAAGCGCGAGGCCGCGCTGTTGGTCCGGGACATCGAGACCGACGCGAGGGCCACCGCCGAGCAGCGGGCCCGGCACATCGTGGTCGACGCCATCCAGCGGGTGGCCAGCGAGCAGACCGCCGAGAGCGTGGTCAGTGTGCTGCACCTGCCGGGCGACGAGATGAAGGGGCGGATCATCGGCCGGGAGGGCCGGAACATCCGGGCCTTCGAGTCGGTCACCGGGGTCAACCTGATCATCGACGACACTCCCGAGGCGGTGCTGCTGTCCTGCTTCGACCCGGTACGCCGGGAGGTGGGCCGGTTGACGCTGGAGAAGCTGGTGCTGGACGGCCGGATCCATCCGCACCGCATCGAGGAGGTGCACGAACTGGCCCGCCAGGAGGTGGACCAGCTCTGCCACCGGGCCGCCGAGGACGCCCTGGTGGAGGTCGGCATCACCGAGATCCATCCGGAGCTGGTGACCCTGCTGGGCCGGTTGCGCTACCGCACGTCGTACGGGCAGAACGTGCTCAAGCACCTGGTGGAGACCGCGCACATTGCCGGGGTGATGGCCGCCGAGCTGCGGCTGGACGTGCCGTTGATTAAGCGGTCGGCGTTCCTGCACGACATCGGCAAGGCGCTCACCCACGAGGTGGAGGGCAGTCACGCCATCATCGGCGCGGACGTGGCCCGCAAGTACGGCGAGAGCGAGGACGTGGTCCACGCAATCGAGGCGCACCACAACGAGGTGCCGCCGCAGACCGTGGAGGCGGTGCTGACCCAGGCGTCCGACGCCTGCTCGGGCGGGCGGCCCGGTGCCCGGCGGGAGAGCCTGGAGGCGTACGTCAAGCGGCTGGAGCGGATCGAGGAGATCGCCGCCGGGAAGCTCGGGGTGGAGAAGGTCTTCGCGATGCAGGCGGGCCGGGAGATCCGAGTGATGGTCAAGCCCGACGACGTCGACGACATCGGCGCGGCGGTGCTGGCCCGGGACGTGGCCAAGCAGATCGAGGAGGAGCTGACCTACCCCGGTCAGATCCGGGTGACCGTGGTCCGCGAGTCCCGGGTCACCGAGATCGCCCGCTGAGGCAAACAGAAGGCCGGCCCGGAAGTCACCGGGCCGGCCTTCTTGTCACCTCTGGTGGCTCAGATACCGCCGGTGCCCTCGGCCTGCGCCGTGAGCGTGGCCGGCGGTGGGTTCTGGGCGGGCGTCCCGGCGGTCTTGCGGCCGCGGGAGAGCCGGTGCTGGACGTACTGGGCCAGCTTCGACAGCGAGTAGTTGACCAGGATGAACATCAGACCGATGACGATGTAGACCTGGATCGGGTTGTCCAGCACACCGATGATCTGCTTACCGATGTTCAGGGTCTCCTCGTAGCTGATGATGAAGCCCAGCGAGGTGTCCTTGAGGACCACCACGAGTTGGCTGATCAGGGCCGGCAGCATGATCCGGAACGCCTGGGGCAGCAGGATCAGGCGGGTGGTCTGCAACGGCGAGAGACCGATCGCGGCGGCGGCCTCGGCCTGCCCGTTGGGCAGGCCCTCCATGCCGGAGCGGAGGATCTCGGCGATCACCACGGAGTTGTAGATGGTGAGGCCGATGACCAGGTACCACAGCGTTTCGAAGGAGATGCCGAACTCGGGGAAGCCGCGAGCCACGAAGAAGATCGTGATGACGACCGGCAGCCCTCGGAACACCTCGACGCAGATCCGGGTGATCGCGGAGAGCACGGTGGTGAGCCCACGTGCCAGGTACGACATCGGGGCGGCCAGACCGGTGAACCGGCGGCGGCCGAGGTGCTTGAGCTGGATCCTCAGCACGGCCAGCAGGGTGCCGACCACGAGCGAGGAGAGAATGGCCAGTGCCGCTGCGATCAGGGTGTTTTTGAACCCGTAACCGATGCGGTCCCACACCTGGGAGAAGTACTCGTTCGAGGGGTCGACCAGCGGACCCCACAGGTCCATCGAGAACTGGCCCTTTTCCTCGAGCGGGCGGTAGACCAGGAAGTACGCGCCGGCGATCAGGACGAACGTGGCCGCGATGCTGCTGATCAGCGTGATCCGGCGTTGGCGGGGCCCGGGTACGTCGTAGAGAACGCTGCTCTGCTGGTTCATCGGGCCACCGCCTGTCGCTTCTCGATGTGGTCCAGCAGGGCGCCGAGCGGCACTGTCATGATCAGATATCCGATCGAGATGCCGATGGCGACGGGTACGAAGGCATGACCCTCGGCCGAGGTGAGCTGGTCGGCGGTCTGGGAGAGGTCACCCACCACGCCGAAGAAGCCGACCAGCGCGGAGTTCTTGATCATCGCGATGATCACGGAACCCAGCGGCACCACGGATGCCTTCCAGGATTGTGGCAACACCACGTAGCGCAGGTTCTGGCCGAACGTGAGCCCGAGTGAACGGGCGGCCTCCGCCTGTCCGGCGGGGACGGCGTTCACTCCCGAACGCAGCGCCTCACAGACGAAGGCGGCGGTGTAGAGGACCAGGGCGATCAGCGCGAACCGGAAGTACGGCAGATCGGTGCCGAGCCGGCTGAAGATCAGGTCAAGGCCGGGGATGCGGAGGAAGTCCGCGTTGGAGCCGAGCGCCGGCAGGCCGAACGCGGCGAAGAACATCACCACGGTCAGTGGCAGGTTCCGGAAGATGTTGACGTAGCCGGTGCCGACGGCGCGCAGCGGCGGTACCGGCGAGATCCTCAGTACCGCCACGACGGCACCCAGGATCAGGGCGCCGATCGCGGCGAGGAGGCAGATCTGGAGGGTGAGCCAGAACCCGCCCGCGAAAACGTCGAACTTGTCGATGAGCACATCCACGGGTCGGACTTCCTCCCCACCCTCCAGATCCGTAAATCAGTAGCGGTTGACGGCCGGTGCCTCGCCCAGTTCGGCACCGAACTTACCGGCGGTGTCGTCCCAGGCCTTCTTCCAGCTGCCGTCGGCGTACGCCTTCTCCAGCGTGTCGTTGATGAAGTCGCGGAAGGCGGTGTCGTCCTTCTTGACGCCGATGCCGTACGGCTCCTTGGTGAAGTTGTCACCGGCGAGCTGGAACGACTCCTCGTCCTTGGCGATGTAGCCGAGCAGGATCACGTTGTCCGTGGTGACGGCGTCGACCTGGCCGCCCTTGAGGGCGTCGCGGCACTTGTCGTAGGTGTCGAAGAGCACCAGCTGGGAGCCGACGTCCTTGACGTACTTCTTGATCTCCTCGGCCGGGGTGGAGCCGGTGACGGAGCAGACCTTCTTGGCACCGTCCTGGAACGACTCCGGTCCGGTGATGCTGGTGTCGCCCTTCTTCACCATGATGTTCTGCCCGGCCTCGTAGTACGGGCCGGCGAAGGCGATGCGCTCCTTGCGCGCGTCGTTGATCGTGTAGGTGGCCACGACCATGTCGACGGTGCCGTTGACGATCACGTCCTCGCGGACCTTCGAGGGGGTCTCCACCCACTCGATCTTGCTCTCGGGGATGCCGAGTTCCTTGACGATGATCTTCGCGACCTCGACGTCAAAGCCCTCAGGGCTGTCGGAGAGGCCCTTCTGGCCGAAACCGGGCTGGTCGAACTTCGTGCCGACCTTGATGGCCTGCGCCTTGTTCAGCCGCTCCATGGTGCTGCCGGCGGGGAAGGACTTGTCGCCCGAGCCGGTGTCGTCCCCAGCGTCGTCCCCGCCACAGGCGGTCACGCCGAGCGCGAGGGTTGCGGCTGCCGCGAGCGCCGCAATGCGCGAAATACGCATACTCATCTCCTTCTTCGTCGGAGCGCGCCACGGTACGGCGTGCTCCCTCGTCAATCGCTAGTGGGTGAGGATTTTGGAGAGGAAGTCCCGGGCCCGCTCGCTGCGTGGATTGGCGAAGAACTCGGTCGGAGGTGCGTCCTCGACCAGTTGTCCGTCGGCCATGAAGATGACCCGGTTGGCCGCGTGCCGCGCGAACCCCATCTCGTGGGTGACCACGACCATGGTCATGCCGTCGCGGGCGAGGGAGGTCATCACGTCCAGCACCTCGCCGACCATCTCCGGGTCCAGCGCGCTGGTCGGCTCGTCGAAGAGCATCGCCTTGGGCTGCATGGCCAGCGCTCGGGCGATCGCGGCGCGCTGCTGCTGGCCGCCGGAGAGCTGGGCTGGGTACTTGTCGGCCTGGTTGGCGATGCCGACCCGGTCGAGCAGGGCCAGGCCCCGCTCACGGGCCACCGCCGGCTTCTCCTTGCGGACCTTGACCGGGCCGAGGGTGACGTTCTCCAGGATCGTCTTGTGCGCGAAGAGGTTGAACGACTGGAACACCATGCCGACCTCGCTGCGCAGCTTGGCCAGGGCCTTGCCCTCGGCCGGCAGCGCCTGACCGTCGAAGGTGATGGTGCCGGAATTGATCGGCTCCAGCCGGTTGATGGTGCGGCACAGCGTCGACTTGCCGGAGCCGGACGGGCCGATCACCACGACCACCTCGCCCCGTCCCACCGACAGCGAGACGTCGTCGAGAACGTGCAACGGCCCGAACCATTTGTTGACCGAGTCCAGCACGATGAGCGGTTCGCCCGTCGCCACGTCGTCTGTCCTCCTCGTCGCTGTCGGGAGTCGGTCGACCCCCGGTAGCGGCCACTGTAGGCGGGGTGACGTGGCGGAACACAACCTAGATGGTCACGGAGCGGTAACACCATCGACGATCCGACTCGGACGTCCGATTTTGACCCGTGCGGCTGGCACTCCGGCCCCCGTGACATAGATCATGGTGGGATGACGGAGCCCGTTCGGCTGACCCGGTACGCCCGTGGCGGCGGCTGCGCCTGCAAGATCCCGCCAGGTGAGCTGGAGGCGATGGTCGCCGGTCTCGGACCCGCCGCCGGCACCGCCGAACTGTTGGTCGGGCTCGACCACGGCGACGACGCCGCGGTGGTCCGGCTGGACGAGCGCAGCGGCGTGGTCACCACCGCCGACTTCTTCACACCGGTGGTCGACGACGCGTACGACTGGGGCCGGATCGCCGCCACCAACGCCCTGTCCGACGTGTACGCGATGGGCGGCGACCCGCTGGTCGCGCTCAACCTGCTCTGCTGGCCACGGGACGTGCTCCCGCTGGAACTGGCCCGGGAGGTGCTGCGTGGCGGCCTGGACGTGGCCCGCGCGGCCGGTTGCCACCTGGCCGGCGGGCACAGCGTCGACGACGACGGCCCGAAGTACGGCCTGGCGGTGACCGGGTTGGTCCGGCCGGAGGAGTTGATCACCCTGGACGCCGGGCGGGCCGGGCTGCCGCTGTCGCTGACCAAGCCGCTCGGCGTCGGCGTGCTCAACACCCGCCACAAGAGCACCGGGGAGAGCTTTCCGGAGGCGGTGGCGACGATGACCACCCTGAACCGGG
Source organism: Micromonospora sp. DT48 (assembly GCF_049844495.1). Lineage (NCBI taxonomy): Bacteria > Bacillati > Actinomycetota > Actinomycetes > Micromonosporales > Micromonosporaceae > Micromonospora > Micromonospora sp. DT48. Next base: position 386,975 of record NZ_JBNCLE010000005.1, read on the forward strand.
ACGCCGCGCGCGCGGCGGTGGCGGCCGGTGTGCGCTGCGGCACCGATGTGACCGGCTTCGGTCTACTCGGCCATGCCGCGAAGCTGGCCCGGGCGAGCCGGGTGACCGTGGTGATCGACACCGCCCGGGTGCCGTACCTGGCCGGTGCCCGCGAGGCGGTCCGTGACGGGTTCGTCAGCGGTGGTTCCCGCCGCAATCTGGAGTGGGTGACCCCGTGGGTCGATGCCGGCACAACCACCGAGGAGGAGCGGCTGCTGCTGGCCGACGCGCAGACCTCCGGCGGGCTGCTGGTGGCGGGTGAGATCCCGGGTGCCCCGGTGATCGGTGAGCTGCGGCCGGGTGGCGAGCGCCGGATCGTTCTGCGCTAGCTCGGCGTCCTTCCGGATGTGAGCCCGAGACGTGAGGCCGCGTGCCGGTGTGTGGGAACGCGCACCATACCCGATAAACTGTCATCTTCCCGCTACTCCGAGCGATGATGCTCGGGGAAATTTGGGCCAGAATGGTCACAGACCGGTAACTTGCCCACGCCTGGGGGCAAATGCCCCGCACCATCGTCGGTAAGGCCCGATCCGGAGGCCGGTGGGGACGAGCACAGCGAGGAGACGGCATGACCGAGCTGTGGAACTGGAGAATCGACCAGGTACGACCCGTGGAGGTCTACCCGGCGTTGGCCGACGCGCTCGGTCGGGTGGTGATGCCGCTGGCGGTGGCGGATCCACTCCGGCTACCGACGTACGCGGTGGTCTGCGACGTCTGGCAGGCGCCGGGGGAGTTCGCCACGATCGTGGACTGCTACGGCGTACCGGACGAGCTGCCCGAACTGCCCAGCATCGCGGCGCTGGCCCGACTGCTCGGTCGAAACTGCCTACTGCGTGACGACACGCTCGACGACACCCGGCACCTGCTGGTCGCGCCCGACGGCAGCATCCGCCCGGTCCACTTCGACGTGCGGGAGACCGACGACGGCGAGGTGCTCAGCGACCGGCGGCTGTGCACCGAGGCCGACCCGCGCTGCCGGGGCTGGTCGCGGTGTCACCGCTCCCGCTGGGCCCCCGACTCGGTCAACCCCGCCCTAGCCGCCGCCTGAGGTGTAAGGAAGGGCACCTTATTAACGCCTGGCGCATAGAAAGGGCACCTTATTAACGCGCGCAAGGGACCGGACGTTAACAGGGGACCCTTCCTCTACCGCAGGCGTTAACAAGGTGCCCTTCCTTCACGCCTGGCGTGCGCTGCGCACGACCAGATCGTCGAGCAGGGTGCGGGTGGCGGCGGCCACCGCGTTCACCGCGGCGTCGAACGCCTCGGCGTTGTGCGCCGCCGGTGCCCGGAACCCGGAGATCTTGCGGACGTACTGCAACGCGGCGGCCCGCACGTCCGCGTCGGTGACCTCAGGGGTGTACGGCTCGCGCAGGGTCTTGATGCTGCGGCACATGGCTTCTCCTCGTTCCGTCGGATTCCTCGGACCCGGCTACGCTGTGCACGTCATGACTACCGCAGCGGCGGGCGGCCCGCGCACCTACCAGGTGCGCACCTACGGCTGCCAGATGAACGTGCACGACTCCGAGCGCATTTCCGGCCTGTTGGAGCAGGCGGGGTACGTCCGCGCCGGTGAGGCCGACGACACCCCCGACGTGGTGGTGTTCAACACCTGCGCGGTCCGCGAGAACGCGGACAACCGACTCTACGGCAATCTCGGTCACCTGCGTCCGGTCAAGAACCGGCACCCGGGGATGCAGATCGCCGTCGGCGGTTGCCTCGCCCAGAAGGACCGCGGCGACATCGTGCGCCGTGCGCCCTGGGTGGACGTGGTCTTCGGCACGCACAACATCGGCTCGCTGCCGGTGCTGCTGGAGCGTGCCCGGCACAACGCCGCGGCCGAGGTGGAGATCCTCGAATCCCTCGACGTCTTCCCGTCGACCCTGCCCACCCGGCGGGAGTCGACGTACGCGGGCTGGGTGTCGATCTCGGTGGGCTGCAACAACACCTGCACCTTCTGCATCGTGCCGTCGCTGCGCGGCAAGGAGAAGGACCGCCGGCCCGGCGACATCCTCAGCGAGGTCCGCGCGCTCGTCGACGAGGGCGTGCTGGAGGTGACCCTGCTCGGGCAGAACGTCAACTCCTACGGCGTCGAGTTCGGTGACCGTTACGCCTTCGGCAAGCTGCTGCGCGCCTGTGGTGAGATCGACGGGCTGGAGCGCGTCCGGTTCACCAGCCCGCACCCGAAGGACTTCACCGACGACGTGATCGCGGCGATGGCCGAGACGCCGAACGTCTGCCCCTCGCTGCACATGCCGTTGCAGTCCGGCTCCGACGACGTGCTGCGCGCGATGCGCCGGTCGTACCGCTCGGACCGGTATCTGGGGATCATCGAGAAGGTCCGGGCCGCCATGCCGGACGCGGCGATCACCACCGACATCATCGTCGGCTTCCCCGGCGAGACCGAGGCGGACTTCGAGCGCACCCTGGATGTGGTCCGCGAGGCACGGTTCTCCTCCGCGTTCACCTTCCAGTACTCCAAGCGCCCCGGCACACCCGCCGCGACCATGGACGGCCAGCTGCCCAAGCAGGTCGTGCAGGAGCGCTACGAGCGGCTGGTCGCCTGCGTCGAGGAGATCAGCTGGGCGGAGAACAAGAAGCTGGTCGGGGAGACCGTCGAGGTGTTGGTCGCCGTCGGCGAGGGCCGCAAGGACGAACGGACCGGCCGGATGTCGGGTCGGGCCCGGGACGGCCGTCTGGTGCACTTCGCCACCGGTGGTGCCGGCGAGCCGGGGGCCGCCGGGACGATCCGTCCCGGCGACATCGTGCACACCACGATCACCTATGCCGCGCCGCACCACCTCAACGCCGACGGCGCGCCGTTGTCACACCGTCGGACCCGGGCCGGTGACGCGGCCGAGGCGGGTCGTTCACCGCGTACCCCCGGGGTGTTGTTGGGGCTGCCGACGATCGGCGCGCCGGCTGCCGCGCCCGCGCCCACGACGGGCTGCGCGGCCACCCACTGAGTGTCGGTGGCGCGCCCGCGTCTGCCCGGTCGGGGCCCGTCGCCGGGCCCCGACCGGTAGGGGTCAGACCGAGATCCGACCGGCGCCCGCGCCGCCCGTCACGATCGATTTGACGTTGCTCGGGGTGTCCAGGGTGTACGAGTAGGGGATGCCGGCGACGCTGCCGCCGGTCTGCCCGCTGCCGGAGTTGACGAAGTGGTTGTTGCGGGCCACCAGTGAACCCGGGCCGGAGCTGCCCTCGCCCAGGTGGTACGGGTCGGGCGTGTTCTCGAAGTAGTTGCCCTCGACCAGCACCCCGGCGTTCATCGTGGACGCCACGCCGTAGCCGCGCACGTTGCTGTAGTAGTTGTTGTAGACGTGCACCGGGTTGCCGAAGCGGACCCGGGGGTGGCGCTGGTTGCTGCCGTCGAACCAGTTGTGGTGGTACGACACCCGCAGCCGGCCGACGTCCTGGCTGGCGTTGCTGTCGCTGTGTCCGAGCAGCATCGACTTGTCGTGGCCGTAGACCCGGTTCCACGACACGGTGATGAAGTCCGAACCGCGCTTGATGTCGACCGCGCCGTCGTAGCCGGCGGTGAAGGTGTTGTGGTCGATCCAGATGTTGGTGGCCGACTGCTCCACGTTGATCGCGTCGTCGCTCCAGTTCCGGAAGGTCAGGTTCCGGATGATGACGTTGCGGTCACCGTTGATGGTGAAGCCGCAGCCGACGATCGTGGCACCGGAGTTGCCGAGGATCGTCTTGTTGGAGCGCACCCGCAGCATTCCCGAGCAGTTGATGGTCCCGGAGACCCGGATCACCGCCGCGCTGGAGGAGTTGAGCGCGCTGGTCAGGGCCGAGGCGTTGGTGACCGTGGTGGTGCCGGCGTTACCGCCGCCGGTGGTGCCGCCGTTCTGGGTGGCCCAGCCGACCAGACCGGTCTGCGGGCCCGGATTCGGCGGGGGAGTGCTGCCGCCACCCAGCCGGATCAACTGCCACCGCTGGTTGGCGCCGTCCAGGTCGGCGTACTGCGAGATCATCGCACCGTCGGCGGTGGACCACTCCCACAGGTCGAGCGCCTTGTTGCTGTGCCGGTTGACGAACCGGACGTCGCCGTTGGCGGAGTCGGCGAGCCGCCAGTGCTGCTTGGTGTCGCTGCTCGCGGTGACCTGGGTGACCTGCACCCCGTCGTTCGAGTTGGGCACCGTCACGACCTTGCCGGAGTGCCGGTTGCGCAGCTGGTAGTAGCCGCTGCCCACGTCGACGAACTGGAACTGCTGGTTGTTGGCGTCGGTCCGGTTGAACTGCCGGATCTCGCCGCCGTCGTTGGTGGACCAGTTCCAGAGGTCCATGGCCTTGCCACTGTGACGGTTGACGAACACGTAGTAGGCGCCGGTGTCGACGGTCGCCGCAGCGGCCGGGGCGACGGTCACCGCGACTGCGGCGGCGGGCAGCGCGACGGCGGTCGCGGCCAACACCGCCAACCGTCGGGTCAGGCGCGGCTTGACGTCTGCAAGCACGGTCGTTCTCCTCATCGTCGGTAATGGGACGGATCGGTGGCGGAGCGACGCATCGTGGGGCCGGCCCGGACCGGTCCGTGACGTGGGCGGCCACGGCGACCGCCGGGTGGCGCGGTCGTGGCGGACCCCGGATGCGTCATCTGGTGTGGTCAGCAGGGGGTGCGCCGCGGCGGTGAAGCTGCCGTGCCCGGCGGCAGCGATGCCGTGGCGGTCGCAGGATGCGCCCTGCCGTTGGGTGAACTGGTCGGAATGGCTCCCGTGCCTCGCCTGGTGAGGGCAAGCGCTTTCCCAATTAATCACAGATCGACGTCGATGTAAATGTCATACGTTAACATCGCCACGACCTGCGAAAAGGGTGATGCCCCCGAACTCCCTCACGGGAGTCCGGGGGCATCGATCAGACAGCTCAGCCAGCCTGCTCGGCCAACTGGAGGAACTGGCGCTTCGTGGCGAGCGCCTGCTCGGCCTCCTTGATCCGCCGGGCGTCCCCGGCGGCCTGCGCCCGGGCCAGCCGCTCCTCGGCCTCCGCGACCTGCGCCCGCATCTGGGCCAGCAGCGGGTTGTCCTCCCGGCTGGTGCGCCGCCAGGCCGAATCCATCACCTCGCGGACCTTCTCGTCGACCGCCCGCAACCGGCGCTCCAGCCCGGCGGCGGCCTCGCGTGGCACCCGACCGGCCTCGTGCCACTGCGCCTGGATCTCCCGCAGCTTCGCCTGGGCGCCCTTCGGGTCACCGTCGACGTCGAGCGCCTCGGCCTCGGCGAGCAGCGCCTGCTTGCGCTCCAGGTTGGCGCGCTGCTCGTTGTCGCGAGCGGAGAAGACCTCGCTGCGCCGGCTGAAGAAGCTGTCCTGGGCGGCGCGGAACCGTTCCCAGAGCCGCTGCTCGGCCTCCTTCGACGCGCGCGGCGCGGCCTTCCACTGGGTCATCAGGTTCTTGAGCTGGTTCGCCGTCGTCGCCCAGTCGGTCGACTCGGCGACCTTCTCGGCCTCGGCGACCAACTCCTCCTTGATCGTCTGCGCCTGCTTGCGCTGCGCGTCCAGGGAGGCGAAGTGGGCACCCCGGCGGCGGGTGAAGCCGTCCCGCGCGGCGGCGAACCGCTTCCACAGCTCGCCGTCGGTCTTCTTGTCGACGCCCCGAATGGTCTTCCACTCTTCGAGGATCTCCTTGAGTCGATCCCCGGCGGTCTTCCAGCCGGTCGACTCCGCCGCCAGTTTCTCGGCCTCCTCGACCAGCGCGGTCTTGCGGGCGAGTGCCTCGACCCGGGCGGCCTCCTTGGCCGCGCGGGCCTCGCCGGCCTTCTCCTCGGCGACGGTGGCGAGCTTGTCCAGCCGGGCCGCCAGCGCGTCGATGTCGCCGACGACGTGGGCGTCGGCGAGGGAGGCACGGATCCGTCGGATGGTGGCGAGCGAATGGTTGGCGTCCGCCGCGCCGGAGTTGAGCCGTGCCTCGGTCAGGTCTACCTCGGTCACCACGTCGGCGAAGCGGCGTGCGAAGTGTGCCAGCCCCTCCTCCGGTGCTCCCGCCTGCCAGGATCCGACCACCCGCTCGCCCTCGGCGGTCTTGACGTAAACGGTGCCGTCCGCGTCCACCCGTCCGAAGGCAGTCCAGTCGCTCATGTGCCCATCCTCGTTCTCCCGGCACCGGGGAGCAGTCTCCCGGGTGCCGCCACGGCGCAGCCAAGTTTCTCCGGGCATTGTCACAGGTGCGCCCCGGTCCGCGTCGAGCGCCTATCGCCGACCGTGACCATACGGTGTCCTAGGGCCGGTCTGCGCCATCCAACCGGCGTGCCGCTTTCGTCCGAACGACCAACGTACGCGTGCCGTCCGCCACCGGTGGCGGACGGCACGCGGGTGACACGGGGCCGCTACGGTTGCCTGGTGCCACTGGTCGCCGCCGCTGTCTGCCCCCACCCGCCGCTGCTCGTCCCCGAGGTCGCCGGTGCCGCCGCGTCCGAGCTGGACGACCTGCGTGCCGCCTGTGACGTCGCGGTCGCCCGGCTGCTCGACTCGGCGGCGACGAGCGTGCTGGTGATCGGTGCCGACGACCACAGCGCCGACCTCGACTACCCGTTCCGGGGCAGCCTCGCCCCGTGGGGGGTACCGCTGGAGGTGCGCCTCGGTGAGCACCCCGACCCGTCCGTGGGTACCGACCACCTCCCGCTCAGCCTGTTGGTCGGCGCCTGGCTGCTCGCCCGGCAACCGACGGCCAGGACCGGCGGAGTGCACTGGCGGATGACCACGGTCGCAGCGGACGAGCCGGTCGAGACCTGCGCCGACCTCGGTGCCCGGCTCGATTCGCACCAGCCGTGGGCGCTGCTGGTGATGGGGGACGGCTCGGCCTGCCGGGGCGAGAAGGCGCCCGGCTACGCCGACCCGCGTGCCGACGCGTACGACGAGGGGGTCGCTCGGGCCCTGGCCGACGCGGACCTCGACGCCCTGCTCAGCCTGGACCCCGGTCTGTCGGCGCAGCTCAGGGTCGCGGGTCGGGCCCCGTGGCAGGTGCTAGCCGGCGCGGCGCGGGCGGCGGGCGGCGGCTGGCGCGGTGAGCTGCGTTACCACGCCGCGCCCTACGGGGTTGGCTACCTCGTGGCGAACTGGGAGCGGGCGTGATCGCCCCGGGCGTCGTGGTCGCGGTGGTCGGGCCGACGGCGGCGGGCAAGTCCGCCCTGAGCATCGCGCTCGCCCACGCGCTCGACGGCGAGGTGGTCAACGCCGACTCGATGCAGCTCTACCGGGGCATGGACATCGGTACGGCGAAGCTCACCGTGGCCGAACGCGACGGCGTGCCGCATCACCTGCTCGACATCTGGGAGGTCACCGAGCCGGCCAGCGTCGCGGAGTACCAGCGACTGGCCCGGGAGGCGGTCGACGACATTTTCGCCCGGGGCCGGGTACCGCTGCTGGTCGGTGGGTCCGGGCTCTACGTGCGGGCGGTGCTGGAACAGTTCGAGTTCCCCGGCACCGACCCCGCGCTGCGCCAACGCCTGGAAGATGAGCTGGCCGCGCTCGGGCCGGCACCGCTGTACGCGCGACTGCGCGCGGCCGATCCGGCTGCGGCGGCCGGCATCCTGCCGGGCAACGGTCGTCGCATCGTCCGCGCGCTGGAAGTGATCGAGCTGACCGGTAAGCCGTTCACCGCGGCGCTGCCGGAGCCCACGCCCTACTACCCGGCGGTGCAGATCGGGGTGGACCTGGACACCGCCCTGCTCGACGAGCGGATCGCGGTCCGGGTGGACCGGATGTGGGCCGACGGGCTGGTCGAGGAGACCCGGGAACTGGTCGAGCGCGGCCTGGCGCGGGGGCGTACCGCGAGTCGGGCGCTCGGCTACCAGCAGGTGCTGCGTTTCCTGCGCGGCGAGCTGACCGAGACCGAGGCACACGACGAGACGATCCGCGCCACCCGGCGCTTCGTCCGCCGCCAGCGCTCCTGGTTCCGGCGGGACGCGCGGGTGCACTGGCTCGACTCGGCCGACCCACGGCTGGTCCGGGAGGCCGTGCGGATCCTCGACGAGACTGCGCGATGATGGGGGCGTGGAGTTCACCAAGGGGCACGGCACCGGCAACGACTTCGTGATCCTGCCGGACCCGGACGGCGTGCTCGATCTGACACCCGAGTTGGTGGCGGCGATCTGTGACCGGCGACGGGGCCTCGGCGGAGACGGCGTGCTGCGGGTGGTCCGCGCCGCGAAGCACCCCGACGGCGCCGACCTGGCCGGCGAGGCCGAGTGGTTCATGGACTACTGGAACTCCGACGGCTCCTTCGCCGAGATGTGCGGCAACGGCGCCCGGGTCTTCGTCCGCTACCTGGTGGAGACCGGGCTGGTCGCACCGGCTGTCGGCGACGCCCTGCCGGTGGCCACCCGGGCGGGGCTGGTGCGGGCCAGGATCGAGGGCGACGACATCGCCGTCGAGATGCGCCGCCCCCGGCTGTACGCGGCCTCCGCCGCCGCCCTGGGCGGGCTGACCCTGCCGGGCACGGCGGTGGACGTCGGCAACCCCCACCTGGTCTGCCCGGTACCCGCCGGGCTGGACCTGGCCGGGCTGGACCTGACCCGGGCCCCCGAGGTCGACCCGGCGGTCTTCCCCAGCGGGGCGAACGTCGAGTTCACCGCCGGGGGCGCGCCGACGGCCGGGGTCGACGCGCACGTGCTGATGCGGGTCTACGAGCGGGGCTCCGCCGAAACGCTGTCCTGCGGCACCGGAGCCTGCGCCGTCGCAGCGGTGGCGCTGCGTGACGCCGACCGGGAGACCGGCACGGTGGCCGTCGACGTTCCCGGAGGTCGCCTCACCGTGACCGTCACCAACGACTCCTGCTGGCTCTCCGGCCCGGCCCTGCTGGTGGCGACCGGCCAGCTCATCCTTCCGACCCGGCGTCCCTGATCGACCCCGGGCGCGGGTGCGCCCCGGGGTCAGCCGGTCAGGGAGTGGCGGAGGCGGAGGCGGCGATCTCCGGCAGGTCGGCCGGCCCCGGGTCGGCGGCGGGCGGCGGGGTGGCGGCCGGGTTCTGGGCGGCGGCGCGTACGGCGGCGGCGACCGCCGGAGCCACCCGGGAGTCGAAGACGCTCGGCACGATGACCGTCGGGTTGATCTTTTCCTCGCCCACCACGTCCGCGATGGCCTGGGCGGCGGCGATCGCCATCTCCTCGGTGAACTCCTCGGCGTGCGCGTCGAGCATGCCGCGGAAGACGCCGGGGAAGGCGAGCACGTTGTTGATCTGGTTCGGCTGGTCGGAGCGGCCGGTGGCGACGACTGCGGCGTGCCGGCGGGCCTCCCTCGGATCGACCTCCGGATCCGGGTTCGCCAGCGCGAACACGATCGCGTCCTTCGCCATGGTGGCGATGTCGTCGCCGGTGAGCAGGTTCGGGGCGCTCACCCCGATGAAGACGTCGGCGTCGGCCAGCGCACCGGGCAGGTCACCCGAGTAGCCGTCCCGGTTGGTGTTCTCGGCCAGCCACTGCCATGCCGGGTTGAGGTCGGCCTGGCCACGGTGCAGGGCGCCCTGCCGGTCGTACGCGATGATGTCACCGACGCCCTGACGCAGCAGCAGCTTCATGATCGCCGTGCCCGCCGCGCCGGCTCCGGAGACCACGACCCGCACGTCCGCGAGTTGCTTGCCCACCACGCGCAGCGCGTTGGTCAACGCGGCCAGCACGCAGATGGCGGTGCCGTGCTGATCGTCGTGGAAGACCGGGATGTCCAGCGCCTCCCGCAACCGGGCCTCGATCTCGAAGCAACGCGGTGCGGCGATGTCCTCCAGGTTGATCCCGCCGTACGCGGGCGCGATGGCCTTGACGATGGCGACGATCTCGTCGGCGTCCTGCGTGTCGAGCACCACCGGCCAGGCGTCCACCCCGCCGAAGCGCTTGAACAGTGCCGCCTTGCCCTCCATCACCGGCAGCGACGCGGCGGGACCGAGGTTGCCCAGCCCCAGCACGGCCGACCCGTCACTGACCACCGCGACCGTGTTGCGCTTTATGGTCAGCCGCCGGGCGTCGGCGGGGTTCTCGGCGATCGCCTGGCAGACCCGGGCCACCCCCGGGGTGTACGCGCGGGACAGCTCGTCCCGGTTCCGCAGGGCGACCTTCGGACTCACCTCGATCTTGCCGCCGAGGTGTAGCAGGAACGTCCGGTCGGACACCTTGCGCACGTCGACGCCGTCGAGCGTACGGAGCGCGGCGACCACCTGGTCGGCGTGACCGGCATCGGCCGTGTCGCAGGTCAGGTCGACGATCACGTTCGTCGGATCGGAGTCGACCACGTCCAGCGCGGTGACGATCGCCCCGGACTCGCCCACCGAGGTGGTGAGTCGCCCGATCGAGGAGGCATCGGCGGGCACGGCGATGCGGATCGTGATCGAGAATCCGGCACTGGGTAGTCGGGTCGTGGCCACGCAGGTCCCTCCGTCGGCGCTGAACGGCTCGTCCGCATTTCTACTCGCCCGACCTGGGCAGCCGGTAGCCGCCCCCGCTTCCACCGCCATCAGGCGGGCATATACCAGGTGCGTCGGGCGTTGACACATGTCAGGATTGCTCGGTACCTGCACAGAACGGACAGGAGAGATCGCTTGCGAGACCAGGAGACCTACGTTCACATCTCCGACGACGAGCTCGACACCACCACCGGCGAGTACGAGCTCTCCGAGCGGCAGGCGCTGCGAAGGGTCCCTGGCCTCTCCACCGAGCTGACCGACGTCACCGAGGTCGAATACCGGCAGCTCCGACTGGAGCGGGTGGTCCTCGTCGGCGTCTGGACCGAGGGCACTCAGGCCGACGCGGAGAACTCCCTCACCGAGCTGGCCGCGCTGGCGGAGACCGCCGGTTCGCAGGTGCTCGAAGGGCTCATCCAACGGCGCAACCGTCCCGACCCGGCGACCTACATCGGTCGCGGCAAGGTCGACGACCTCGGCTCGGTGGTGCTCTCCTCCGGTGCCGACACGGTGATCTGCGACGGTGAGTTGTCCCCGTCCCAGCTGCGCAACCTGGAACAGCGCACCAAGGTCAAGGTGGTTGACCGCACCGCGCTGATCCTCGACATCTTCGCCCAGCACGCCAAGAGCAAGGAGGGTCGGGCGCAGGTCGAGTTGGCCCAGCTGGAATACCTCCTCCCTCGGCTGCGCGGCTGGGGTGAGACGTTGTCCCGGCAGACCGGTGGGTCCGGCCGGGGCGGTGGTGCCGGTGGTGGCGTCGGTGTCCGTGGTCCCGGTGAGACCAAGCTGGAAACCGACAGGCGGCGCATCCGGCACCGCATCGCGCGGCTCCGCCGCGAGATCAAGGCCATGCGGACGGTACGCGAGACCAAGCGCGCCCGCCGTACCCGTAACGCGGTGCCCGCGGTGGCGATCGCCGGTTACACCAACGCCGGAAAGTCCAGCCTGCTGAACCGCCTGACCGGGGCCGGCGTGCTGGTGGAGGACGCGCTGTTCGCCACGCTCGATCCGACCACCCGCCGCGCCACCACCTCCGACGGGCGGGTCTACACCCTCAGCGACACGGTGGGCTTCGTCCGGCACCTGCCGCACCAGATCGTCGAGGCGTTCCGCTCGACGCTGGAGGAGGTCGCCGAGGCGGACCTGGTCGTGCACGTCGTCGACGGTGCCCACCCCGATCCGGAGGAGCAGGTCCGGGCCGTCCGGGAGGTGCTGGGCGAGGTCGGTGCCGACCGGCTGCCGGAGCTGCTGGTGGTTAACAAGGTCGACGCGGCCGACGAGGAGACGCTGCTGCGGCTCAAGCGGCTCTGGCCGGAGGCGGTCTTCGTCTCCGCGCACAGCGGCCTGGGCATCGACGACCTGCGCGAGACGATCGAGCGGCGGTTGCCCCGCCCGGCCGTCGAGGTACGCGTGGTGCTGCCGTACGACCGGGGTGACCTGGTGGCCCGGCTGCACCGGCAGGGCGAGGTGCTCAGCACCGCCCACCTGGCGGAAGGGACGATGGTGCACGTACGGGTCAACGAGGCACTCGCGGCCGAACTGCTCCCGTATCACGACGCAACGCAGGTGGTCGGTAGCGCGCGGTGATTGTCGGCGGCGGTGGGGCCGCCGCGTCACCCAGCGGAAACCTGCGGCATGCGACACTTCTTTCATGCTCCGCACTGTCTCCTCCGTCACGGCTGCCCTCGGCCTGGTCGGGGCCACCGTGGCGGTCGCCGGTGCCGCGCTGGTAGCGCCCGGCTCACCCGCCAAGGCAGCGTCTTCCGTGGTGGCGGCGCCACCGCACGCCGTGGTGGGGCCGCCGATCACGGCGGCGGGAAAGAAGCAGTGCTCGATCACCGACCCGCGGTTGCGTGAGCTGTCCGGCCTGGTGGTGACCAAGAACGGCTACATCGTCGTCAACGACAGCAGCGAGCAGGAGAACCGCAAGCGGGTCTTCTACCTCAACAAGGACTGCGACGTCGTCCGCGAGGTCCCCTACTCGGGTGGTGGGCCGTACGACACCGAGGACCTCGCCGTCTCGCCGGACGGCAAGACCTTGTGGATCGCCGACACCGGCGACAACGTGACCAGCCGTGAGCGTCGCAAGCAGGTGGCGGTCTGGAGTATGCCGATCAGCGGTCGCAGCCAACCCAAGCTGCACCGGCTGTCCTACCCGGACAACAAGCCGCGCGACGCCGAGGCGCTGCTGATCGGCGCCGACAAGATGCCGCTGATCATCACGAAGGTCACCGCCGGCAAGGCCGAGATCTTCACCCCGGACGGGCCGTTGAAGACCGGCGACACCGAGCCGGTGCCGATGAAGAAGGTCGGCGACGTCGAGTTGCCGAGGACGGACACCGAGAACCCGCTGAGCACCTTCGGTCGAGTCGCGATCACCGGCGCGGCACGGTCTCCGGACGGCTCGCGGGTGGTTTTGCGTACCTATGCCGACGCCTTCGAGTACGACGTCGAGAACGGCGACATCGTCGCCGCCATCACCACCGGCACGCCCCGGGTCACCGCCCTGGCCGACCCGTTCGGCGAGGCGATCGCCTACTCGACCGACGGCAAGACGTTCCTGACCGTCTCCGACGCCGGGCACCTGGAGGATGACGACCCGGTCAACATCCTCAGCTACACCCCCTCCACGGAGGGCCCGAAGAACCTGGCCAGTGATCCCGGCGAGGGGAAGGCCGGGCAGTCGTTCCTCGACGATCTGAACCCGACCGACATCATGTACCTGATCGCCGGGGTCGGCGTGATCGGTGCCCTGCTCGTCGGCGCGGGCATCTTCGGCATCCTGCGGGCCCGTAAGCGCCCGGTGCCCACCGCCCGCAAGCGCGACGGCGACGATGTCGCCGACGCCCCGGGCCGCCGGGACGACGGATTCGGCCCGGCGCGGGACCAGAGCCGGGGTGGGGTCTACGGCGGGGCTCCGGCCGGGGGCGGTGTCTACGGTGGCTCGCCGGCCGGCGGGCGGCCCAGCGGTGGGGCACGCTCCGGCGGTGTCTACGGCGGCGGTGGCCGACCGGCCGCCGGCCCGGGTCAGGGCGGCGGTGGCGTGTACGGCGGTGGTGGCCGACCGGGCGAGAGCGCCCCCGTCTACGGGCGGCCCGGCGGCGGGCGACCTGCCGGTGGCGGTGGACGCCCCGGTGGCGGTGTCTACGGCGGTGGCGGACAGCCCGGCGGAAGCGGGCGTGCTGAGCCGCCTCGACGGGGCGGCCCGACCGAGCCCGAGTACCGGGGGCGACGTTCCGCCCGCTACCGCGAGGACGACGGCGGGTCGTACGGCCAGGTGCGTGGCGGCAACTACGGCTACCGGGGCGACCGGTACTGACCCCTGGTGACGGTGCTGACCTCGGGCCAGCACCGTCGTCTGCCGCAGGTCAGATGCGGCGCAGCACCGCCACCACCCGGCCCATGATGGTGGCGTCGTCACCAGGGATCGGGTCGAAGGCCGGATTCTGCGGCATCAGCCAGACGTGACCGTCACGTAGCCGGTAGGTCTTCACGGTCGCCTCGCCGTCGAGCATGGCGGCGACGATCTCACCTGAGTCCGCGGTCGGCTGCTGCCGGACGACCACCCAGTCGCCGTCGCAGATCGCCGCGTCGAGCATCGAGTCACCCTTGACCTGGAGCATGAAGACCTCGCCCTCGCCGACCAGCTCGCGGGGGAGGGGGAAGACGTCTTCCATCGACTGCTCGGCGAGGATCGGCCCACCGGCGGCGATCCGGCCGAGCATCGGCACGTAGGCCGGGGTGGGCCGCTGGGAGCGGCTCAGCTCGTCGTCGACATCGCTCGGGGAGCGCACGTCGACCGCCCGGGGCCGGTTCGGGTCGCGCCGCAGGAAGCCCTTCTTCTCCAGCTCCTTCAGCTGGTAGGCGACGCTGGACGGGGAGACCAGCCCGACCGCCTCACCGATCTCCCGCACGCTCGGCGGGTAACCGTGGCGCTCCACCCAGGTGCGGATGAACTCCAGGATGCGTCGCTGTCGGGCGGTCAGATCCACCGTGGCCGGGTCGGGGAAGCCGCTGACCACCGGGGCCACCGGGCGCACGGCCGGCTGGCCGGAACGGGCGCGGGTGACGGTGCGGCGTCGGGCGGCCTGGGTGCCCGCCGGGATGCTCTGTTGCGGGCTCTGGGGCCGGTTGGCCCGGTCCTCGGTCACGTCCGTCCTCCCTGGTCGGCGCTGAAGTGCCTCGGCGGCTCGTGGTGCGCGCGGTGATCTGTCGGCCGGTGGGTCGACCATGGTCGCCTCCGGTTGTTCATGACCGTATAGGTGAGATCGGTCTTTTTCAAACATCTGTACGACCTGCCGCGGCGTGTTGACGTGGAAATCCATCACGACCGCCGTAATAGTACGTCTGTTCGAGGTGAAGGAATTGTCGGCGCGTTGGCCGGAGGGTGGTAACCCGCGTCGCCGGATCGCGTTGGGCTCTCCGGTTGCGGGTGACGGGTGGTGCTGTTGGGGTTTGTCGGTGACGCGCCGAACACGCCGGCCAACTTGACCCCGGATCGTCGGCGGCATACGGTCAACCCCTAGATGTAGTAGTCACATGGGCGTAAGTTGCCTACAGGTTGGGTTCGACTACCGACCGCACTCCCCGCACCGCCAAGCCGGGCCAATCCTGCGGAGATGGCTCCGGCTCACTGAGGCGTGCCCGGAGCGCGGGCGGGCGGACCTGTGGTCGATCAAAGGAGGTCGGGCGATGCGGTGTCCGTACTGCCGGCACGCCGACTCCCGCGTGGTCGACTCGCGAGAGGCCGACGACGGTCAACTGATCCGGCGGCGGCGGGCCTGCCCCGAGTGCGGCAAGCGGTTCACCACCGTCGAGGAGGCGGTGCTCGCCGTGGTCAAGCGCAGCGGTGTCACCGAGCCGTTCAGCCGGACGAAGATCATCGGTGGGGTGCGCAAGGCGTGCCAGGGCCGGCCCGTCGACGAGGACTCGATCGCGCTGCTGGCGCAGCGGGTCGAAGAGACCGTCCGGGCCAAGGGAGCGGCCGAGATTCCCAGCCACGAGGTGGGGCTGGCCATCCTGGGCCCGCTGCGGGACCTGGACGAGGTCGCCTACCTGCGCTTCGCCAGCGTCTACCGGTCGTTCGACTCGCTCGCCGACTTCGAGCGGGAGATCGAGACGCTACGGGCAGCGGCACGCGCCCGGGAGGAAGACGGTGCCGAGGCGGCCAGCGCCGCCGGTCACGCGCAGTAGTTCTTTTCAGCAGTACCAGTGACAGTCGGATCGCGCGGCGGGCCCGCGCGGACGAGGGGGCGGATGAGATGCCGGGGGACGGTGTGACGACAAGCAGGTCACGAAGCAAGGCAGGCGCGGGGCTCAAGGTCGAGCGGGTCTGGACGACCGAGGGCGTGCACCCGTACGACGAGGTCACCTGGGAACGCCGTGACGTCGTGATGACCAACTGGCGGGACGGCTCGATCAACTTCGAGCAGCGGGGCGTGGAGTTCCCGGAGGGTTGGAGCGTCAACGCGGCCAACATCGTGACCACCAAGTACTTCCGGGGCGCGGTGGGGACCCCGGAACGGGAGTGGTCGCTCAAGCAGTTGATCGACCGGGTGGTCACCACCTACCGCACCGCCGGTGAGGAGTACGGCTACTTCGCCTCCCCGGCCGACGCCGAGGTCTTCGCGCACGAGCTGACCTGGATGCTGCTGAACCAGGTGTTCAGCTTCAACTCCCCGGTCTGGTTCAACGTCGGCACCCCGTCGCCCCAGCAGGTCAGCGCGTGCCTGCCGTACGACTCCCTGGTCAGCACCCCCGGCGGCCTGGTGCCGATCGGCAAGCTTGTCGAAGACGGCGCCGTCGGTGCCAAGGTCTACGACGGCACCGGCCTCACCAGCATTGTCGCCGTCAAGGCCAACGGGGTGCGCGAAGTCCTCCGACTGCACACCAAGGCGGGCTATACGCTCGATGTCACCCCGGATCACGTGGTCTGGAAGAGCACGGGCAGCGGCACCGGTGAGTGGGTCGAGGCCGGCACCCTGAACCCGGGCGACAAGCTCGAATGGCACCGCACCTACGCCTACGGCGAGAGCGAACTGGACCTGCGGGAGATCCGCGAGGCCGCGTTGGCTGGCTGGTTGCAGTCGGACGGCTTCGTCGGCCAGTACGCCGAGGGCACGAACCGGTCGTTGACGATCGAGGCGATGACCGTCGACGACGATGAACTGGACTGGGTCACCACCGCCCTCGACGAGGTGTTCCCGGACGCGCACCGCAAGGAGCGCCCGGTGACCACTCAGGATCAGAACCTCGACGTCCGGCATACCTGCCTCTACGGCGAGCACCTTCGCCCGTTTGTGGAGAAGTGGGACCTGCTGCCCCGGGGTACCGAAATGCGGGTGCCGCAGCGGCTGTTCACGGCACCGCTGCCGGTCGTCGCCGCGTATCTGCGCAGCATCTTCCAAGCCGAGGGTTACGTCTCGGCGCGCGAGCGGTCCACGCTCGTCGCGGTGGACATGATCTCGGAGGAACTGATCCGGGGCGTGCAGAGCCTGTTGCTGCGCTTCGGGATCTTCTCCCGGGTGTCGTTCAAGGCGGATCCGCGTCCGGATCGCAAGGGCGTGTGGACGGTCCGCATCCAGAACGACGGCGACCGGGATCTCTTCGCCACCCACATCGGGTTCGTCGGCGCGGTGAAGATGGCCGAGCTCGAAGCGGGCTTCGCCGAGCCGGGCCGGCCCGCAGCGGATGTCAAGCGGCTGGAGATCGACCGCATCGAGCCGATCGGGTCGATGGAGGTCTACGACATCCAGACCGAGAGCGGCGAGTTCCTGGCCGGCAACCTCCGGGTGCACAACTGTTTCATCCTGTCCGTCGACGACTCGATGGACTCCATCCTGGACTGGTACAAGGAGGAGGGGCTGATCTTCAAGGGCGGCTCCGGCTCCGGCGTGAACCTCTCCCGGATCCGGTCCTCCAAGGAGCTGCTCTCCTCCGGCGGCACCGCCTCCGGCCCGGTCAGCTTCATGCGCGGTGCCGACGCCAGCGCCGGCACCATCAAGTCCGGCGGCGCCACGCGGCGCGCGGCCAAGATGGTCATCCTCGACGTCGACCACCCCGACATCGAGGAGTTCGTGGTCACCAAGGCGCGCGAGGAGGACAAGATCCGCGCGCTGCGCGACGCCGGGTTCGACATGGACCTCGGTGGTGCCGACATCGTCAGCGTGCAGTACCAGAACGCCAACAACTCGGTCCGGGTCTCCGACGAGTTCATGTCGGCGGTGGAGAAGGCCGGCACGTTCGACCTGCGTGGCCGGCTCGACGGCGCGGTGATCGACACCGTGGACGCCAAGAAGCTGTTCCGCACCATCTCCCAGGCCGCCTGGGAGTGCGCCGACCCCGGTCTCCAGTACGACGACACCATCAACGACTGGCACACCTGCCCGGAGACCGGCCGGATCACCGCGTCGAACCCGTGCTCGGAGTACCTGCACCTGGACAACTCCTCGTGCAACCTCGCCTCGCTGAACCTGATGAAGTTCCTCCGCGCCGACGGTGGCTTCGAGGTGGAGAAGTTCGTCAAGAGCGTCGAGTTCGTCATCACCGCGATGGACATCTCGATCTGCTTCGCAGACTTCCCGACCGAGAAGATCGGCGAGACCACCCGGGCATACCGGCAGCTCGGCATCGGGTACGCGAATCTGGGTGCCCTGCTGATGGCCTCCGGCCTGCCGTACGACTCGGACCAGGGCCGCTCGCTGGCCGCCGCGATCACCTCCCTGATGACCGGCACCGCGTACCGCCGCTCGGCCGAGCTGGCCGGCATCGTCGGCGCGTACGACGGCTACGCCCGTAACGCGGAGCCGCACAAGCGGGTGATGCGCAAGCACGCCGCCGCCAACGACGAGATCAAGCCGTCCGGCACGGTGGCCACCGCCGTGGTCCGCGAGGCCACCAAGCAGTGGACGCTCGGCAACAAGATCGGTGAGAAGAACGGCTGGCGGAACTCCCAGGCCAGCGTGCTCGCGCCGACCGGCACCATCGGCCTGATGATGGACTGCGACACCACCGG
Organism: Micromonospora sp. DT48; assembly: GCF_049844495.1. NCBI lineage: Bacteria > Bacillati > Actinomycetota > Actinomycetes > Micromonosporales > Micromonosporaceae > Micromonospora > Micromonospora sp. DT48. The sequence goes on from NZ_JBNCLE010000005.1 coordinate 405,412, forward strand.
CGTCGAGCCGGACCTGGCGTTGGTCAAGTTCAAGAAGCTGGTCGGCGGCGGCTCGATGCAGATCGTCAACCAGACCGTGCCGCGCGCCCTGCGCTCCCTCGGCTACCCGGAGGAGCAGGTCGAGGCGATCGTCGAGCACATCGCCGACCAGGGGCACGTGGTGGATGCCCCCGGCCTGAAGCCGGAGCACTACCCGGTCTTCGACTGCGCCATGGGCGAGCGGTCCATCGCGCCGATGGGCCACGTGCGGATGATGGCGGCGGTCCAGCCGTTCATCTCCGGCGCCATCTCCAAGACGGTCAACATGCCGGAGCAGGCCACCGTCGAGGACGTCGAGAAGATTTACTTCGAGGGCTGGAAGCTGGGCCTCAAGGCGCTGGCCATCTACCGGGACAACTGCAAGGTCGGCCAGCCGCTGTCGGCGGCGAAGAAGAAGACGGCCGAGCCGGAGGCGTCCGCCGCCGTCGAGCCGGTGGTGGAGAAGGTCGTCGAGTACCGTCCGGTGCGCAAGCGGCTGCCGAAGAAGCGCCCGTCGGAGACGATCTCCTTCTCCGTGGGCGGAGCCGAGGGCTACCTCACCGCCTCGTCGTACCCGGACGACGGTCTCGGCGAGGTCTTCCTCAAGATGTCGAAGCAGGGTTCCACCCTGGCCGGCGTGATGGACGCCTTCTCGGTGGCCATCTCCATCGGCTTGCAGTACGGCGTGCCGCTGGAGACGTTCGTCAGCAAGTTCACCAACATGCGCTTCGAGCCGGCGGGTATGACCGACGACCCGGACGTGCGGATGGCCGCCTCGGTGATGGACTACATCTTCCGTCGCCTGGCGTTGGATTTCCTGCCCTACGAGCGCCGCGCCGAACTGGGCATCTTCACCGCGAAGGAGCGGGCCGCCCAGCTCGCCGCCGAGGCCGAGGCCGAGGCGAACGGCACGGACCTGACCGCGATGGCGGCCTCCGCCCCGGTGGAGAACAAGCCGGAGGAGTCCAAGGTCGACGCGGTCGCCCAACCGGCCCAGGAACTCGCCGACGCCGCCGCGGTCAAGCCGGCACCGTCGGTCGGTTCCAGCACCGAGCTGCTGGAGGCCGTGATCGGCAAGGCCGCCGACGCACCGCTCTGCTTCACCTGCGGTACGAAGATGCGCCCGGCCGGTAGCTGCTACGTCTGCGAGGGCTGCGGCTCCACCAGCGGTTGCAGCTGACCGACGATCCACCGACACGACGGAGCCCCGGGCGGTGACTGCCCGGGGCTCCGCCTCGTCAGCGCACTGTCGGGGGCTCGGCTGGTCCGGCGGAGCCAGGTTGTACGCGGCCCAGGCGGGTGGTGAGGAAAACGCGTTCGGCATCGTTGTCGACGAGGTCGATCGCGGCCCGGTACGCCTCGGCCGCCTCGGTGTCGCGGCCGAGCCGGTGCAGCAGGTCGGCCCGGATCGCCGGCAGGTAGTGATAGCCGGCCAGGCGTGGGTCCTCGGCGAGGGCGTCGACGTCGGCCAGGGCCACGGTCGGGCCGTGCACCATCGACACCGCCACCGCCCGGTTCAGCGCGACCACCGGTGAGGGCCAGCGGTCCAGCAACGCGTCGTAGAGCCGGACGATCTGCGGCCAGTCGGTCGCCTCGTAGCTGGGCGCGAGCGCGTGCAGCGAGGCGATGGCGGCCTGCAGGGCGTACCGGCCCGGGCGTCCGGCGTGGAACGCGTCGAGCACCAGACGGCGACCCTCGTCGATGGCCTCCCGGTCCCATCCGGCGCGGTCCTGGTCCGCCAGGCGCAGCAGCCGACCCTCGGCGTCGGTGCGGGTGGCCCGGCGGGCATCGGTGAGCAGCAGCAGCGCGAGCAGCCCGCGTACCTCCGGTTCGTCGGGCATCAACGCGGCCAGCATCCGGGCCAGGTGGAGCGCCCGGTCCACCAGGTCCGCGCGGACCAGGTCACCGCCGGTCGGCGCGGTGTGTCCGGTGGTGTAGAGCAGGTGTACGACGGTGAGTACCGCGTCCAGCCGCTCGGGCAGTTCGGCGGCCTCGGGCACGCGGTAGGGCACCCGGGCGGCGGCGATCCTCTTCTTGGCCCGGGTGATCCGGGCCGCCATGGTCGGTTCGGGGACCAGGAAGACGCGGGCGATGTCGGCGGTGCTCACCCCGCAGACCAGACGCAGGGTGAGCGCGGCCTGAGCCTCGCGGCCGAGCACCGGATGGCAGCAGGTGAAGACCAGGCGCAACCGGTCGTCGGGGACGGCGACCTCGTCCGGGAGATCCAATTCGGTGGCGTCCGGCTCCACCAGCAGGGGCAGTTTCGCGCGTAACACCTGCCGACGGCGCAGCACGTCGAGGGCCTTGCGTCGGGCCGTCGCGGTGAGCCACGCGCCGGGTCGGTCCGGTACACCGTCCCGGGCCCACGCGCTGAGCGCGGCGAGGTACGCCTCCTGGACGCTCTCCTCGGCGAGGTCGAAGTCACCGGCGACGCGGGCCGTGGCGGCGAGCACGAAGGCCCACTCACGGCGGTGCGCGTCCGCCACGGCCTGTTCCACCTCGGCGGTCGAGGGCGGCGCGACGCCGCGCCCACCGCCGTTCACTCGACGGGTGGCGTGAACAACGGTCGGACCTCCACCCCGCCGTCAATGGTGGCCGGGTTCAGTTTGGCGATCTGCACCGCAGTGTCCAGGTCCGGCGCTTCTAGGATGAAGAACCCGGCGACGACCTCCTTGGCCTCGATGAACGGGCCGTCGGTCACCAGGTCGCCGCGTACCGCGGTGGCGGTGGTGCTCGGTTGCAGGGCGAAGCCCGTCACGATCTTGCCGCCCAACTCCTCCACCTGGCCCGGGTACCGATCCAGCAGGGCGACGTAGTCGGGGGTGAGGTCCATCGGGTCGGCCGGTGCCGGCGAGAAGATGAGGACTGCGTACTGGGCCATGCGCTCTCCTTCGTCGACGTCGTCCCGCTGACCCGGCCAGGGCGTGGCCGGTGCGGATGAAGGCCAGTGAGGGAAACCTAGACTGCCCGGGATGAGCGGAGAACGACGCCCCCTGGCGGCGCGGCCCCTGACCGAGCCGCACCCGTCGCGGTTACCGCTCGACCATCCCGACCGGCAGCGCATTCTCAGCGCGCACACCGCCGCCCTGGCTGCGGGTGAGGCCGGCTACCGTGACCCGGCCACGGGACTGTTCGTCCTCACCGCCGGTTTCCTGGCGCGCCGGGGCACCTGCTGCGGCCGGGGTTGCCGACATTGCCCGTACCTGAGGTGAGCGACCGGCGCCGGGACGGTCGCTCGACGGTCAGGCGGCGGCGACGAAGACCCGGGAGGCGATCTCGCGGGGCAGCCGGATGCTCTCGCCGGAACGGTCGATCGACACGGCGTCGCGCTCCTGCGCCACGGTCACCGTCGCGCCCGGGTCGACGCCGGCCGCGTGGAGCTGCCGCAGCACCTCGGAGTCGGTCTGCACGCTCTCGCAGATCCGCCGTACGACGACCGTGCCGCTGAGGCCGGGGAAGGCCAGGTTGCGCTCGCCGTCGACCGGCTCGGGCTCGGCCTGACTGGGCGAGCCCAGTTCCTCCAGGCCCGGGATCGGGTTGCCGTACGGCGACCGAGTAGGCCGGTTGAGCAGGTCGTAGACCCGCTTCTCGACCGCGTCGCTCATCACGTGCTCCCAGCGGCAGGCCTCTTCGTGGGCCTCCTCATAGGGCATCCCGATGACGTTGACCAGCAACAGCTCGGCGAGGCGGTGCTTGCGCATCACCGAGATGGCGGTGCTGCGCCCCCGCTCGGTGAGGCTCAGGTGCCGGTCACCTTCGACGGTGAGCAGACCGTCGCGTTCCATCCGGGCGACGGTCTGACTGACTGTCGGGCCGCTCTGGCGCAACCGTTCAGCGATCCGGGCGCGCAACGGAGGCACACCCTCTTCCTCAAGTTCGAGGATCGTACGCAGGTACATTTCGGTCGTGTCGACCAGGTCGTGTGACTTCATGGTGTCAGCGGCCCTCCAGAGCTCGATGGTACCCTGCCGCACCCCCAACGTCTGTCGCTGAACCGTTGGGCATGTCACTCATGGTGTTGACTGAAGGCTATGTCCGCTACTGATGATCTTCTGGTCGAGGCCGAGCGGCTCGCCGCCGAACTGGACGGCACCGACCCGCCGACCCTGCTCGATGTCCGCTGGCGCCTGGTCGGGGCTCCCGGCCGGGACGACTATCTGGCGGGACACCTGCCGGGCGCTGTCTTCGTCGACCTGGACACCGCGCTGTGCGGCGCTCCCGGCCCGGCCGGACGACACCCGCTTCCTGACCCGGCGAAGCTGGAGGCGGCCCTGCGGGCGGCGGGGGTACGGGCCGGTCATCCGGTGGTGGTGTACGACGGCGGTGACGGGATGTCGGCGTCCCGGGCCTGGTGGACGCTGCGCTGGGCGGGGCACCGACCGGTCCGGCTGCTGCACGGCGGCTACCCGGCCTGGACGGCGGCCGGCCTGCCGGTCAGCACCGAACAACCAGATGTGACGCCGGGCGATGTGACCGTCCGACCGGGGGCACTCCCGGTGCTGGACGCCGCGTCCGCCGCCCGACTGGCCGCCGGTGACGGCGTCCTGATCGACGTGCGGGCCGCCCCTCGGTACCGGGGCGAGCACGAGCCGATCGATCCGGTCGCCGGCCACATCCCCGGCGCGGTGAACCTGCCCGCGCCCGAGTACGTCACCGAGGGCCGCTTCCCGGCCGTCGAGGAACTGCGGGGCCGGTTCGCCGCCGTCGGGGTGGCTGCCGGGACGCCGGTCGGCGCGTACTGCGGTTCCGGGGTCACCGCCGCCCAGGCCGTGTTGGCGTTGCACCTGGCCGGGCGGGAGGACGCCGCGCTCTACGTCGGCTCGTGGAGCCACTGGGTCGCCGACCCGGCCCGACCGGTGGCCACCGGCCCGACACCTGCGCCCGGCAACGGCTGAGCCCTCCGCCGCCCGACCGGGGTCCGGCCTGGTGGCCGGGCCGCCGGCCGGGCCTCGTGCGACCATGGGCAGATGTCCGACGACACGGTGGTGGTCTGGGACGAGTCGCTGCTCGCCTACGACCTCGGTGACCACCCGCTGGATCCGGTACGGGTGGAGTTGACCATCGCGCTCGCCCGGGAACTCGGCATCCTGGAACGGCCCGGGGTGCGGCTGGTGCCGCCAGCGCCCGCCGACGACGCCCTGCTCACCCGGGTGCACGACCCGCGCTACCTGGACGCGGTGCGGATCGCGCCGCGCGACCCGCTCTTCGCCGGGTTCGGTCTGGGTACGTCGGATAATCCGGTGTTCGACGGGATGCACGAGTCCAGCGCGCTGGTCGCCGGAGCGAGCGTGATCGCGGCCGAGGTGGTGTGGCGGGGAACGGCCCGTCGGGCGGTCAACGTCGCGGGTGGCCTGCACCACGCGATGCCCGCCCGCGCCGCCGGGTTCTGCGTCTACAACGATCCGGCGGTGGCCATCGCCCGGCTGCTCGACCTGGGTGCCGAGCGCATCGCCTACGTCGACGTGGACGTGCACCACGGCGACGGGGTGCAGCAGATCTTCTGGGACGACCCCCGGGTGCTCACCGTCAGCCTGCACGAGAGTCCGCTCGCCCTCTTTCCCGGCACCGGCTTCCCGGACGAGACCGGCGGCCCGAACGCCGCGGGCACCGCGGTCAACATCCCGTTGCCGCCCGGCGTCGAGGATGCCGGATGGCAGCGTGCCTTCCACGCGATCGTGCCGTCGGTGCTGCGGGCGTTCCGCCCACAACTGCTGTTCACCCAGTGCGGAGCGGACGCCCACCGCGTCGACCCGCTGGCCGACCTGCACCTGTCCGTCGACGGGCAGCGTGCCACCTACCTGGCGTTGCGGGCGCTCGCCGACGAGCTGTGCGACGGGCGGTGGGTGGCCACCGGCGGTGGCGGGTACGCCCTGGTCGAGGTGGTGCCCCGGGCCTGGACGCATCTGCTGGCGGTGGCCACCGGCGCGCCGTTGGACCCGGCGACGCTGACCCCACCGGCCTGGCGGGAACTGGCCAGGGCCCGCCGGCCCCGCTTCGACGTGCCGCTGCGGATGACCGACGACGTCGACCCGGGCTACGAGCCGTGGCAGCCCACGGGAGAGCCGAACGCGGTGGACCGGGCGATCGCGGCGACCCGGAAGGCGGTCTTCCCGCTGCTCGGCCTCGACCCGCACGATCCGCGCGACTGACTGAGCCGACCAAGGTGGACGCTCCCGAACAAGCCGTGGACGTGCTGCTCAGCGACGGCAGCACGGTCCAGTTGCGACCGATCGACCCGTCGGACGCGCCCGGGATCGTGGCGATGCACTCCCGTTTCTCCGAGCGCACCCGCTACCTGCGCTACTTCTCGCCGTACCCCCGCATTCCGGAGCGGGACCTGCACCGCTTCGTCAACGTCGACCACCACGACCGGGAGGCGTTCGTGGTACTGGCCGGCGACCGGATCGTCGCCGTCGGCCGGTACGAGCGGCTCGGGCCGCAGTCGCCCGACGCCGAGGTGGCCTTCGTCGTCGAGGACGCGTACCAGGGTCGGGGTATCGGCTCGGTGCTGATGGAGCATCTCGCGGATGCCGCCCGCCGCGCCGGAATCGTCAACTTCGTGGCCGAGGTGCTGCCGGCCAACGGTCAGATGCTGCGGGTCTTCGCCGACTTCGGCTACCAGATCCAGCGTCAGTTCGCCGACGGGGTGGTGCACCTGAGTTTCCCGATCGCGCCGACCGAGGCGACGTTGGAGGTGCAGCGCGGTCGGGAGCACCGCACCGAGGCACGGTCCATCGCCCGGCTGCTCGCCCCGCGTGGCGTCGCCGTCTACGGCGCCAGCGCCACCGGGCAGGGCGTCGGCGCGGCGGTGCTCGGGCACCTGCGCGACGGCGGATTCACCGGGTCGGTGGTGCCGGTGCACCCGAGCGCCGTGCGGGTGGCCGGGCTGCCCGCGTACCCGTCGGCGGCCGACGCCGGGCTGCCGGTCGACCTGGCGGTGGTGGCGGTACCCCCGGAGGCCGCCCCGGTGGTGGTCGCCGACGCCGCGGCGGCCGGTGTGCACGGTCTGGTGGTGATCTCCGCGGGCTTCGCCGAGGCGGGCGTCGAGGGTGCCGCCGCGCAGCGGGCCCTGGTCCGCGCGGCCCACGCCGCGGGCATGCGGGTGATCGGCCCGAACTGCCTGGGGGTGGCCAACACCGATCCGGCGGTACGCCTCAACGCCACCCTCGCCCCGCGCCTGCCGGTGCCGGGCCGGGTGGGCATCTTCAGCCAGTCCGGGGCGTTCGGCGTGGCGCTGCTGGCGGAGGCGGATCGACGCGGGCTCGGCCTGTCCAGCTTCGTCTCGGCCGGCAACCGGGCCGACGTCTCCGGTAACGACCTGTTGCAGTACTGGCAGGACGACCCCGGCACCGACGTGATCATGCTGTACCTGGAGACCTTCGGTAACCCGCGCAAGTTCGCCCGGCTGGCCCGGCGCATCGGTCGGGACAAGCCGGTGGTGGCGTTGGCCTCACCGGCTCGGCCTGCGGGGCTGGGTGGGGCCACCGGCCCGGATGCCACAGCTGTCAGCGCGTTGTTCGCCCAGTCCGGGGTGATCCGGGTGGACACCGTCGGTGAGTTGCTCGACGTCGGTGTGCTGCTGGCCAACCAGCCGCTGCCGGCCGGCAACCGGGTCGGCGTGGTCGGCAACTCCTCGGCGCTGACCGGGCTCGCGGCCACCGCCTGCGCGGCCCAGGGCCTGACCGTCGCCGCCGGCTACCCGCGCGATGTCGGGCCGAGGGCGAGCGCCGCCGAGTTCGCCGACGCGTTGGCCGCAGCCGCCACCGACGAGTCGGTCGACGCGTTGGTGGTGCTCTTCGCGCCGCCGCTGCCCGGCCAGTTCACCGGTACCGAGGCCGATTTCAGCGCCGCCCTGCCCGCCGCGCTGTCCGGCGGCAAACCGGCGGTGGCCACTTTCCTGGTCGGTTGCGCCCCGGCCGGGGTGCCGTCGTATCCGAGCGTGGAGGAGGCGGTCCGGGCGCTGTCCCGGGTCACCGCGTACGCGCAATGGCTGCGTCGGCCGACCGGAGTCGTGCCGGAACTGTCCGACGTGGACCCGGCGGCGGCGCAGGCGGCGCTGCGGGCCGATGACACCGACGTGGCGGCGTTGCTGGCCGCGTACGGCATCGACGTGGTCGAGTCGGTGCCGGTGACCTCGGTCGACGAGGCCGTCGAGGCGGCCGAACGGCTCGGGTTCCCGGTGGCGCTCAAGGCCGCCGCCCCGGGGCTGCGGCACCGACTCGACCTCGGTGCGGTACGTCTCGACCTGTCGGACGCCGCCGCCGTGCGCCGCGCCGCCACGGAGTTGGCGGTGGCCTTCGGTGCGGAGGTCCTGGTGCAGCCGATGGTGCCGCCCGGGGTGGCCTGTGTCGTGGAACTGGTCGAGGATCCGGCGTTCGGTCCGGTGGTCGGGTTCGGGCTCGGTGGGGTGGCCACGGAGTTGCTCGGCGACCGGGCGTGGCGGTCGGTGCCGTTGACCGACCGGGACGCCGCCGAGTTGGTCGACGCGCCTCGGGCCGCGCCGTTGCTCCGCGGTCATCGCGGGGCCGCCCCGGTGGACCGCGCGGCCCTGGCCGACCTGCTGCTGCGGGTCGGCCGCCTCGCCGATGACCAGCCCCGGGTACGGGCGTTGACGCTGAATCCGGTGCTCGCCCGGCCGGACGGCCTGTCCGTGTTGCACGCGAACGTCCGGGTCGGCTCGGCCGCCGTGCCCCGCCCCGACACCGGCCCCCGCCGCTTGTGAAAGGAAGGGCCCCTTCCTAACGCCTCGTGTATAGGAAGGGGCCCTTCCTTTCACCCTCTACCGGCGGGAAGAGATCTGCTGCACCGCCCAGGCGTTGCCGTCGGGGTCGTCGAAGAAGACGAAGCCGACGTTGTCCAGCGGATCCGGCACCGGGCTCCGGTTCTCACCGAGCACCTGGATCTCGCTCACCTCGACGCCTCGTTCGAGCAGCTCGGCGCGAGCCTTGGCAAGGTCCGGTACGACGAGTTGCAGGCCCTTCAACGACCCGGGCGGCATGTGCGGCACCACACCCGTGCCGATGACGACCGAGCAACCCGATCCGGGTGGGGTCAACTGCACGATGCGCGCGCCGTCGCCGACCACTGTGTCGTGGTCGACGACGAAGCCGAGCTGGTCGGTGTAGAACGCCTTGGCCCGGTCCACATCGGAGACCGGTACGACCACCACTTCCAACGTCCAGTTCATTCCTGTCCTCCTGTCCGTGTCGCCAGCAGCGCGGCGAGTCGGGTGTAGCTCTCGGTGATTCCTCGGGTCATCGGGTACCGCAGGGCGGTGGCGCGTCCCTCGGGGGTGGCGTAGCGCAGGGTGGTGGTGACGGTGGTCTTTCCGGCGAGTTCGGTGAACGTGTGCCGGATCAGCGTCTCGCCGGGGTAGGACTGATCGTCGAAGCGTTCGGTGCAGACGAGTTCGTGCGGCGCGACGATCGTCCGGTAGACGCCACGCTGGACCATCCGTTGCCCGTCGGGGCCCTGCGACTCGAACCGCCAGTGACCACCCACCCGCAGGTCCACCGCGCACTCGACCAGTTGCCAGCCGCGTGCGCCGTACCAACGCACGAGCAGGTCAGGGCGGGTGAAGGCGGCGAACACGAGGTGTGCCGGTGCGTCGAAGACGCGGCTCAGCACGATGTCCCGATCGCCTGGCGTGTCGACCACCAGGTGGTCGTCGATCACGGGTTCGCCCTGCCGTCGGCGGTGCCCGGGATGCCCTGCCCGTCCTCGGTCGAGCGCAACTCGTCGAGCAGGGCGTCCAGTCGCTGGTAGCGCTCGGCCCAGTGGTCGCGGTACGCGGCGAGCCAGGCGGTGGCCTCCCGCAGTGGCGCGGCCTCGAGACGGCAGGGGCGTCGTTGGGCGTCCCGCCCCCGGCTGACCAGCCCGGCGCGTTCCAGCACCCGCAGGTGCTTGGAGACGGCCGGTTGGCTCATCGCGAAGGGCGCGGCGAGTTCGGTCACGGTGGCCTCGCCCGCCGCCAGCCGGGCGAGGATGGCCCGCCGGGTGGGGTCGGCGAGGGCGGCGAAGGTGGCGTCCAAGTCAGTGGGCACGGTAGATAACCTCTCGGTTCAATAACCGATTGGTTTCTACCGGGTGGTGCGGGCGTCGTCAAGCACCAGGCACGCATCGGCCCCGGCGGGTACCGCCGGGGCCGATGATCGAACGCTCAGCTCAGCAGGCGTACGCCTCCAACCGCTGGGCGCGCTCGGGTGCCCGCAGCTTCAGCAGCGTCACCTTCTCGATCTGCCGGATCCGCTCACGGGAGAGGCCGAACTCCCGACCGACCTCGTCCAGGGTGCGCTGGCGGCCGTCGTCGAGGCCGAACCGCAGCCGGATGACGGCCTGCTCGCGCTGCGAGAGCGTGGCCAACACGATGCTCACCTCGTTACGCAGCTCGCCCTGGGCTGCCGCGTCGCCGGGCCCGGCGGCCGGGTCGACGGCGGCGACGAAGTCACCGAGGGCGCTCTCACCGTCCTCGCCGACAGCCTGGTCCAGACTCACCGGCTCCCGGTCGTACGAGATCAGCTCGATCACCTGGATCTCGGGCACGTCGAGCACCTTGGCCACCTCGGCGACGGTGGGCTCCCGACCCAGCGACACCGCCAGCTCGCGCCGGGCGCGGACCATCCGGTTCACCTGCTCGACCATGTGGACCGGGATGCGGATGGTGCGGGCCTGGTCTGCCATGGCGCGGGTGATGGCCTGGCGGATCCACCAGGTGGCGTAGGTGGAGAACTTGTAGCCCTTGGTGTAGTCGAATTTCTCGACGGCGCGGATGAGGCCGAGGTTGCCTTCCTGGATGAGGTCGAGGAAGGCCATGCCACGGCCGGTGTAGCGCTTGGCAATGCTGACCACCAGGCGCAGATTCGCCTCCAGCAGGTGGTCTTTCGCGGCCCGGCCCTGTCGTGCGATCAGTTCCAGGTCGGCGCGCAACTCTGCGGAAACCGGGACGCAGGTGTTCAGTTTCTCCTCGGCGAACAGGCCGGCCTCGATGCGCTTGGCCAGGTCCACCTCCTGCACCGCGGTGAGCAGCTTCGTCCGACCGATGCCGTTCAAATATGCCCGGACCAGATCGGTGGAGACACCGCGTTCGTCGGTGGCGTCCAGATCGGTCAGGGTGTCGACGCCGTACTCCGCGTTGGTGCCGGCGTTCGTCCGGTACTCCGTCATCTGCTGAGCCATCTCAGTCTCTCCCCGTGTCCACGTCCATGCCGTGTCCGCCCGGCCAGTTGCGCCGGTGACAAACAGCTTGGCGTTCGGGGCGTAAAACGGGAGTGAGGCGATCGGGGAACCGACAGTCTTTGCGAGACGATCGGACACTGGCGGTGGTCTTTGCGTCAGCATTCGGTGACGTGGTTGGTTTGGCGGTTCGTCGATGTCGGCTTGTCGACGCCGATTACCGTGCCACCGGTCGGCCGTGGGGCCGGCGTAACCGCCCGATGCGGGCGACGAACGACGGAGGCAGAAGTGGTCTTCAAACGGCTCATGCAGGCGATGGGAGTTGGCGGCCCGTCAGTGGAGACGGTGCTGTCGAATCCGAACTGCCGGCCGGGGGGCCATCTGGAGGGCACCATCGCGGTCACCGGCGGCGACCACGGGGTCGACGTGACCTACGTCGCCCTGGGGCTGCTCACCCGGGTGGAGGTGGAGAGCGGCGACAACGAGTACGTCACCAACCAGGAGTTCCAGCGCCAGCAGGTCACCGGCGCGTTCCGGCTGGAGGCGGGGCAGCGCTACGACATCCCGTTCCGGTTCGAGGTGCCGTGGGAGACGCCGCTCACCGAGATGTACGGGCAACATCTGCACGGGATGACGATGGGTCTGCGTACCGAGTTGGAGGTGGCCCGCGCGGTCGACAAGGGTGACCTGGACGCGGTGGCGGTGCATCCGCTGCCTGCCCAGGAGCAGCTGTTGGAGGCGCTGCTGCGGCTCGGTTTCCGGTTCTCGCGAGCCGACGTGGAGCGTGGCCACATCTACGGTGTCCACCAGAAGTTGCCGTTCTACCAGGAAATCGAGTTCTACCCGCCGCCGCAGTACGCGGGCGCGATGAACCAACTGGAGGTCACCTTCGTCACCGACCCCCGGCAGGTGCAGGTGGTGCTGGAACTGGACAAGCGCGGCGGGTTGTTCACCGAGGGCCGCGACGTCTTCGGTCGCTTCGCCGTGGAGCACGCCTCGGCGGCGAACACCGACTGGGCCGCCCAGCTCGACAGCTGGCTGCGGCAGTCGCTGCAACGCCGCGGCCTCTTCGGCTGAACCCCGCGCCCGGCACACAGTGGTCGGAGCCGGTCACTGACCTGTGTCCGGTGGCCTCACAGGTCGAGGAGGATGGTTCGGGGGCCGATGTTCACGCTCTCCACCAGCATGTGCGCGCGGAACCGGCCGGTGGCGACCGTCGCGCCGCGCCGGCGCAGCTCCCGGACCACCTCCTCGATCAGCGGCTCCGCCACCTCCGCCGGCGCGGCCGCGGTCCAGGTCGGCCGACGACCCTTGCGGGCATCGCCGTAGAGGGTGAACTGACTGACCACCAGGATCGGCGCGGCGACGTCCGCCGCCGATCGCTCGCCGTCGAGGATGCGTAACTCGTGCACCTTGCGGGCCATCGTCCGGGCGATCTCCGGGGTGTCGGTGTGGGTCACTCCGAGCAACACCAGCAACCCGTCGTCGACCGCGCCGACCACCTCGCCGTCGACGGTCACGCTGGCCCGACCGACGGTCTGCACCACCGCCCGCATCAGGTCACCACCGGCGTGACGAAACCCCGCTCCACCAGGTGCGCCACGATCGGCCCGGCCGCCTCGGCCAGTTCCTCCGTGGTCACGTCGTGGGCGGCGGCGAGCAGCGCCAGCTGGTCCCGCAGCGGCAACCGGCCGTCGGCCCCGCCCACCAGGGCCAGCACCAGCGGGTCGATCTCCTCGCTCCAACGCAGCCCGTCGGGCATGGCGAGGACCTGCCGTTCCACCGCCCAACCGTCGGATCCCATCGTCGCCTCCTGACGTAGTTGGAGCCCGTCGGCGGCCTGGTAACGCGCGGCCAACAGACCGTCGGTGTCCCGCCCGCGCAGCCAGTCCTGCCGGTCGAACCACTCGGCGATCCGATCACCCATCGGCGGCTGTACGCGTTGGCGCAGGTCCTCCACCCGCAGCACCGGGTCGTCGTGGTCGCTACGGCGCAGCGAGACGATGCCGAAGCCGATCGCCTCCACCTTGTGCGCGTCGAACCAGTCGAGCCACTCGGCCATCCGTTGCGGGTCGGCGGCCTCACCGACGTCGGTCAGCCACAGGTTGACGTACGCCATCGGGTCGGCGACCTCGCGCTGGATGACCCAGGCGTCCAGGCCGGTGCCGTCGAACCAGCCGGCGACCCGCTCGCCCCAGTCCTCGCCGGTCACGTGCACCCAGTTGGCGAGGTACTGCATGGTGCCGCCCTCGGTGAGCAGCCCCGGTGCGGCGGCGGCCAGCTCGGCGCCGATCGCGTCGCCGACCCGGCCGGAGTCGCGGTAGACGTGCGTGGTGGTGCCGGGCCCGACCACGAAGGGCGGGTTGCTCACCACGAGGTCGAACCGGCGGCCGGCGACCGGAGCCACCATGTCACCGTGCAGCAGTTCCCAGTCCTGGCCGTTGAGGGCGGCGGTGGTGGCGGCGAAGCGCAGCGCGCGTCGGGACACGTCGGTGGCGGTGACCTGCCGGGCGTGAGTGCCCAGGTGCAGCGCCTGCACACCGGATCCGGTGCCCAGGTCCAGCGCGGTGTCGACCGGCCGTCGTAGCGCGGCGCCGATCATCGTCTGCGTCGCCCCGCCGATGCCGAGCACGTGTTCGGCGTGCAGTGGACGGCCGGGGCGGGCGCTGGCCGGCACGTCCGCGAGGACCCACCAGTCGTCGCCGTACGGCTCCAGGTCGAGTCCCATCCGCAGCCCGTCGTCGTGCCGTTCGACGAGTCCGGCGGCGAGCGCGTCGGACAGTGGCAGCGGAGCCAGTGTGGCGGCGACCGCCTCCTCCGGCTCGGTCTGCTCACAGATGAACACCCGGATCAGGGTGGCGAGGGGATCCCGGTCGGCGGTGGCCCGCAGCGCGGCCCGGAAGTCGTTGCGGGCGACCCCGCCGGTCGCCTGCGCGCCGAGCCGCGCGGCGATGCCGTTGGCGGTGAAGTCGGCTCGCGTCAACGCGGTCCGTAACGCGTCGACTCCGGCGGGGGAGAGCAGCATGTCGTGTCCGTCCACACCGTCATCCTGCCTGGTGGCGACGGGGTGACGGGCATCGGCCGTGACATTGAAAACCAATCGACGAACATCCCTGTCATATTCATCGATCTAGCGCTAGCATCTCTCCAACTCAGTCCAGGGTGCGGACCGCCCGGCCAGAAGCCCGGTCGGCCGCCCAGGTAAGGGAGGCACCATGTCCTCAGGGTCTACCGCGCGACGGCAGTTCATCCGGGCGCTCGCCGTCGTCGCCACCGCGGCGGCCGTCTCGGCGGCCGGCACCACCGCGGCCGTCGCCGCACCCACCGGGGAAATCCTCGGGGCCGGCGCGTCGAACGCGGTCAGCGGGAGCTACCTCGTCGTCCTGAACACCGACGCCGTCGGTGCCGCCGGGTCGTCGAAGGCCCGCTCCGCCGTTCCGGACCGGGCGAAGACCCTGGTCAAGCGGTACGGGGGCACCGTCTCCGACACCTACAGCGCCGCGCTGACCGGCTTCGCGGCCAAGATGACCGCCACCCAGGCGGCGCGGCTCGCGGCCAACCCGGCGGTGGCCTACGTGGAGCAGGACCAGGTGGTCAGCATCCAGGCGACCCAGACCAACGCCCCCTGGGGCCTGGACCGGATCGACCAGCGGAACCGGCCGCTGAACGGCACCTTCACCTACCCGAACACCGCCTCGAACGTGCGGGCGTACATCATCGACACGGGCATCCGGACCAGCCACAACCAGTTCGGCGGCCGGGCCACCTGGGGCACCAACACGGTGGACCGCAACAACACCGACTGCAACGGTCACGGCACCCACGTCGCCGGCACCGTCGGTGGCTCGACGTACGGCGTGGCCAAGGGTGTCCGTCTGATCGCGGTGAAGGTGCTCAACTGCTCCGGCGGCGGTACCACCACCAGCGTGGTCAACGGCGTGAACTGGGTGACCGCCAACGCGGTGAAGCCGGCCGTGGCGAACATGAGCCTCGGCGGCGGCGCCAGCACCTCCATCGACAACGCCGTGCGCAACTCGATCGCCTCGGGCGTCACCTACGCCGTCGCGGCGGGCAACTCCAGCGCCAACGCCTGCAACTACTCGCCGGCCCGGACCTCGACCGCGATCACCGTCGGCTCGACCACCAACACCGACGCCCGCTCCTCGTTCTCCAACTACGGCTCGTGCGTGCACATCTTCGCGCCGGGTTCGAGCATCGCGTCGGCCTGGCACACCAGCAACACCGCGACCAACACGATCAGCGGTACCTCGATGGCCTCGCCGCACGTGGCCGGTGCCGCCGCCCTCGTGCTCGGCGCCAACCCCTCCTACTCGCCCGCCCAGGTCAAGAGCTACCTGGTCAACAACGCCACCACCGGTGTGGTGTCCAACCCGGGCAGCGGCTCCCCGAACCGCCTGCTGTTCGTGGTCAACTGACCTGACCTGACCTGACCTGACGTGAACCGGCCCGGCGGACGATCCACACCGATCCGCCGGGCCGCTTCGCGTCGTCGCCGCGCGGGGGCGCCGCTGCGGTGACCCCGGCCTCGCCCGGGTCCTCACCCGGCCAGGCGCACCGGGGCGGGAGATGGACGGCCGGGGGCCGGGTCGGTCGGGAAGGCCCGAGCCGCACCCTCCACGCGTACCGTCACCTGGCTTCCCAGGGCCACGGCGGCATCGCCGTCGAGGATCCGCGCGGTGATCCGGGTTCCGTCGGGCAGCCCGAGACCGACCAGCGCGTCGTGACCGTGGAAGTCGTGGCGAAGGACGGTCGCGGCGACACCGCCGGTGCCCGTCGTCAGGCGGACCTGCTCGGGACGTACCAGTGCGGTGACCGGACCGTCGGGCACCGCACCGGCGAGCGGCACCTCACCCAGCGCGGTCCGCGCGACGCCCTGCTCGACGACCGCCGGCAGCAGCACCGCGTCGCCGACGAACTCGGCCACCCAGAGGTTGACCGGCTCGCGGTACACCGAGGCCGGTGCGGCGGCCTGGACCACTCGCCCCTCGCGGAGCACCACCACCTGGTCGGCGACCGACAGCGCCTCACCCTGGTCGTGGGTGACGAGCACACCGGTCGCGCCGTCGGCGCGCAGCGCGTCACGGACGTCGTGGCGCAGCCCCGCGCGCAGGCCCGCGTCGAGGGCGCTGAACGGCTCGTCCAACAGCACCACCGCCGGCCGGGGTGCCAGGGCGCGGGCGACCGCCACCCGTTGCTGCTGCCCGCCGGAGAGCTGATGCGGCATCCGGTCGCCGAGCCCGGCCAGCCCGACGAGGGTCAGCACCTCATCGACCCGGTCCGAACGTCGGGCCGCCCGGTCGAGGCCGTAGCCGACGTTGTCCGCCACGCTCAGGTGTGGGAAGAGGGCACCCTCCTGCGGCACCACCGCGATGTTGCGTCGGTGCGCCGGTAGGTGTCGTCCGCCGCCCGCCACCAGCGCGCCGTCGATGCGGATCTCCCCGGCGTCCAGCCGCTCGAAACCGGCCAGGCAGCGCAGCAGGGTGGTCTTTCCGCAACCGGACGGGCCGAGGACGGCGGTCAGTTGGCCCGACGGTACGGCCAGGTCCACCCCGGCGAGGGCGGACACCCGGCCGTACCGCTTGATCACGCCACTGACCACGACCTCACTCATGTCGGCCTCCACTTCGCTGCGTTCCGACCCGGGACGGCGGCACGCTGTGCCGACGGTTCGCTGGCTGATGTGCGGTCATGGCCGCTCCTCCCGGTCGAGCAGCCCGCTGCGGGCGACCAGCCACCAGGTGGGCAGGGCCGAGACCACCACCAACAGCACGGCATAGGGTGCCGCCGCCGCGTAGGCGCCGACCGCCGTGCTGGTCCACAACTCGGTGGCCAGGGTGTCCGTGCCGGTGGGACGCAGCAGCAGGGTGGCGGGAAGCTCCTTCATGCCGGTGAGGAACACCAGCGCCGCTCCGGCGCCGATGCCCGGCAGGATCAGCGGCAGGGTCACCGTCCGCAGGACCGTCCACGGCCCGCGACCGAGTGAGCGCGCCACCTCCTCCAGCCGGGCGGGGGACTGGGCGGCGGCACTGGCCACCGCGCCGACCGCCAGCGGCAGGAACAGCGTGGCGTACGCCAGGGCCAGCAACCACCGGGTCTGGTAGAGCGGATACGCCACGTTGATCCCGAAGAAGATCAGGGAGAGCCCGACGACCACACCGGGCAGCGCGTAACCGAGGTACGCCAACCGGTCCAGCGCGGTCGTCAGCGGGCCCGGCGCACGGGCCGCGAGCAGGCCGAGGGGCAGCGCCAGCAGCATGGTCAACGCGGCACCGGCCAGCGACACGGTCAGCGAGTTCCCGGCGGCGGTGAGCACCTCGGGCAGCGCGCCCGGGCGGGACGTGCCGGCGACGAGCCGCCGCCCCAGACTGACCGCCGGCACACCCAGCGCCAGTACGGCGACAGCGAGCAGAGCGGCGATGGCCGGCCAGCGCGCCGGACCGAGCGACAACCGGGGCACCGGACGGCGCGCGCCGGAAAGTCGTGCGTACTGGGCTCCGCGACGGCGGGTGGCGGTCTCGCCGGCCAGCAGCAGCACGGTCAGCGCGACCAGCACGCTGGAGAGCACCAACGCCCCGGTGCGGTCGAAGCCCAGTTCGAGGGCGACGAAGATGGCTCGGGTGAAGGTCTCCGCGCGCAGGATGGAAACCGCGCCGAAGTCGGAGAGCACGTACAGCGCGACCAGCAACGCCCCGGCGGCGGTGGCGGGCCGGATCTGTCGCAGCGTGACGGCGGTGAAGGTGCGCCACCCACCGCGCCCCAGGGACCGGGACACCTCCTCCTGCGCGGGATCCGCCCCGCGTAGCGCGGCGGCCACCGGCAGCAGCACGTATGGATAGGAACAGAGGGTGAGGACCAGGGCCGCCGGCCAGAAGCCCTCCAGCCGGGGAGCGGCCGAGACCCAGGCGAACGCGGCGATGTAGGTGGGGACCGCCAGCGGTAGCGCTGCCAGCACGGCGAACAGCCGCCGTGCGGGAAGGTCGGTACGGGTGACCAGGAAGGCGGTGCCGACGCCGAGCAGTACGCAGGCGATCGTGACCACGCCGGCCAACCCGAGACTGCGTAGGGCGAGTAGACCGACCCGCTCGGTCCAGAGTTCGGCGACGATGCGGTCCCCGCCGGCCTCGGCGGTGCGTACCCCGAGGTAGGCGAGCGGGATCAGGGCCACCGCCACGGCGGCGGTGGAGGCGGCCAACAGCGCGGGGCGGGGGGCCAGCCGTGGTAGCCGGCCGGAGACGACCGACAGGGCCGACCGGATACCGGGCGGCCCTGCGGTGGTCGGCGGAGTGGTCAGGGGACCAGCCCCGAATTCTTGATCATGGTCACGGTGGCGTCCAGCGTGTCGAGGTCGTTCAGGTCGACCTCGGGCACGGACAGGTCGGCCAGCGGCGGCACGTACGCCGGACCCGGCACACCGGAGATCACCGGGTACTCGAACGTCTGCTCGGCGAAGTAGGTCTGCGACTCCGTGCTGAGCAGGAAGTCCACGAACTGCTGCACGTCCGGGTCGGTGGCGGCACCCTTGAGCACGCCCACGCCGGCCACGTTGACCAGGGCGCCGGTGTCGCCGCCGGGGAAGAAGTGCAGCTTGGCCTTGAGCTGCTCCGGGGTGGTGCCCTGCTCCTTGGCGAGCTCACCGAGGTAGTAGTGGTTGACCAGGCCGACCGCCACGACGCCGTTGTTCACGTCTTCGACGATCTTGCCGTTGCCGTCGCGGATCTGCGGATCGTTGGCCCGGAGCCCGGCCAGGAACTCCTCCGCCCGGGCGTCACCGTGCTGCACCCGGATCGCGGTGACGAACGCCTGGAACGAGGCGTTGGTCGGGGCCACCGCGACCTTGCCCTTCCAGGCCGGATCGACCAGGTCGAAGACGGACCTGGGCAACTGGTCGGCCGGGACCAGATCGGGGTTGTAGATCAGGACCCGCGCTCGGGCGCTCACGCCGACCCACTCGCCGGAGCCCGCCCGGTAGGTCTGCGGCACCTGGGACGTGGTCGCCTCGGGCAGCGTGCTGAACATCCCCCGCTTGGCGACGGTGCCGAGGGCGCCTGCGTCCTGCGCGAAGAACACGTCGGCCGGGGACTTGTCGCCCTCTTCGACGAGTTGGGCGGCGAGCTGCGCGGTGCTGGCGTACCGCGGCTGCACGGTGATGCCGGTCTGCGCGGTGAACTTCTCCAGCAGTGGCGCGACCAGCTTCTCACTGCGTCCGCTGTAGACGGTGATCTGCTTGTCGCCCTTGTCGTCGGATCCGGCATTCTCGTCCCCGCCCGAACCACAGGCGGCCAAGCCGAGAACGAGCAGGCTGGCGGTGAGCAAAGCGCCTGTGGCGCGATGGGTGACTGGCACGGTGAACCCCTCTTCCGGTCAAGACGACCGACGGGAAGTTAGCACAGGCTTACCTAACTTGTCATCGTGTGAGTGGCGGATCCCGCCCCACCCCCCGCGACCAGGCAGGATGTGGGCATGACACTCGTACTGCCCATCGACCCGGAGGCGAACCGACTACTGACCCGCGACCCGTTGGCCCTGCTGATCGGCATGGTGCTCGACCAGCAGGTCTCGATGGAGAAGGCGTTCTCCTCGCCTTACGTGCTGGCCGAGCGGCTCGGCCACGACCTGGACGCCCGGGAATTGGCCGAGTTCGACCCGGAAGCCCTGGTGGCGATCTTCGCCCGACCGCCCGCGTTGCACCGGTTCCCCAAGGCGATGGCGGCCCGCGTACAGCAGGTCTGTCGGGTGTTGGTCGAGCGCTACGACGGCGACGCCGCCCACCTGTGGGCGGACCTGGAGGACGGCCGTGACCTGCTCAAGCGGGTCACCGCCCTGCCCGGATTCGGTCGGCAGAAGGCACAGATCTTCGTCGCGCTGCTCGGCAAGCGCTTCGACGTGCGACCGCCGGGCTGGCGGGAGGCGGCCGGCGACTACGGCGATCCGGATGCCCACCGGTCCGTCGCCGATGTCACCGATGCCGAGTCACTGCGCCTGGTTCGGGAGTACAAACAGCAGATGAAGGCGGCGAAGGCGAGCGCGGGCTGACCCGCCACCGCATCAGGTCCGAGCATGCCAGCTGGCGATCCACGCAGGTCGGTGTGCGGGACCGGCGTCAGGTCAGGCGGCGCTCGGGTGGGCGAGGGAGGCGATCGCCCGCCGGACGTCGGCCAGCGAGACGGTCGCCGAGTCGTCCAGGTCGGCCAAGCCCGCCTCGATCCACTGCCGCATCAACGTCGTCACGCCGATGCCTCGGGCGTCGGCGGCGGCCCGGACCCGTTCGTACGTCTCCAGGGGCAGCCGGACCGACCGGCTGACCATCGGAGTCTCGGTGTCGGGGACCGGCAACTCCACCGCCTGACTCTCGTCGATCAGATCGGCGATCCGGTCGCCGCCGCCGTGGAACTGCTTGGTCGCGTCGTGACGGTTCATCGTCACCGCCTCCTCGTCTCCGGAGATTTCCGCACGGCCTCGTCGTAGCGTTTGGCCTCGACGTCGCTCAACTCGCGGGCGGCGAGCACGTCCCAGTCGTTGTCGACGCCGTCGGCCTCGGCGAGCAGCACGGCCACCCGGCGGCCACGGGCGGTGGGGGCGTAGACCACCATCACGTCGTCACCGAGATGGCGCATCACCCGCCGGTCGCTGTGCAGCGCCTCCCAGACTTCCCCCGGCGTGACGTCGTAGACCCGCAGATTGGCCAACGCCTCGTCGGTGAAGCTGAACCTGCTGCCCACGCGGCGAGCGTACCACGCACGTAACACGAATCCCCCGTCGACGAATTTCGTCGCTCACCCGGTGTGGGTGACAGGATGGGGGTGACCCCTCCGGAGGAGGTAACACGGTGAAGCGTCAGGCGTACCAGCCGATCCTCATCACCGACGCCTCGCGCAGCCAGGACGATCAGTTGACCAGTCGGCAGCGGCGTTACGTCGTGATGATGGGTGTCCGCGTCGCCTGCGTGATCGCCGGTGCCGTCCTGGTCGGCGTGGGAGCACCCATGCTCTGGCTCTGGCTGCCCCTGGTCGCGCTGGGCAGCGTGCTCATCCCGTGGCTCGCGGTGCTGCTGGCCAACGACCGGCCACCCAAGGAGCAGCACCGCCTGGCGAACCGCTTCTCGGCACGATCGGCCACCGAGGCGGCGCCGCCCCCGATGAGCCTCAGCGCCGAGGAGCGGCCACACAAGATCATCGACGCCGAGCCCTGACCGTCGGCAGCTCAGCGAGCCGGTCGGGCACCGACCTGCGTCACCGCCGCGGCACCGAGATCCGCCGCCCGGGCCAGGGCCGCCGCCGGCGTCGCCCCGGATAGCCAGGCGGCCAGCAGGCCCGCCGCGAAGGCGTCACCGGCTCCGGTCACGTCTCGCACCGTCACCCGGTGGGCCGGTGAGGTGATGATCGCGGCGTCGCGGTCGACCCAGATCGCACCGGCAGAGCCGCGCTTGACCACCACGCGACGAGCCGTGGCGACCAGCGCCCGCCCCTGCGCCGCCGGTTCGAGCCCCCCGGCCAGCACCGTGGCCTCGTCGACGTTGACCAGCAGCAGGTCGACCTCGCGTACCCACTCCAGGAACGCCGCCGTCCCGGCCGCCCGCAGCGGTGCCGCCGAGGCCGCGTCGACGCTGGTGGTGAGCCCGCGCTCGCGAGCGCCGGCCAGCGCCCGCAGACCGGCTGGTCGGGACTGCGCGTCCAACAGGGTGTACCCGGACAGGTGCAGGTGCGTCGCGTCCGGTGTACCGGCCAGCGCCGCTTCCACGTGCCCGGGACTCAGCCGTACGTTGGCCCCACGCTCGGTGACCATCGTCCGTTCGTCACCGGCGGCCAGCACGATCACCGTGCCGGTGGCGGCTCCGGCGACCCGCTCCACCGCGCAGTCGACGCCGACGGCAGCCAGCTCCGCCACCCGGTCATTCCCGGCGACATCATCGCCGACCGCCCCCACCAGGGTCACCGGTACGCCCTGGGCAGCCAGCCAGGACGCGGTGTTGGCCGCCTGCCCGCCACCGGTGGACCTGATCGCCGCCGAGGTGTCGGAACCGGGCGCCAACGGTCCGGCGAGCACCGCCACCACGTCGGTGACCACGTCGCCGACGACCAGCACCCGGCCGGTGCCGCCGTGGCGTGCGTTCACGCCGACGGGTCGGCCCGGCGCTGGGCGGCGGCGACCGCGATCCGGGCGGCAAGATCGGCGTTGCGCAGAATGATCCGGACGTTGACCGCCAGGCTGGCACCCGCCGTGGCGGAGTGGAAGTGGGCGAGCAGGTACGGCGTGACGGCCTTGCCGGTCACCCCGTCGCGCTCCAGCAGGGCCAGGCCCTCGGCGAGGGTGAGGTCGTGCAGATCCGGGTCGAGCTGCTCGTCCGGAGGGAGCGGGTTGGCGACGATCAGCCCGCCGTGGTGCGCGCGGTGCTGCTCGCGGGCGGCCAGCACGTCGGCGATCTGTTCGGGGGAGTCGACCGACCAGTCGAGGTCGAAGCCGCCGTCGGTGATGAAGAAGCCCGGGAACCGGCGGGTCCGGTAGCCGACCACGGCCACTCCGAGGGTCTCCAGCCGCTCCAGCGTGGCGCCCACGTCGAGGATCGACTTCACCCCGGCGCAGACCACCGCGATTGGGGTACGGGCCAGGGTGACCAGGTCGGCCGACTCGTCGAAGGTCTGCGCCGCCTCACGGTGCACCCCGCCCAGCCCGCCGGTGGCGAACACGCCGATGCCCGCCGCGGCGGCCACGGCACTGGTCGCGGCCACGGTGGTGGCACCGTCCGCACCGGTCGCGGCAGCCACCGCGAGATCGCGTACGGAGAGTTTGGTCACACCGTCGGCGGTGGCCAGTCGGGTCAGCTCGTCGTCATCGAGCCCCACCACGAGTTCCCCGGCGACCATGCCGATGGTGGCCGGGACCGCGCCCGCGTCCCGGACGGCCTGTTCGATCTCCCGGGCGACCCGAAGATTGTCCGGCCGGGGGAGGCCGTGCGAGACGATCGTGCTCTCCAGAGCGACCACAGGGCCCTGCTCGCGCAGCGCTCGGGCCACCTCGGTGCCGTAGCGAAGATGAAAGTCGGTCACAACCGCTCACCGTACGCCCGCCACACGGGTCACCTCAGGTGGACCGGGTAAGGGTGACCTGCCAGACTTGTCAGCCGGAGGTGCAGACGTGACTACACAGGTCCTCGAACGTCCCGAGCTCAAGGACGCCGACACCGGTCCGGAGATGTTCCATTACGTCCGGAAGGAAAAGATCGCCGAGAGTGCCGTCATGGGCACCTTCGTCGTGGCGCTGTGCGGGGAGACGTTCCCGGTGACGAAGACGCCCAAACCCGGTTCGCCGGTCTGCCCGAAGTGCAAGGAGATCTACGACTCGTACCGCGAGTGAGATCCTCGGCCCGCGCGACGGCCCGCGTAACCTGCGGCGGTGACCACCTCCACCGCCCTGCTCCTGGCTGACCTGGCCGGAGTCGCGGTCTTCGCCGCCTCGGGCGCCTCCGCGGCAGTGGCCAAACGACTCGACCTGTTCGGCGTGGTCTTCGTCGGCTTCGTCGCGGCCCTCGGTGGCGGAATCGTCCGGGACCTGGTCATCGACGAGGTCCCACCGCTGGCCTTCGGCGACTGGCGCTACGCGGGGACCGCTGCGGCGACCGCTGCGGCGATCTTCTGGCTGCATCCGCAGTTCGCCCGGCTGCGCACCACCGTTCTGGTGCTGGACGCGGCCGGGCTCGGCCTGTTCACCGTCGTCGGCACCCTCAAGGCCCTCGACGCCCACGTGCCGCCGGTCGGCGCCTGCCTGATCGGCATGATCACGGCGATCGGTGGCGGACTCGTCCGCGACCTGCTCACCGGCGAGATCCCGGTGGTCCTGCGGCGGGAGATCTACGCCGTCGCGTCGCTGGTCGGTTCGATCATGGTGGTGCTGCTCAACGCCCTCGGCCACACCGGGCCGATCCCGCTCACCGCCGCAGCCGTGCTGGTCTTCGGCGTACGCCTGGTGGCCCTGCGGCGGCGCTGGTCGGCGCCGGTGGCGACGACGCGTCCGCCGCACACCGGACTGTCCGGGCCGTCGCCGGAGTGAACCCTCAGTGGCGAAGGGCACCCGTGACGGGTGTGGCGTCGCGTCGGCACCCCAGCGGGCCCTGGTTATGCTGAGTCGGCCTTCGCGGCTCGGCTGCGCGGAGGCATTTTCGTGGGGCGACCGCCATCGCCCGGCCCGGGTCCGCGGGCCTGCGGCCGGGACATCCCGTTCGGCCGGAGAGGAGCGAACACGTGGCAGTCCGGACGCCGGCACTCGAAACGTTTCCGCCCCTGCGCGCCTGGCAGCGCAAGGCCCTGGTGGAGTACCTGCGTCGGCGCAGCGAGGACTTCACGGCGGTCGCCACCCCGGGGGCCGGCAAGACCACCTTCGCCCTGCGGATCGCCGCCGAACTGCTCGCCGACGGCAGCGTCGAGGCGGTCACGGTGGTCGCGCCGACCGAGCACCTGAAGACGCAGTGGGCGGAGTCCGCCGCTCGGGTGGGCATCCAACTCGACGCCGCGTTCCGCAACGCCGACCTGCACTCCTCGGCGGACTTCCACGGTGCGGTCGTCACCTACGCGCAGGTCGGGATGGCCCCACAGGTGCACCGGCGGCGCACCATGACCCGACGCACCCTGGTCATCCTCGACGAGATCCACCACGCCGGTGACTCGCGTACCTGGGGTGACGGGGTGAAGGCGGCCTTCGAGCCTGCGGTACGCCGCCTGATGCTGACCGGCACGCCCTTCCGCTCCGACGACAACCCCATCCCGTTCGTCAGCTACGAGCGGGGCGACGACGGCCTGCTGCGCTCCCGCGCCGACTCGGTGTACGGCTACAGCGACGCGTTACGCGACGGCGTGGTACGGCCGGTGCTGTTCCTGGCGTACTCGGGGGAGACCCGGTGGCGTACCAACGCCGGGGAGGAGCTGGCGGCCCGGCTGGGCGAGCCGATGACCCAGGATCTCATCGCCCAGGCCTGGCGTACCGCCCTGGACCCGGCCGGCGACTGGATGCCCCAGGTGCTGCGGGCGGCCGACGCCCGGCTGACCGTGCTGCGGGAGGCGGGCATGCCGGACGCGGGCGGCCTTGTCATCGCCAGCGACCAGCAGGCGGCCCGCTCGTACGCCAAGCTCATCGAGCAGGTGACGGGGGAGAAGGCGGCGGTCGTACTCTCCGACGACGTGGGCGCTTCCGCCCGGATCGCGACGTTCGCGGCGTCTCAGCAACGGTGGCTGGTGGCGGTGCGGATGGTGTCCGAAGGCGTCGACATCCCCCGGCTGGCCGTCGGCGTGTACGCGACCAGCGCCAGCACCCCGCTGTACTTCGCACAGGCGATCGGGCGTTTCGTCCGGGCCCGGCGGCCCGGGGAGACCGCGTCGGTCTTCCTGCCCAGCGTGCCGCACCTGCTCGGGCTGGCCAGCGAGATGGAGGCCGAGCGGGATCACGTGCTCGGCAAGCCCAAGGACCGCGAGGGCTTCGACGACGACCTGCTGGAGCGGGCCCAACGCGACGAGCAGGCCAGCGGCGAACTGGAGAAGCGGTTCGCCGCGCTGTCGGCCACCGCCGAACTGGACCAGGTGATCTTCGACGGCGCCTCGTTCGGTACGGCGGCCCAGGCCGGCACTCCCGAGGAAGAGGAGTACCTGGGCCTGCCCGGCCTGCTCACCTCGGAGCAGGTGGCGTCGTTGCTCGCCAAGCGGCAGGCCGACCAGCTCGCCGCCCAGCGCCGCCGGGCTGCCGAGCGGCGGACGGAGTCAGCGCCGCCCGCCTCCGCTCCGGCGGCCCCGATGAGCGCCGCCCAGCGCCGGGTGGCCCTGCGTCGGCAGCTGAACGCCCTGGTCGCGGCCCAGCACCACCGCACCGGTCAGCCCCACGGCAAGATCCATGCCGAGCTGCGCCGCATCTGCGGCGGCCCGCCCAGCGCCCAGGCCACCATCGAGCAGCTCGAAGAACGCATCGCCACCGTCCAAACCCTCTAACTTTCCCTGTTGATCAAGAAGTTTTGGGGGGGGGGGGGGGTGGGGGACCAAAAAAAGTTTGTGAAAAAAGGGGGGGGGGGGGGGGGGGGGGGGGGGGGGGGGGGGGGGTAGGGGGGGGGGGGGGCGGAGGGGGGTG